>JAUBOH010000050.1:4377-25709 GCA_036700145.1 Microcoleus occultus BM001215366
TCAATTTCAGCCCCGACGGTCAAACCATTGCTACGGCTAGTGCTGATAATACTGTCAAACTTTGGAACCGGAACGGTCAAGAAATTAAGACTTTATCTGGACATAAAGATTGGATTTGGAGCGTCAGTTTCAGTCCGGACGGCAAGACAATTGCCACTGCTAGTAAAGACTCTACAGTCAAACTCTGGACGCTGGAAGGCAAGCAGATTAAAACCCTCAACGGTTTCGGATATTCGTTCACTAGCGTCAGTTTTAGCCCTGATGGGAAAACTATTGCGACAGCCAGCGCTAACAAAAAAGTCATTTTATGGAGCGCATCGGGTAAGAAACTTCAAATTTTAACCGGACATAAAGATTGGGTGTGGAGCGTTAGTTTTAGTCCCGACGGTCAAATGCTGGCTACTGCTAGTAAAGATAAAACTGTCAAACTTTGGCAGTTGAAAGGTAAAGAACTGCAAATTTTGTCGGCGCATGAAGGTGCAATCAATCGCGCCATTTTTAGTCCCGCCGGTCAAATGATTGCTACTGCTAGTCACGACCAAAGTGTTAAGTTTTGGAGCATGGCTGGGAAAGAACTGCAAGCTTTTAAAGGGTTTGAGAGCAAGTTAACAGACATTTGTTTTAGCCGTAAGGGCGACAAATTTACCACAGCTACCAGCGAGGGAAATGTCACAATTTGGCAGCGCAGCGGCGAAAAAATGAAAACTTTTAATAACCCCAAGGATTGGATATGGAGCGTTAGTTTTAGCCCGGACGATCGGACGATCGCCGCCACTAGCACTACTGAGAAAGCAGTCAAAGTTTGGAGCGTAGATGGCAATCAAAAGGCGGTACTCAAGGGGCATACAGATGGGGTAAACGGTGTCAGTTTTAGCCCGGACGGTCAGAGAATTGCTACTGCTAGTTGGGATCGAACGGTTAGACTTTGGAGTAATGAAGGTCAAGAAATCGCCACGCTCAAGGGGCATAGCGATGGAGTTCACAGTGTCGTTTTTAGCCATGACGGTCAAACGATCGCTTCTACGAGCGAAGATAAAACAGCAAAACTTTGGACTCGTGAAGGTAAGGGAATTGCAACCTTAAGAGCGCATAAAGATGCTGTTTGGGATGTGGATTTTAGCCCGGATGATCGCAGAATTGCTACTGCTAGTTGGGACGGTTCTGTCAAACTTTGGACTCGGAAAGGTAAAGAAATTGCGACGTTCAGAGGGCATGAAGCTAAAGTCCTCAGTGTCAGATTCAGTCCCGACGGACATCAGCTTGTTTCCTCTGACGAAGCGGGAAAGTTAATTGTGTGGAATTTAGATTTAACACCTCACGATTTGCGGGTGCGCGGTTGCGATTGGGTGCGCGATTATCTACAGAATAATCCTGATGTGTTAGAGAGCGATCGCCGCGTTTGTGACGGGATTGGGCAACATCCGCAAAGGTAGGGGAACCTGCACAGCACCTGTACCGATCGACTTTGGCTTGATTAAGGATACAATAAGTTAGATTGAGTCTGCTGATTTCAAAATTCGGTGATGGGGAAATTTGGCTATAGATGCAACTGGTGCGAATCTGCCGCTTAAAAAAATGCAGTTTAAGATTGACTAACTCTGATAAAATGGGCGATTTGCGCGATCGTCTCAACCCGCAATTTCTAAAGCATTGCCGGCAAGAATTGATGCGCTGTATGGGGCCGATGGCTAGTTTTCTGCTCGAAGATATCTTAGCTCAATCTCCGCATTTAATGCCTCAGCAACTTATTAAAGTGCTGGTAGCAGAAATTCCCGACCATCAACGGGCTCAAGAGTTTAAAAACCGCATCAAAATAATTCCTCAAAATTAAGCCACTGTCCCCGACAGGTTGAAACAATCCCGCTATCACCCCATGATTGTCACCCTCGGTAGAGAATTCTCGATCGAGGTATCGATGTAGGGTGCGTCGCCCATTGATAGTCGTAAATAGCCAAAATTGTTGCTGCGACGCACCCTACTTTAACTGTTGAAATGACAATCGGACGATCGCTGCATAAGTAAAATTTGGCTGCACCTATTAAATCAATAGAATCAACTAACCCTAATCCGCTTGTAGGAGAAGTTCAATTTCTCAAGTAATGCTTTTGGATTGAGGTTATAGCAATATTTTTTTATTGGTTAATCTTTTTTGACCGATCGCACAAATTCACAGGCTGGATGCCTGTTGCACAGAAAGGATAAAAAATAAAAACAGAGGAGAAAAAAGTGATGTTAACAAGTGAGCTAGGATGTTGTTATATGAGCAATACAGTCAGCAGCTTAAATTTGCTCGCAGAAGAGGAATGCTCAAAAATTCGTTCTACAGTCTACGAACTCAAAAAGTTTTGGCTGAAACGAAATCCAGATATACCTTTCTATACCTTGGGGGCCGCGAGTTACCTGGATGCGGCTATAGAACCGCAAGATTATTACAGTAAAGCGCTTCTTTATAACCCGATATTGTGCGATCGCCTAAGTTGGCTTTACGAACGGTTAAGCGATAGGTTGGCGCAATTATTAAAAGCACCCATAAGCTACCACCAAAATTATGCACTACCAGGGTTTCACGTCTATCTAGCCTGTAAATTGTTTGAACAGCCGATCGCCTCAATCCACTGCGACTCTCAGTACAAGCTCATAAATTGGGAATCGGGCGATCGCACAGACTTCAACAATCCCATCTCTTTTACCTTAGCAATTTCGCTGCCCAAATTTGGCGGAGGTTTGAATACATGGAACCTGCACCATCATGAAATTGCAAATATTAGCCGCTCAGAATTTGTGCAGCTTGTCAAGTCAAGAACCAAAACTTATTATCCGTACCAAATTGGTGAGCTTATTTTACACTCAGGCCATACAGTTCATCAGATTGCGCCCGCAAAAAATATTCAGCCAGATGACGAGAGAATTACCCTGCAAGGACACGCACTTTTCAGTCAAGGAAGTTGGCAAATTTATTGGTAGGAGTTGTTTATGTATACATTGAACCGCATCGACAATCCTTTAACAGGATTTGTTTATCAGGGATTTACCTTTCCGCGATTTCGCCCTCACCTAGAAGTTTTGAAACCAGAAGGATCGACAGTGGCGATCGCAGCTTCTGACTCGGATCTACCCGTTGGTTTAGTTTTAGCTGAAATTTTGCCAGACGGTAAATCTGCGGAGGTACTCTCTATTTTTGTAGAGCAGAAATATCGCGATCTCGGAATTGGCACATCTCTCCTGAGCCGTTTAGAGGAAGAGTTATTTTCGCGGGGTTGCACAAGTGTCAATTTAGTTTATACAACTGGTAAAATCACAACACCGGCCCTAGAACATCTGCTGCAAAAGTGCAATTGGACAGTTCCCGAACCTCGGATGATAGTCTGCAAATCGACAACAGATAAAATTGCCAATGCACCTTGGATGCAAAAATCGACGCTTCCTGCTGCGTATACAGTTTTTCCTTGGGTAGAAATTACGGCCGAGGAACGGGTGGCGATCGCACAACAGCAAGCAGCAGAACCTTGGATTCCGCCGCAATTAATACCTTTTGTCAGCGAGCAGGATCTAGAACCTTTAAACAGTATAGGTTTGCGCTACCAAGGACAAGTAGTGGGATGGGTAATCACTCACCGTCTTGCACCCGATACCATCCGCTACACTTGCAGTTTTGTCAGACAGGATCTGCAAAAAATGGGTCGGATTATTCCTCTGTATGTTAAAGCAATTAAACTTCAGGAAAAAGCTGGAATTCCCAACGGGATTTGGACAGTTCCGTTCATCTATACCTCAATGGTTAATTTCGTTCAAAAACGCATGGCGCCGTACATGATTTCTATTGAAGAAAGTAAGACTTCCTTGAAATCATTAATTAATTGACTCAAAAGCCATGAAATTACTTGATTTTCTTAATGGCGATAATAGCACGAGCCTGCTCAATTCTCAAAATCGCACGAATTAGGAAGGAAAACTTTAATGTTGCAAACACTCTATCTAATGCAGCAAGCACCAGATACTAGCGGTGCTGTACCTTACAGCATTGGCTTAGTTATCGTATGCTTGCTATTCTTAATCTTGCTGTGGTTGCCTGATATACTCAAGCAAGATTAATGCCAAATGTCAATAAAAAGTCCTAGAAGTAAAACGATGTAAAAAATAGACACTCCGATTGCTTCGACCTGCGGGTTCGCAATGACAAAAAAGCTCTAACTCAAGCGTATTATATCATGTGCGATCGATTACCATAATAAAAACGGATCTGTGCGGACTTAAGTCCGCAGCTTTTTGCGGACTTAAGTCCGCACTACGAACGAAGCAGATATCGTTGGTGAACCCGCCCCTAGCTTATTTGGCTAATCTACAGGACATGATTTCACTCAGATTTTTATTAACCGCAAGCTGAAAGACTAATCTTCTGTGTCTTCTGCGATCGAATATTGTCAGTTTGTACTAGCCCATCCCCAACCGCCAAATTGTGGTGTAGGTTGGATGAGATTGCCATAGCGATGTTGGGCATGAATCTCTAAAGTCGTCTGAGCCAATCGATCGGGAATAGAGATTTGATAAACAGGTTCCACTGTCTCGGCGATCGCATTCCAAACAAGATCGTAAGCCATCGACATCTGGCGAACTTTTTCCCCTAAAGTCTGGGCGGGCTGGTAAAAAGCCTGTTGAATGATTTCGTACTCTTGAGAATACCGCTCCTGCACTGTCTGCTCGTCAATCATTTTAGCAGCAATGCGTTGTAGCTTGCTGTTAAGGTGGTATTTATCTCCTAAAAATTTAGTATAACGATTGCGGCCAAACCGGAGCGCGACTGACATCCCCGTCGTTAAATACTCTACATAATGCCACACCGCTGCCGGAAAAAACAGAGCTTCGCCGGGATTGAGGATACATTGCACACCACCTGCATAAGCAATAAAAGCGTCTTTTTCTGCCTCGCTAAAATGTTCCAGACATACCAGGCTCCACTGCTGATTTGGCAGCAATTTGGCAGCAGCATTAGCTGGAATGATCACAATCCGCTTACTGCCACAAATTTGGTAAAAAAGAACCTGACGAAAGTCACCATCAAAGTGTAGGTGGGCATAATTTCCAGCATTGCCCAAAAATAGCCGCGCCGTTAGATCGTCCCAATCTCCAAACCGACAATATTCTGGTATCGTAAATAGTGCATCAATTTCATTAGGCAAGGCATTCTCGGAACATAGTAGAGATGTTTCTGGATCTCGATCGATCGAGTCGAGATAGTCATTCACCGTCAGAGAGCGAGCTGGTTCCAAATAGGAATCGGTTTGAGCCAGATGATGATATCGGGTGCCTTCGGAAACCACGAGTGGAATTTCTCCTAACTGCCGCCGCACACTTTCAATATTCACCAACGTTTGAATGGGTTGCTCTTTAAAGAGATCGGTCAAAATAACTGGCTTTGTTTGGAGTAAAAAATCTTGCTCAAACTCTTCTTGGGAAATATCTGCTCTTCGAGGAATTTGTTGAAACCGATCCTCAATCATGATGATATCCTCATTCACCCTATGTATTTGGTTCAAGATAATGTCAGAAAATGAGAGGTTTTCTGCGGTTCTAAAAGCGTTAGCAACGATAGTCCAACCCCAGCCACACCATCCGAAAGTCCAGGAATAATCGATCGCGCCGCAATTTCCTGCAACTTCCAAAATCCTTGTTGTTCGTAGAACTCGATCGTATTGATGCTAGCCTTGGCGGCTGCTTCATAAAGTTGGGGGCGGTTGAGACACACACCCGCATTAATCAAGAAAATAATTCGTCCAGCCTCCCCGCAACACAGGTGATGTCCGCCCGATCCGAGATGACGCAAGGTGGCTTGACACGCAGCATCAATCTCTGGCATTAAATCGCCATCATCCCAACCATCTAACATGGCTAGGCGAGCTAAACCGATTCCTGGAGCACCCGCACACCAGCCCGTCATAAACGAGAAAGTATCCCCTGTATGCTGCAAGTTGGGCCAGTCTTGACGTTCTCGATCGTAATGAGACCTTTCATAAGCTAGAGCCTTGCGAATCGCTAATTTTAAAACGCGATCGCCCGTCAAGCGATATAAGCTAAAGAGTGCACAAGCAATTCCTGCGGTACCGTGAGCCATACCGATCGGAGGTCGTGCAGCAATCGGAACTTTAAAGCCACCCGCATGGATACCATCTGCGACTTGATACAACAGTATCCCTTTCGCCACCGCCTGGGCGCGCTCTAATAGTTGCGGTTCTGGTATTTGTCGGTAGAGTTGGACTAACGCGAGCAAAGCCGAAGCCGAACCATTGAGGAATTCTGGATCGGCGACTTGTCCCCACTCTTGGACACTGATTTCTTCTACCAGAACCTGTGCGAGTTCTAGACACGATCGATCTCCTAAACGATCGTGACACACTAACAACGCATAGATGACCGCGATCGATCCATTGCAACCTTTCAAGTGCAGCGACATGAAGAAGGGATGGTTGTTGGCGTGGCGTTGAACTGACAGCGCCGCATTCTTGGTGGTTTCCACCGCCAGCTTCGCCCAAGCCTTGTTCCCCGTATAACTCGCTAAGTTCGCCAGAAAAATAGCCGTACCCGCCGCCCCAACGCTAGACCAAGGGGCTGGATTAACTAAAGAAGTAATCGAAGCATAGTCGGGGTGCCGATTGAGGGTTAGCCAGCTAATGCCATCTGCATGAGTAACTGCCAGTTTGACAAAGGTCTCTCCCAAAGCATTCAGATGTTCAAGAATTCGAGATGCTCCAGGACGATCGAGTTCCAATCCGATTTTGGGTGCGATCGCGTTTGGTGCAGCAGTTTGTACAACAGCCTGTCCAACAGATAAGGTCGAGCCGCTCGGCGTGAAAAACATTTCGAGAGAAGCCCGAATTAATTGGCGCTGCCAATCTAAATCACTTTCGCAAAACGCCTCGATCTGCTGCTGGATAAGTTCGTAACTGCTATATTCGTTAACCGAGGCAACGCAGATTTTTCCATGAGACATCAGGTAACATCCAGATGTCGAACCTTCAAAATATGGAACATCTTGTTGCCACAAAGATTGCTTTTCAGCAGCTAAAAGTTTGAACCAAGGCTGCATCTCTTGTTTGCTATCGATCCGACCGTCGCAGAGCATTTCCAGGGCAACATCGTAGGCTTTTCCGCTAGTTAAATTGTCTGGCGCAGTCAACCAAAACAGCAATCTGGCATATTCTTCTGTGTTCCTAACTAAGATTCTCGTGGGAAGATGTTGGAATGCTGTCAGTGGGCTATCTTGACTCAAAAGAAAATCTCGATGAGCCAGAAAAGTTTTATAGGTACAAGTAAAACCCTCTAATACCTGTGCTAAAAAAGGCTGCATTCCGACAGTTTGCCCTGCTAATTTAGGCAAGCAAGTTCCAGGTTTAGGGAATATATATTCTTGCTTCAAACTCATTTGAGTCGTGCCCAGATTCTGCCAAATTCCCCACTGAACGGGCATAGTTTGGGATTGATCTCTACCCGCAATGCCTGCCAGGGCAACGGCTTCTTTACCAAAATTACCCGACAGCCAGCGCGGTAGCATCGACGTGAATATGACCGAATCAGCAACGGGTTGCCAATGCTTTGGTAACGCTGCTATTTCCGCAGAAGTAGTATAGCTAAGAGCCAAGGAACCAATTGTTTCTAGATCGATCGGAATTGGATAAGCACCCGCAGCAATGAAGTTATCTTCGTGAAAGTCGTTGCCGCGCAGTAGATAGAACAGAGCTAAGTGTGTACCTTGTCGGTGGTAAAATTGCGCGATTTGTTCGCGATTTTGACAGTCGGTTGCTTCAACCCAGCCAACCCAGCCGTAGCCTTGCCGAGCCAACACTGGAGACGCTTTCAGCCGCAGAGTCGCTGCCGTGCGATTGAGCCACTCCAGCAATTGATGGTAGGCTGCGTCTATGTCTAAACTCCGAGGTTTGTAAGCGAGTTGCAGACCAGAGGTAAACTGAATGCACCAGACAGTTTGACCGCCAGCATGGGGATCGGAAAGACCGGGCCCGACGATCGCCACCTTGCCTAGTTCTTTTCCTTGTCCGAAGGTTGCTGCAATGTCGGTACGATCGCCAGTTAAGCGTTTTAGCCATTGAATGCTGTTCTCAATAGCTTGATTTGTCACAGTCGCTAATAACCTCGCTAGCACCGGGTAACGACACAATAAGTCAAACAGACCTCGTGCGGTTCCCAGCACCCGACTGACATAATCTTGATACCGTTCCTGAGAACTTTCGCCTGCTAATACTCTTAACTGGTCTTGATGTTTAACTTCGTAGGCCACTGTTCTGCCACAAAGCATGGATAGGCGAGAGAGTAGATTGCGCGCTAAGGATGCGATCGCCGGCGATTCTACCTGCGATTGCCAATCTGGACAAGCCAACGCGAACCGATCGAGATAATAGGAGATAAAGGGATGAAGAAATTCGGGAAACAGAAGTTCATCACTCGTTTGAACATCTGCTAGCAAATTCTTGACGGTTAAAGACGGGGGATACGTCGCTTCATTCAGGATTCGACCCAATTGGATCGCCCAATCTGGTAAATCTTGTGGCTGAAGATAAGATTTAGTCTGGAGTCTATTGAATGCGGTTTCCCGAGTTAATCCCATCGAGGCAAGTCGGCGATCGAAATTGCCTCTGTCGCTAGTTCGGTGTTTAATCAGATCCTCCCATCGCGTCAGGAGTCGTTGAGCTTGCCTGCGTTCTGCATCGTTGGCCCGATAGGAAGGATAATTGGCTAACTCGTCGAGGCTCAACGCGCGTTCAGTCAAATTGAGTAACTCTTTAGTGGCGATCGCAGTCAGATCGCGATCGGGATGGCTGCTTACTTGATCTCGCCGATCGAGATCGTCTTGTGTTTTTAACATCAGTGTTAACCCTCTTTGAAAGTACCAGAGACTCCTCAGACAATTGTTAATTGCCTGAGAAATCTTACATAAACTGAACCCTGCTGTTGAGGTCTAAATCAATGTCCCTAAAGTTGCGATCGCAGGTTATTAGCTCGTAGCCGCCGAGGCAATACCTGTAGCACCACCAGCAATACCGCTCGCTACAGCAGCTATCGGAGTCGTAAAGGCAGCGGCGCCACAACCAGCCGCAACGCCTCCACCAACACCACCACATATCTTGCCGTTGGTTGCGCCTGAAAGCTTACCACCAGCCACAAGTTCCAAATCGGCATCGCTGAGTTCGGAGTTAGCAGGGTTTACCGGCAGAACCAAGTGTTTAACCGTGGGCTTGTCTTCGTAAACTCGAATCTCCAAGGACATCGGCAACGTCATATTGGTTGCTTCTGCGATCGCAGACTTCGGATCGCTCAACAGATGAGTTTTGAAGGCTTCATCTGCCAATGCCAGCTTAATCACCTTCCCCGCCACGGGCTCAATCTCCTCCATATCCACGCCTAGTGGGATTTCGCTGGGCAGTGGCAAGACATAGTTCATCAAACTCGACGTATTTTCATGCACTTGCACCTCCATAGAAGCGGGAAACTCTAGCCCACATTCAGCCAGAACAGATTTGGGATTGTCCAGCAGTTTGGTTTTCAGCGATTCATCAGACCAAACCTTGGCGATAACTTCTTGAACTTTTTGGGCATTTGCGATCGTTGTCATGGAACGTCTCCTAATTAATGATTTGTTTCAATGCAATTCGGTTTTTGGGATTTCCCCAAAGCATTGACTCTGTATATCAAGTTAATAGGTAACAGTCGCTTTAACTTATGCAGTTTGTTCGTTTGTAGTATTGAACAGTCCGCCTTCATCGGAATTTATTCCGCAGCATGAGAGCGGACTTAAGTCCGCACTACAAACAAATCAAATATTATTTAGAAAAAAGCTTGCTACAAGAGAATTTTTGGGTTTATTTCGTTCACCCAATGTGTAAGGTGCGTCGCTATGAGATATGGCGTGAGATTTAGGGATTGTTCGCAAGTGACACACCCTACAACTGCGGTTAAATCATTCCGAAACAACCGTAAAAAGATTACGCGTAAATACCAAACAAACCTAGTTTTTGGGGAAAACCAGGTTTGATTTTATTGCTTCTTCCTTCTGCTATAACTGCCGCGCTACCAATCGAGCAAATAACCCTTCTTGTTTAGCCAGTTCATCAAACGAACCTGCCTCCACTAAACGGCCAGCTTCTATTACATAAATCCGATCGGCATTTCGGATCGTACTGAGGCGGTGGGCGATGACTACTCGCGTCACATTCAACTTGTCCAAACTCTGAGTAACGATCGCCTGCGTGCGGTTGTCCAAAGCACTGGTAGCCTCATCCATCAAAATAATTTTCGGCTTTAACACGATCGCCCTAGCAATCAGCAGCCGCTGCCGCTGTCCCCCGGAAAGATTCGTGCCGCCCTCACTAATCACAGTGTGCATTCCCATCGGCATTTGGTCGATATCCTCAGCAAAGCCCGCCATTCGCGCCGCTTCCCAAGCTTCATCCAGCGTCACCAACGCCCCGCAAGTCAAGTTATCAAATATCGAACCAGTAGTCATTCGACCGTTTTGCAGCACAACTCCCAACTGCCGCCGCAAAGCCTGGACATCCACCCCCATCAAATCTTGGTCATCATAAAAAACAGTCCCGCTTTGCGCAGTTTCAAACCCCAACAACAACCGAAAAATAGTTGATTTTCCGCTACCCGACGGCCCGACAATCGCCACAAATTCCCCAGGCTGGATGTGAATGCTCACATCCTCCAGAATCATCGGCCCGTCGTCGCGGTAGCGAAAAGTAACCCGATCCAAAACAATATGACCTTTTAAGCGACCCGGATCGCTCTGACTCGGGTCAGATTCTGGCGTTCCCTGGACGATCGACTTAGCTCGCTCCCACAGCGGTACAATGCCTAAAATATCAGTCAAAGTATTGCTCAAATCAATGACAGCAGACAGAAAAGTTCCAAACGCCGAATTAAAAGCCAAAAATGTACCCGCATTCAGCCCTTGAACCCCTTTAGCTTGACTCATCTGCATAAACAGAATTGCAAACCAAAACATCAGTAAAGAACTCACCAATGGCAACGCTTCATTAAATACCGAAACGCTGTCATCAATCCGTTTAATGCCGAGTTGGAGTTTAATTCGCTGGCTGTACTTTTTCGCCCAAGCTGCAAAAGCTCGCGCTTCCGCGGCAGCTACCCGCAGCTTTGATACACCGTTAATTAACTCTACTGTCAGTCCGTTAATTTCACCGTGTGCCACCTCCATTTTCCGCTCTTTGCGGATCAACAAAACGCTAGATATCCCAGTCACAATTACCGCTACCAAAGTTAAACCAATTCCCACTAAAGTTAGCGGTACGCTGTAAACAAACATCAGCCCCAAATTCAACAGAGAAAACACGGCACTTAAAAGAGTCCGCTGCGTTGCACCGCTGAGTTTCCGCCGGATCTGGGTGACTGCTTCCAAACGTGTCAGCAAATCGCCAGAGGAATACTTGCGAAAAAATGCTGGTTTTAAATTCAGCATTTTGTCCCAGACTGCCGGCTGCAAAGCTCCTTCAGCAGCGTTTTCTACCCTCACAGTCAGAATTGTTTGAGCTATTTGAAACGCGGTTTTTCCAAGGGTGGCTGCAAACAGCGCCAGCCCAATTTGCCACAGCAAAACCCGATCGCTCCCAGGAATTGCATCGTTGATTAAAATCGCCGTCGCTTGGGGCGTAATCATTCCCAACAGCGTTCCCAGAAGTCCGATCGCGATGACAGCGAACAGGCTTTTTTCAAAGCCTCTGATGCCAAACCGAAACACTTGAACGACGTTATGAATTACCAGCGGCAGCGGCCGGTAAAACATTTGAGCTTCCGGCAATAACGTCTTTGCTACCGCTGCTGTCACCCGATGCCGAGTTCGCTCCGTTGGGTCAAACAAAACATAATTATTCCCCTGCATCAGCAGTGCCACGGGCTGGTTGTCTGAGGCCATATAAGCTAATAGCGGGCCGTGTTCGCAGCGCCACCAATTCCCGGTCAGCAACACCTGGCGGGTGCGAAATTGCGACGATCGCGCGATCGCCTCCATCGGGTCTTTCAATCGGCTCAGATTGACCGATCGCGCCGGCGGACAAATCGCGATTCCCATTGCCCGACCAACCGCCCCAGCAGCCGCCAGCAGAGGCGTTTCTTCCTCAAAAAACTTGGTTTCTTGAGGGTGAAGCACTCCAACAAGTTGTCCCAGAGCACCGTCTGTCACCTGTTGATTGAGCTCCTCCCGCTGCAAAAATCGCTGAAATTCCGCTGCTGTTTCCTTGTTTAGCTGTAAATTCAAGCGATCGAAAAAATAGGCGTGTAGCAATGCCAAACCGGCAGGAATTTGCTCGCTGTTTGACCGTTGAGCGGTTGCCATCACCTGCAATTCAACCGACGTTTCCGCCAAAAGCCACATACCAGGAGCGATCGGAAATATTGCCGAAGTTGAATCGAGTTTCAAATCCTCGATTCCCATCCACCAGACAATGCCGCTGCTTAAATTTACCCAAACTGGGCGATCGATTTCTGGCGAAAACACCTCTGCTATTTGCAATGACAAGTATTGAGAATTGGGGAATTGGAAATTGGGGATTTCCGCTTCTG
Source organism: Microcoleus occultus BM001215366 (assembly GCA_036700145.1). Lineage (GTDB taxonomy): Bacteria > Cyanobacteriota > Cyanobacteriia > Cyanobacteriales > Microcoleaceae > Microcoleus. The sequence continues at coordinate 16,963 of JAUBOH010000050.1, forward strand.
GCAAGTCTCCTGTTACCAATTCTCCTAGGTGTTTTACCCATGTTTCTAGGAGAGCGATCGCCTTTGTACGATCGGCTGCAACGGTCGCGGTAAAATCTGCGATCGCCAGCGGCAGCAATTCTGTTTGTTCGTTAGCGTAGCCCTCGGAGAGGATCGCCACAGCCAACATAGCCCACCCGTGCCGCAGCGCCGCCCCAAACAAAGCCTCACCTGCGCTGACACTGAACAGATAGTGGCGGTGTCCCGCAGGTTCGCCCGCCTCAACCTCGGTTGCAAACACCGCCAGAGTGCCGGACTCGATCGCCCATACCGTCGCAGCGTCATCCAGCAACAGCGGTTCGTTGCCTCTAATTCGGCGCACTTCCCCAGCCGGATTGAGTAAAAGTGGCGGGGAATTGCGATCGCCCTGACTGCGGTCAAAAACTGGCTGCGTCGGAGCATCCGTTACTGTATCTGCTGTCTGGGAAATTGGTTCCGACGAATTGCGATCGCGAACAGAAATTTTAGGGGAAAAATTCTGCCGTTCTCCCGAACCAGTGCCGTTATTTTCGTGCGATCGCGGATTTTTGCCTTCCATACCTATGCCTCCTCCGAACTAATCAAACGAACATAAGCCCCCGCGCGATCGCGCAAGTCCTCGTGAGTACCTCTCTCAACCACTTTCCCCCGTTCCAGCACCAGAATTTCGTCGCAGTCCCGAATCGTACTCAGCCGGTGAGCTACCACAATACAAGAACAGCCGCGACGGCGCAGGTTGCGATCAATAATCAACTCTGTTTCAGCATCCAAGGCACTCGTTGCCTCGTCGAGCACCAAAACCGCCGGATTTCTCACCAAAGCCCTAGCAATTTCTAAACGCTGGCGCTGTCCCCCGCTCATGTTCGTGCCCCCTTCGCTGAGTTGGGCGTCATATCCCCCAGGCATATTCAAAATCAAATCGTGAATCGCCGCATCTGTGGCGGCCCGCACCAAATCAGCTTCTGGAACCGTTGAGTCCCACAGGGTGAGATTTTCGCGAACAGTCCCCGCAAACAAAAAGATATCCTGCTCAACCATTGCGAGCGAATTAGCCAGGATCGATCGCTGAATTTGTTGGCGGGGAACACCGTCAAACAAAATTTCACCTTCCCAAACCTGGTAAAGGCCAGTAATCAGTTTGGCAACAGTAGACTTCCCAGAACCGCTGCTGCCTACCAAAGCTATCCGCTGCCCCGGTTTGACAGTGACAGTCAAATTTTCAATTAAGGGAGAGTCTAACCGGTTGTAGCCAAAACTGATGTTTTGCAGTTCGACGTAACCCTTGAGCTGAAACGAGTCTGAGGTGATGCTGGTTGAGGAATTTTGTGCAGGGTCGATCGCCCTTGTCTCTACAATTGACCCTAGAGAATTGGCAGGAGTTTCTAATCCTGCGTCCCCTAGCGAATGCCTGTGGAACCCTCTACCCCTCTGGGCTTCAGGATCGGTGGGATTTTGCAAAACATCATCGAGACGGTTTAAATCGGCTTCTAGCTCTTGCAGCGTCGTCCCAAAACCGACAAGATTGTTAACTGGCGTCAGAAATTCCTGCGTTAAACTTTGGTACGCGATCAGCATCCCCATACTCAAGCTGCCGTTCATCACCCGCAGCCCGCCGACAACTAAAATAGATGTTGAGGCCAAGCCCATCAAAAATCCGGGCAATATTGACAGAATTTGAGACGGGAGTGCCAATTCTTGCTGGGCGTTGAGCATTTTGGCATAATAGCCAGAAAACTTAGCAAACAAGTCATACTCTAAACCGCTGGCTTTGATTGTTTCGATCGCTTGGATACCGCCGATCGCAACTCCGCTGACTTTGCCACTTTCAGATGCGAGTCTGGTATTGGCATCGACGCGGCTGCGGGATAAAGATTGCAGGGCGAAGAAGTTAAGGGCGGCGAAGAAAATGGCTACACCGGTTAACACTCGATCGTACATCAGCATGATTGCAGCGTAGAAAACCATCATCACCGTGTCGATCGCAGTGGTTGCCAGTTTTCCCGACAATACCTCTGCAACCTTGTCATTAAGTTCGCTGCGGCTGCTGATTTCGCCCGTGAATCTCTGCGCGTAAAACCCAACTGGCAAGCGCAAAGTATGCCACAGAAACTGTCCCGACATCGAAACTGACAATTTAACAGCAAGCCGCCGCAGGTAAACAAACCGCAATTTGGCCAGCAGCCCCCGGATCACAGTCGCGAACAGCATTACCAATAGCAAAGGCCGCAGCCATTCAGTACGATTTTCGACAAGAATTTCATCGATAAAAATTTGGCTGAAAGCCGGTACCGCCAGACGGGGAACAGTTAGCAGCAATCCTGCTACCAAACAAAAGGCGATCGCCCACCGCGAACTTTGCAGGCGATCGCTTAAGGCAGGGATAATTCCGGGTTTTTTGCCTCCTTTTTTAAAGTCTGGCCCCGGTTCCATCATTAGGACAACGCCGGTATAAGCGCGATCGAATTCATCGAGATCGACTGTTCTCGGCCCCGCAGCCGGATCGTTGAGGTAAACACGTTTTTTAGTAAACCCTTCTACTACTAAAAAGTGGTTGAAGTTCCAAAAAACAATATAGGGAGGGGGCAGAATTTTTAAGTCGGCGATCGGCTTTTTGAATCCTTTAGCATCCAGGTTGTAAAGTCGAGCTGCTTTGAGTATGTTGGATGCTTTGCTGCCATCTCGCGAGACTCCGCACTCGCGGCGCAATTCTGTTAGCGGTACAGTTGAACCCCAGTAGCTCAAGATTATTCCTAAAGCAGCGGCACCGCATTCAACTGCTTCCATTTGCAAAATTGTGGGAGTGCGGGCGCGCTTCAGTTTGCGTTTGAGTTTGAATTTGGTAATAAAGGAGGATAAGGTCATAGTTTTGTTTGTTGTTTGCGATCTATACACCTGTTTGTAGTAAGGACTTTAGTCCTCGATCCAGTTTTTATATGTACAGCACTTTTGCTGGTAAGTGAAGTACAAAGAAATCGGTTTCCGTAGGGGCGGTGCCCCCGTGCCCGCCCTGATTTGATGCGATCGAAAGTTATTAATTAACGCCTGTCAAAGACTTGAAAATAGGAATCACGTAAGAAATAGGCGCTTGTTCTGCGATTTGCACTCTGACTGAGGCGGTAGTTCCTGACGTAAGTTTTAGCCCAGGCCCTTTGGAGGAAGACCACTTATAACCGCTGATATTATTTGAATCTTCTTCCAGTTCAGCAAATATTTGTACTGGCGCGCCACCACCCGCTGTCAAACTTTCCGAGAGTTTATTTGCCATATTTTCGTTGCCAATAATTGCTGACATTTCTTGGTTAGTTACGGGGAAGGGAGAAACGCGAGTTACTTTGCCGATAATGCCGCCGTAGCGTTCTCGCTTGACGACGCTGGGAGTAACTTGTACGCTCATTCCCGGTTGAATTTGTTTGCCATCTTTGTCAGCAAAATAGACTAGACTTATTATTTTTGCACCCGGATCTTCTGCTTCGATCGCCCCTAAGCGCATACCGGCACTGAGAATTTGACCGGGTGCAACGCCAAGTTCTAAAATTTTGCCGTCATATTGGCTGACAATTTTGCTGTCGCCTGCCAATTTCATGTCTAATTGGGCAATCTTGCGTTTAATTTCTTGAGTCTGATTTGTTTGGCTGACAGTCTTTTCTAAATCTTGCTGTGCTAACTTGGTTTCTTGATTTTTGAGCTCTTTGATTTTGGTTGTGATTTCGTCGATTTTGTTGAGATTTTGGAGGTGTTCGCGTTCAGTCGTAGTCTTTTCAATGTCTACTTGTTGAATATTGTTTTTAATCTCGTTCATTTTAGTGATATTTTGTTGGTATTCGCGTTCGGCATTGGTCGCTTGAATGTCGATTTCTTGAATGTTGTTTTTGATTTCATTAATTCGATTGAGGTTTTGCATATATTCGCGCTCGTTAGTAGTTTTCTGAACATCGAGTTCTTTGAGTTGCGTTTCGATATCTGAGACTTGCAGTTGAGATTTCATATATTCCTGCTGGACTTGCAAAAGCTGTTCCTGGCTGATAATGTTTTCCGCAAAAAGATTGCGGTGGGCTTCTACCCGCTGCTGTAAGGTTTTGATTAAAGAACTAACTTCTTGCTTTTGCTGTTTGAGGTTTTTACGTTTTTCTTCGATCACTGTGAGAGTTTGCTGCCGCAGCAAGGGTACGATCGATTCTCGGCGTAGACTTTCTTGCAGGGTTTCGCGTTTTTGTGTCAAAGCATTGAGGGTTTGTTGGCGCAGCAGCGGTGCGATTGACTCTCTCCGCAAACTTTCTTCCAAACTTTGGCGTTTTTGTCTTAAAGCAGTGAGATTTTGTTGGCGCAGCAGCGGCGAAATTGATTCTCGGCGCAAACTTTCTTCGAGGTCTTGTTGCTGCTTTTGTAGCGTGTTTAATTCCTGCAAAATCTGTTGTTTTTGCAGTTTATTTGTGTCGATTTTTTGCCGTTCCAGTTCGGCTAACTTTGCTTTTTCTTGTTCTAATTGTTGCTTGAGGGTTGATTGGTCAATTGTCGCGATTACCTGACCGCGCTTCACTGTATCTCCCACTTTCATCTTCAGCTTTAATAATCCACCGGCATTCGGTGCTTGAAATTGCACGATCCGGCGCGGCTGAATCAATACTCCTTGACCCGTCACATTCAGCGGAATTCGCCCAACTACACTCCAAACGGTGGCAGTAGCTACTAAAAACCCGATCGCACTTAAAGGCAGCCAAGCTCTTGGACTAACCACCTGAATCATTTGATCCAGTCTTTCTGGCGAAGATAAACGCTCTAGCGCTTCTTGACGGAAAAGTTTGTTATTTTTAGTTTGCACCTTCTAATTCCTCCTGTTTGTTCTAGCGATCGCAGTCCTTAAAACAATTGAATTAAATCGAAATCTTTAACCGCTTCAGCATCCAATCAAATCTCTTACCCCCTAAACTGAGATCGTCCATCATGTTGACATCGATTTCATCAGCGTATTGAGAATTTCCAGACAGATTTTCCCCCAACAGATAACTACTTTTGCCGTATCCGACGCGACCGATTAGAGCTTGCATTCTGGCAGAAACTAACATAGCAATCGCTCTCAAAAAACGAGTCCCCATCGCCGGATTTTTCTGTAGTTCAATGGACAATTGTTGTTTGTCGATCGCCAATACCTGTAAATTTTCCAAAGCTTTAAAACTATAAGCCGACAAACGGGTATCAATTAAAGCCAGTTCCCCAGTAATTTCACCCCTTGTCAATTGAGCAATTTCGTATCCGGGCGACTCATCGCTTTCCTCCAAATTTTCAAGCATTGAAAAAACGCTGGCGAAACTGCAGCTGCTATTTTCATTAAAAGCAACTGATACAGTTCCGCGCCGCAGCAGGTAAAGCGTCTCTACAGGCCGATTCGCCCGAATTAAAATTGTGTCGGCGGCAATTTCTTCAACGCGGCTGTATCTGACAATCCAGTCAACATCGCTGTCGCTGAGTTCCCCAAACAGCAAGGGAATATCTTGCAAGGGCGATATTTTGAAATTCTGGCGGCGGATAAATTGTTGAATTAATCGATCGAACCGGTCTTGCTGTAAAATTGCGATCGCCCGATAAAACCGACAAGCAAAGTCCGCGTCTTGTCGCAGTTTCCCCAGCAATTTCTGGCGGGGCAAAACTAAAACTGTTGATTTTTCTGTTGCTTTCACCGCAGTGGCGGCGGGACTGAGATTGAGAAATGATGTTTCTCCTAGCACGTCGCCGCTAGAAAAGCAACCAATTTCTTGCTCTAAATCAGTGTCATCTTCCAGGGCAGAAAAAGAAAGAGCTAATACACTTTCTGAGTTGCTTTTAACGGTAGCGGTTAGACTGCCATCAAGCACAAGATACAAGCTGTTAACGCTGCTTTGCTGTCGGATCAGTATGGTGTTAGAGGCAAGCTGCTGTCGGCTGCCGTTGGCGATCATCCAGTTAATGTCGCTGTTATTCAACTGTTGGATCAAAACTTCTGTCATAACTTTTGTTTGTTGTTTTATGTATTGCTTTGCTGTGTGCAATGGCTGGGAGCCCCGCAAGTCACATCAGGTAGGGTGCGTCAGATGGGAAAACCCTTATTTTTCTCATCTCACCTGAAGACTGACGCACCCTACAACATCTTTAAAGTGTGCCAGGGCTTTAGTCGAGTTCATATTGCCACAGCCAAATTAGCCGACGCTGCGAACTTTTGCAAGAATTCGGCAGAATCGTCCGCTAATTCTTCTAGAGTTAGGGCAGTTAAAGTTACGATCGCAGAAACTTGTTCTAAAGGACTTCTCTGCTGTTGGCAAAATTGTTTGTCAAAGCGATCGAGATTTTCGGCGGCTTTTTTTACCAGTATTTGCAGAATGTTAAACGCACTGTCTGACAGCGCAGGTTCGCCCCTATAGTTTTCTAACCTGCCACCTTTGCGGTATGCCGGAAATGATTCTAAACCGATAAAATGCAAAAACCAGTCCGATCGGTAGTATCCCAAAGCTGCGACAATGCCTCTGTAGTCGGCAATTAATTCATCGGTCATATTATTTCGCATTGAACCAAAAAAGCGGCGCGTAAAGTAATGCGTAGATTCGTGTTCGAGGCGGATTTTTAGAGAAAGTTGCCCCCACTCAGTTTCTGTTAATCCCAGATTGCTGGCTGTCACGTTGCTGTAGGGGCCCGTACTCAAAATTATCAACCGATCTTGATACAATTCTTTGCGGGGAATTAAGCGTTTAAATTCTGCCTTCCAGTCAGTCTCTGAGTATTTATTTTGTTGGACACTCCACTGCTGTTTGTATTGCTCGATCCGATGCCAATTGTTGTAGCCGCTAATCGTACAAGCCCCCATAGAATCGGGAATTAGCTGCGGTTCATTGCGTTTTGTAAGTGCTTGCACTAACGTGACAAAATCCTCTCGGTTGGCAGCTATTAATACTGGAATAGTACCCGCCAAAGTTTGATACAATTGAAGTTGCAGTTTTTCGGGTTCGGTGAAAGTTAGCGGAATGCCGTAGCTTGCGGGGCGGGACGCCATCGCACTTTCGTCTGGAAACTTTCCTTGGCGAGTAGCTGCACGGTATTCTTCAGTTTAGCTGATTCCTGCAAGTATGGGAAACTGAAACTGTATCAAACACTCTTTCAATACTTGATAAACTCCCGCTGTTTCTGCGGCTGCTGCGTATTTTTTCCAAACAGTAACGCCCGGTTCAGGATCGGGGGGAAAGATTTGGGGAAGCTGGACACTGCTAAAATCAAAAACATTTTGGTTGTAAGCCAGCAGTTCGGCAATTTCAGAATCGCCGGCACCGCAGTCTACTAAAACTTTTGTACGCAATTGCTGTTGGTTCACGGGACAAATACCTCAAGTATTAACTATCAGATTTGGAAGTTGCTTTCCGGTTTAGCTCAAACTTTATTGTCACCGCAAAAACCATCGCTACAATTCCCATAACTACAACAAACGATTGGCGAGCTTTCTGCAAAACTTGACTGGTTGAATTTGATTTGCCCGTGTCGCCTCGATACGAGTGAACTGAGACAATTTTTGACACGATCGATTGTTCTGGTTAAGAGTGATTTTTTTTTCAATCCCAGCTTTGTCCGTAACTTTTATAAGTACGATCGACTCTTTCGCTGCTTGCTTTTGCGGGCAGCATCTTGTGGTTGAATGCACTCAACTTAGGTGGTGTATTGAGAGATACCTTTTTTCGGCTGCTCTCTGATGTGATTTAATAGGTGTAAGGTTGGTTGACTTATGCAGTAGATGCCCCAACCCATAGATTTGGAACATCGCACTTTACAAGCAAATTCGGAGTAGAGAGATCGTAGGCAGGACTCCGCAAGTGCAGTGGCGTGGCCCTACAATTAATCTGGCGTAGGCCCACGCCACTGCCCTTCTTCGTGTCAACTTAAGCAGTTGACACCCAAATTTCTCGATCGACAGCAGCTTTCTCACGCTTGTCGCTTTCGTTCTTGTTTAATCAAACCCAACATTTTATGATGCTCAACTAAGTAGGTGACTGCATCTGTAATTTTCCCTCTTAACTCTTGGCGGGAAAAGTGATATAATCCACGAAACACCATCTCTACTGAAATACGTTCCGATGGTTGACCTAACTCCACAGCTACTGACAGACATAAATCATTAACAACTGCATAAAATATCCAAGTAGCATAGAGTTGAGTTTCTACTTCATTATTCCCGCCCACCCATAAATAAGATAACCCTAGCAAACGTTTTGTTAGTAAAAACGCCTCTTCAACTCTCCAACGACGACGATAGAGTTCGCATACCTGCCTTGCCGATAATTTTTGTGGGTCTTTTACATTCGTAAGATAGTAGTACCAAGTTTTTCCCACAACACAGATACTAAGCGAACCTGATGATGGCTGGGGTTCTAGCGGTACAGCCCCATTTTTATTATTTCATCTTTATACAGAGTTCCACTCGATAATGTACGAATAACTTGATAGACTGTTTTCTGTCTTAGCCGGGTTCCGAAAAACTTTCCGCTATCAGTAAAAGCATCAAAAAAAAATCCTAAGTCAAAATTAGCAGCCCCCAAAGGGCAATCTTTCCAACAGTTGTTCTGTCCTGTTTGGGTCGTGTTCTGTGCTGTTTTTTGCGTACCAACTGGCGATCGTCGGCTGGTGGTTAAAAGCCTCTACTATAGCAGTTGACAGTTGACAATTGACAATCGACAGTTGGTTCTTAACAGTGAGACTGTTTATGATGGCGGGTTTGA
>JAUBOH010000051.1:0-23029 GCA_036700145.1 Microcoleus occultus BM001215366
CCCTCTTCCTTCTTCCTTCTTCCTTCTTCCTTCTTCCTTCTTCCTTCTTCCTTCTTTACCTTTTCCCCCCAACACCCAACTCTGTCATCATTTCTTCAACTTGAGCTGATACTAAATTATCGGGGTCATTTTGCAGCCTGGGTAACAATTCGACCAAAGCCCGCGGCGAGGCTATTTTCAAATAGGCTAACACTGCTTCGCGGACAAAACCCGTCGGGTGTTGCAGACAGACGAGAGTTTGTTGAGCGGTAAGGCTCCAGCGCGCTTCTCTCGCCAAGTGAAAGCAGCAGGCCAAGGCCCAATCCGAAAGGAAGTGGCGCAATTCTAGCAAGCGGCGCAAACGATCGCTAGGGGCTAGAGGTTTGTAAACCATCAATTCGGAGAGGTTGCTCAATTTTTCTCTTTCCGAGTGCTGCTCGAACAAATTCAGGAGCGATCGCTTCCTAGCTATATCCACAGTATTATCTAGAATTTCCAATCCCCTAGCCACCAAAGAAGGTTGACCAGAAGCGATGTTAAAAGCAGCAGCTTGTACAGTTTCCAGCGGATAAAGAAACTTCATCAGCAAAAAACACCGATCTGTGGCATCAGCTTCCAACCCCGTCAGAGCCCGCTGCAACAATTGAGCCGTATCGTTTCCAGGTGTCCCGGCGCTGTTGACATCTCGATCGGAGAAATTGCCGTAGGTTGTCACCCCAGACAAATCTACCAGACCGGCATAAATTTGACCGATAAACATCAACTCCTGCTCGATGAGAGTTTCCAAGCCGCTGCGGCCGATGCGGTCTAGAACCCCTTCTATCCCCGCTTCCGAAGGCATTTTCAACAGAATGCGGAGGATATTGCGCCTGGTAGTTCCCCAAGCTGTCACCAAATTGCTGACCAAAATGTCGATCGCCTCCACAGTCCCAATTTGACCGAGAGCCGTCCAAGCTTGCAACCTGACCAAATCCGACTTGTGGATATCCTCAGCCAAATACACGAGCAAAGGAATAGCATCGTTGTGAAGTTTGACTATAGCCTGCAAAGCCGCTTCCCGAGTCGATTTGTAACCGAGGCCGCGCAGCAGCGAAGGATAATATTCTTCCGAATGAGTAGAAGAAATCACGTCTAACAGAGCACAGCGCACTCGCAGAGATTCATCTTGCAACAGATTGGGAATGTACAGCCGCAGTCCTTGCAAATAATCAGCCTCTCCCAGAGCCCGCGTCCCCATCACACGTTCTCGCTCTTGCTTGTGCGTCAGCATTTGCCGCAGCGTGTTAGTAGCCTCTGCTTTTTGGAGGCGATCGCCCCTTCTCATAATTAAAGCAGCAGCCGTACCCCGCACTACCGGATCGACGATCGGCTGCAAGTAAGGCCGCAAGCTGTCGATATTCGGTTCAGCTTCCGTCAGCCAGATGTAGCGCAAAGCCAAAGCCAGCACTTCCGGCGGTAAGGATTGCTCCGAGAGTGCGCGGACAGCTTCTAAATATGCGGGGTTCGGGTGTTGAAGCATAGTTTCCAAGCTCTGGCGCTGCAAAACCGCCGGCAGCGAATCCAGGATGGGGGCCAGAACTTCTCCGACATTTTTGGGGTCAATTTGCGTCAGGAGTTCAATGCAAGCGCGCTTTTCATCTTCGCCCCCCGGCTTTTCCAAAGTTTCCACCACTGCGCGCTTCAGAGCTTTGAGGTCAACGTCGGTGACTCCCAAGCGCCCGCGTTCGGCACTTTTGACTAACAAACCCACGTATTGCGATCGGATCAGCCACACCACAAACAGCCACACTAGGGCCAACACTATGATGACACCGATAAATACCAAGCTTTGCTGATCGTGAAATTGATTTTCGCTTTGGTGAGGGAGTATGTAGTTTGTTACCCACAGCAGAAATAGGATGCCGACTCCTGTTACTCCGCAGGATAAGGGTTCGCCAACACCATTGACCAGAGTTTGAATGCCCGATCGAATATTGTCAGGGATGGGTTGAAACAAAACCGGGCTAATGGTTTCCAACAGCGTGTAGTGGAGCAGTTCGTCTAGAAATCTCAAAAATACCAGTCCGATGAAAACTGGTACTAACTGGCCCAGGGACGTTCCAAGAGTCAGCACTCCGAGTATCACTATCCCCGCTGGTAGAATCATCGCTGTGACGAATACTCCTATTTTTTCTACCAAGCGGCTGGATGCGAACCACTGAGTTGCGACTTGAAACAAGCCTTGAATGCCTTCATAAATGCCCAGGAAGCTAGCTATCCAACTAGCACCACTAGCTCCGTCTGCTGGGTTTTGGTATTCTAGCTGGCTATAAAATTGGAAATCTACTAAAACGTATAGAACTTCTGCCAGGACGAAGAAGCTGACTAGAGGTACGGCGTATTTTTGCAGCGGGCCTGTAATCTTGCGGGCGGTAAATTCTTGTTGGTCGTCGTCTTCGTCGTCGTCGTCATCTGTCCAGTGGGCTGTTTCCGGGAATGCTTGGCGGTATTTTTCTGTAAGGTAGTAAAGTAATACCGAGCCTGTGGCAACCATTAACCCCGATATCACGGTAACGTTTTTGAGTCCGACTACGTGCAGCAACACAGGCAGAGAAAATCCGCTCACTACTCCAGCCACTAAATAGCCACTGCTGACTAGGGGATAGGTGCGCTTGATTTCTCTGATGTTGAAGAGTTGGTTGGAGGTGATGGAAGTGTTGAGGTCATTAAGCACATAGCAAGCTTCTACCCACAGCCACATCAGGAATATCGTAATGAAGGCGATGCTGATGCCAGCTATCTTCGTATTCTCGTAGCCGATGCCAAATCGAAACAGGAATAGCGGTACCGACATCATTGCCAAAACGACGACGATGACGCGTCGCAATGGCAGGATTTTTTGCAGCCAGGAGTAGACAAAGCCTAAGCCGGAACCGATGAAGGCGCTGGCTATGTAGATCCAGGGCATTTTATCGGCACCGAATTCGTCTAGAAAAAGACCTACTGTGCTGAGTTCCAGCCAGATCAGCCCTACGGAGGTTAAACTGTAGACAAGGAACATCAGTACGGTTCGCTCTACTTCTTCCGATCGCAAATTGAGCGATCGTAGCACTCCTTGTCTCACTCCCGCCGAACCGCTGATTTGAAAATTGTCCATACAGCGTTTATTTCCCTTTGTGGTAGCTGATTCCTGCTGATGACTGATAAACTTCGACCGTCATTAATCATCAGTCACCAGTGTATGACCAATGACTGATGACTAATCATTATCTATCTATTTATACTTTCTTCGGCGACAGCAGCATCATCATACTGCGTCCCTCTTTTTTCGGGGCTTGCTGCACTTCGGCTATTTCCTGCAAATCTGTGGCCATGCGCTTGAGCAAGTCCTCTGCGAGGTTGCTGTGTTGGATTTCCCGACCTCTGAACATGATCGTGGCTTTTACTTTGTCCCCAGATTTGATAAAGCGGTCTGCTAGTTTGAGGCGCACTTGGTAGTCGTGTTCTTCAATTTTGTAGCGCATCTTCACTTCTTTAACATCAGCAGTGTGCTGCTTCCGCTTTGCTTCTCGCGCTTTCTTTTCCTGCTCGAATTTGTACTTCCCGTAGTCCATTACCCGGCATACGGGCGGGTCAGCTTTGTCGCTGACAAGTACGAGGTCGAGTTCTTTTTCTTCGGCGAGGCGCAGCGCTTCTGCGGGCGTCAATATCCCTAGTTGCGCGCCGTCGGTATCGATTACCCGGATTTTGGGGTATCGAATGTTTTCATTAATCTGGGGTAGATTGCGATTTTGTCTTCTTTCAATCACAGGCATGAATGGTTTTACAATCAGTAGTTTAATATCGAAGCTTTTTGATAGTTACAGATTCGATCGCTCAATATTTCACGATCGACGATCGAACTGTTTTGTAAGATGTTACCCTTACCGGACGTACTACCGTGCCCTGTCTCCCCTCAGCTTCATCGTTGGGGAATATTTAGACGATCGTAAACGAATTCTTACAATACTTGCTATTCTACTCAGTCTGGCTGAATTTCTGCGTAGTTTTATTTTAACTTCACACGATCGCCCGCTCCTGAACCCGCCCGACGACAAAACTGTCAAAAATTCAGGCGAAAGCATTAAGAATCAGGTGAAACGGCTTTTGTTACCCCAGATAGCCAGGTCTGGCAAGTCCCCAACTCGCCGGAAGAGCCTTGTAGAATAGGTATAAGCAAGTGTAAATTTATGTTGCGAGCTGAGGCAAAATTGACAAATTCTCTGCACTGGCACCAACGGGTGGGAACTCAACGAGACTGGATGTGGCGGGGTTGGCAAACTCGCTACACTTATTTGCGGCCGGATGGAGGACGAAATCAAGGCCCGATCGAACTTGAAGATACGGAGGCCAAACCAATCGCCTCCGCCACCTCAACAACACCGATTATTTTACTGCACGGGTTTGGAGCTTCGATCGGTCACTGGCGCCAAAATCTCGCCCCACTAGCCGAAAACCACACGGTTTACGCCTTGGATTTGTTGGGCTTTGGCGCTTCCCAAAAAGCTCCGATCAATTACTCTGTGGCTTTGTGGGTCGATCAAGTCTATGATTTTTGGTTGACTTTTATTCGAGAGCCCGTGATCTTGGTAGGAAACTCGATCGGCTCCCTGATTTGTCTGGCCGCTGCGGCTGCTCACCCGGACATGGTGGCCGGCACGGTGATGATTAGCCTTCCAGACCCCTCTGTGCGAGCCGAGGCGGTGCCCGGATGGCTGCTCCCGGCGGTTCTGGCGGTTGAAAATTTGTTTGTTTCCCCGATCTTACTCAGACCTCTGTTTTCTTTAGCCAGCAAGCCTGCGGTTGTCCGCCGCTGGGTGGGATTTGCCTACGCCAGCCCCGAAGCTGTTACCGACGAATTAGTGGAAATTCTAGCAGGGCCTGCGGGCGATCGGGGAGCCGCCCGCGCCTTCTGCGCTTTATTTAAAGCTGTAGGCAATGCAGAATGCGGCCCCGGTGTCAAGACTGTGATGCGAAATTTAACCATCCCGATGCTGTTAATTTGGGGCAAACAAGACCGGATGATTCCGCCTCGGTTCGCCCGCCCCCACCAATTTGTCGAATGCAATCCTAAGTGTGTAGAGCTAGTTGAGTTAGACAATGCGGGCCACTGTCCCCAGGATGAATGCCCGGAACAAGTAAATGAAGCAATTTTGAACTGGTTGAGCCGGAATTTTGCACCTGTGGGCGAGAGCGAATTGCAGCGCTGTTGATTAGACACGGGGCGGTGCGTTGCTAATTGACAAAACAGGACTTGCGGGTATCGATCCCGCTCAAAAATAAAGTTGTTAGAATGCGATCGCACCGGTGGTATGGTATGACAAAACTCTTGAACTAACCTCAACAACTTTTTTGCTCGCGATCGACTTTTGACAGAAAGCAAGTCTCCGTCTTTCAGTCAGGCAATTTATCTACTTTTATTGATTGTCGCTTTTGTCAGAAACTCAGCCATTGACAGAATTGCCAAGATAGTGTATCTTCTCTAACTGGTAGTATTATATACAAGTTATGCGGTTAATTGAAAGGCAGGTCATCAAACCAAATCACAGGTTTTATCCAGAAGCCGATCGACTGTTTTTGATGTCTGTAAAAACTTGATAACTGCCATAACTATATCTACTACTGTCAAAACTTTTTCCCCCGTCAACCAACCAACGCTCTGGCTGTCGAACCTGTACTCAAAAAGAGTTTTAATGACAAAGCATTGCCCGCTCCTGAAAACACAAAACACTCTCCGGTTACTGCTGACAGCATGGACTAGCTATCATAGTGTCACGACGAGCGATCGCGATCGCCCAACTAAGTTTCAAGCAGCACCGAAAATCCCTGAGTAAAAAAAATCAATAAAAAAAGAGAGCAGGGGCGATATCTACTTGTATTTAACTGTCAAGCTGTCAGCAAAAACCCTTGTCCCAAAGAATATGTCAGTTTGTCTGGGACTAATATTTTGCAGCCCTCGAAAGTCACCTCAATCTGGGAAATCCTGATTGTTTGCGAGATTGGTTGTTAAGTTGTCGAGGTGGTGTAGGAAAAGTTAGAACAAAACCTAACTGTCAAGCGGATTATTACCGGCGTAACGAGCTTCGCCAATATTAAAGAGCTATGAAACATCTCCCTTGAAGCTCCGTAAAATTCTACCTTCTAACTTCAAGAAACACCTTGTTTCTTGCTTCTAAAAATAAATACCTTCCCTTGTACCAACAATCTTTCAGTCAGCTTATAACCGATCGCCCCCAAGTAAACGGGAAAGTTCAAAAATGCCAGAATCTGGCATTTTGGAGCTTGCTAACGCCTAAAAAAGTCAATTTAGCCAACAACTGACGGCCGCCGTGTCTCGTCGGTCGGCTGGCGGCTAACTGCTGAAAGCCGCTCGACGGGCAAGCAGCACCCTTCCAGCTTTTAGCAGTAACGCAAACGAGGAAAAAACTGTCGTGAAATTCCAGTGGCTACTACCGAGTTTCTTAAGTGTATTTTTGCTCGCCGGAGCCGCCGAAGCAGCTAGACTGCAATCTTGGCGGTTTGATGCCTCAGAGAACCGGCTTTACATTACAACAGACGGGGGAGTGCAACCCAAGGCTCAACTGATTTTCAACCCGACTCGGTTGGTCATCGACTTACCAGGGACAAGTCTGGGTAGTCCCTCGGTCAACAAACCGCTCTCAGGGGCGATCGAATCGGTGCGGGTAGGGCAGTTTGACGACGATACCACCAGAATCGTAGTCGAGCTCAGAGACGGGTTTACACTAGACCCCCAGCAAGTAAAATTCCGGGGGATTTCTCCCAGCGAGTGGACAGTGGATTTGCCGACGCCGGTGCGCGCAGGAACTCAAAATTCGATTTCAGAACCCGGGGGAGAAAGGTTATCGGTTGAATCTTCAGCACCAGAAACCCAGTCGGCCGAAGCGACGGTAGTTCAAAACGTTCAGGTGACAGCCGACGGTTTTTTAGTCCGCACTGCGGGCGGTCGCCCCCAAATTAATTTTCAACAAAGTCGAGCCGGAGACATCGCTACCCTCGATATTGAAGGAGCGACTTTAGCTCCGGGCGCGGGCGGACAACAGCCTCAAACCAACGGCAAGCACGGGGTTGATAAGATTGAAGTCCGGCAACTGCCAACAGACCCGCCCGTTACCCGCGTGACTTTGCGGATGAAGAGTTCTAATACTCAGTGGCGAGCTTCTGCGAGCAGTTCGGGCGGTATTGTGCTGTCGCCAGCGGGTGCGAGTGCGCCAATCCTCACGCGCTCAGGGCCTGCTGTTCCTGTTACCAGACAAGCTCAAGGTACTTTAGCGAGAGTTCAGTCGATCGATTTAGCCAGTAACGGCACGCAACTGGTAGTGAGAACTGACCGCCAAGTCTCCTATACGAGCGGGTGGGATCAGGCGTCGAAATCTTACTGGATCAGGGTCGCTTCTAGTTCCCTGGCGGGGCAAATTCCTCAGCTCGATGCCAACAGTCCTGTATCGTTTACTGCTAGCCAAGAAGACGCGGATACTGTGGTGATTTGGGTGCAGCCGCGATCGGGGGTACAGGTAGGCAGGGTGACAAGACCGAGCGCGCAGGTGCTTTCTTTGCAGTTGCGATCGTCCAATGCTAGCGCCCAGCAGCCTTTGACTCGCGTTCCCCGAGAGCAGCCGTTGCCGAGAAGGACTCTCGATACGGGCGATTTGCCCCAAGTTTCTAACCGCCGCGCCGTAGTGGTGATCGATGCTGGCCACGGCGGCCGCGATCCGGGTGCGGTCGGGATTCAGGGCATTCAGGAGAAGGAAATTGTTTTAGATATCTCGTTTCAGGTGGCGAGGCTGCTGGAGCAGCAGGGCGTACAAGCGGTGATGACTCGGACTGACGACAGCGAAATCGACCTGGAACCGAGAGTTTCTTTGGCGGAACGGGTGAATGCAACTGTGTTTGTCAGCATTCACGCTAATGCGATTAATATGAGTCGGCCGGATATTAACGGGATTGAGACTTATTATTTCGGTAGCGGCCAAGATTTGGCCAGGGTGATTCACGGCAGTATTTTGGAGGGGACGGGCGCGAATGACCGCCGCGTGCGTCAGGCGAGATTTTATGTTTTGAGGAAGAGTTCTATGCCTTCTGTTTTGCTGGAGGTGGGTTTTGTCACGGGTGCTGAGGATGCTGCTAGGCTTGCCGATCCGGCTTACCGCAGTCAAATGGCGGCTTCGATCGCTCGCGGCATTTTACTTTATCTTCAACAAAGATAATGGGCATTGGGCACCTGTGCTGCCCTTCGACTACGCTCAGGAGCCGCGAAGTCGAAGCATGGGGCATCGGGCATTGGGCATTGGGCATTGGGCATGGGGCATTGGGCATGGGGCATCGGGCATTGGTAACTAATGACAACTACCAACAGACAACAGCCAACAGCCAACAGCCAACAGACAACAGTCAACAGTCAACAGTCAACAGACAACAGTCAACAGACAACAGTCAACTAACAATTAACAAATGACAACAGACTCTGGACAACAAAGAATCGGTATTTTTGACAGCGGCGTGGGCGGTTTGACTGTTTTGACGCAGTTATACCGACAATTGCCCAACGAATCAATACTTTATTTTGGAGATACTGCGAGGCTGCCTTACGGCACTCGCGCAGCGTCAGAAATTGTGCATTTTGTCCGCGAAATTATGGCCTGGCTGGTGGAACAGGATGTGAAAATGGTGATTATGGCCTGCAACACCAGTTCTGCTTTGGCGATGGAGATGGTGCAGGCTGAGTTTGATATTCCGGTGTTGGGAGTAATTCTGCCGGGGGCACAGGCTGCGGTGCAGCAAGGCAAACGGATCGGGGTGATCGCAACTCCTGCTACGGCTGCTAGCAATGCTTATCGAAATGCGATTTTAGAAATGGATGATTCTTGCCGGGTATGGCAGGTTAGCTGTCCGGCTTTTGTGCCGCTGGTGGAGCAAAACCGGATTCACGATCCTTATACTTCTGAGGTGGCCCGGGAATATTTGGCTCCTTTGATTCAGCAGCGCATCGATACGCTGATTTACGGCTGCACTCATTATCCGCTGTTGGCTCCGGTGTTGCGCTCGCTCTTACCGGCTTCGGTGACGTTGATCGATCCGGCGGTGCGGGTGGTGGCTGCTGCTGCTAGAGAATTGGAGGTTTTGGGGCTGCGGAATGCTGGGGAAGCGCTGCCGACTCGTTTCTGCGTGAGCGGCTCCCCGCAGCAGTTTGGGGACTTGTCGGTGCAGTGGCTCGGCTGCACTCCTGCGGTTGAGAAAATTTCGCTGCCGGCTGTTGTACGTAGCGAAGCGGGGCTCCATCCATCGCCCGTATCCCTGGAATCTACTGCTGAATAAGCCGGAAAGTCGATCGTCGGTTGTGCGATGGCTTACGCCCCGCTTCGCTACGAACGAATATTACCCCCCAAAACCCAAGCTCTTCGGGATCTGGGGGGTTTAATTATTGCGATCGAACCTAGCAATTAGATATCAATTTGTAATAAAATGCAACAAAGCTTTGATCTGTCAACAAATAATGTCCTGTATGTGCTGGAGCTATTCAGCCTTGAACCATGTCACCCTATGTATCGCAAGCAGTTTTACTTGTAGACGGCTATAACATAATTGGACTTTGGCCTCGACTCCGAGAGAAGCGCGATCGCGACGAACTCGAAACAGCTCGCCGCGAGTTGATTGAGGTTTTAGTTAACTACAGCGCCGTTCAAGATTTTGAGGCCAGACTCGTGTTTGACGCCCACTATCGAGATACTCCCAGCGTTAAAGAAATTATTACTAAAAATTTATCTGTGCACTACACAGACTTCGGTCAGACAGCAGATACTTATATTGAAAAATCTTGTGCTAGTTTGCGCTACGAGTTGCGATCGATCAAAGGCAAAGGCCGCATGATTGTCGCCACCTCAGACCGAGCGCAGCAATTGACCGTCGTCGGCTACGGCGCCGAATGGATGTCTGCCGATCAACTTGCTGCTGAGGTAGAATCCACCGCCCGCCGCAGCGAGCGCCAGCACAAATCCCGCAAACACAACTCCAGTCGCTTTCTCGCCAGTTCCCTCGATCCTGAATCCCAGCAGCGGCTTGCCAAATTGAGAATGGGGCTGCATTAGCTGCCCAAACCCGCTTGCTGTATGACAAAAAAAAACTTTTTCAAAGGCCTTGCCAAATCCATTAAATTCAGCTACTGTTAGTAACTGTGGGTAAGAAAAACCCCCAATCCTCGGTAGCTCAGCGGTAGAGCAATCGGCTGTTAACCGATCGGTCGTAGGTTCAAATCCTACCCGGGGAGTTAGTAAAAGTCTGAAGTTGGAAGTTTCCAACTTCAGACTTTTTGTTTTATAGGTCTTTTAAATTGCCTGCAAAACAGATGAGAACACAGCAGTGCTGTGTCCGTACCGAATAACAGGATGTCCGATCGAACAACCACAATCAAATTGGTTTGTATTCATCGTATCGTGGGGTGCGCCAGAAAAAAGCTGTTTGAGTTGCGTCAAGTATCTGGCTGACGCACTCTACAAATACTAAACATCGCGTTCTGTGCGTACCCATTTGGTTTGGCGCTTCAGGATAAAACCCAGATATAAAGGGATTTTCCAGAGGATGTAAAATGGTACGGATAAAAGGGTTGACCCGGAAATATCGGCACGCCCGAATTTAGCCCAAGCCCCGACTATTGAAACTAAAATCAGCAATCCTTGTACTGCTAATAAGACGGCAGGAATGGGGGATGTTCCGAAGGTTGCTGCTAGTAACGAGGCTGCAAAAGCTGCTAACCAAATAGCGACTAATAGCGATAGGGGAGGGACGGATAAGTCGAGGGCGATCGCCAATAAGTCAAAACGTTTTTGCTCCACAGAAGCTGTCGCCAGCCGGGGGGTTTGAGTTAACAATGTCTGCAAGTGACCGTGTTCCCATCGGGTTCTTTGACTTTTTGCTGCTTGCTGCTGTTGCGGCAAACACCCGGTGACTCTGGCTTCGGGGCAGAATACGGTTGGATGTCCGGCGATCGCCAGATCCAAACTCATTTGCATATCTTCAACGATATTGCTGCTAGCTAAAGAAACATCTCGAATGATTAACCAGGGAAAAGCCATGCCGGTACCTGTTAGCAATGATGGGAAACCCAAATTTCTTAATCCGCTGGGACGGACTAAGTTTTTTACTAGAAATGCTAAAGCAGAAATGGAATCTTTCGGAGTAGGATTGGGCGGCTGTTCCATTAAATAAGTTGCTTGCACCGGTCTTTGTTCGGCAATTGCCACCCGGGCTAATTTCTCTAGGGAGTCTGGCCCGCAGATGCAGTCTGCGTCAACCATGATTACTACATCTGGGGGGTCGGATTCGATCGACCGCAAGCCGAAATCCAGTGCGTATCCTTTGCCTTTGCGTTCTGTGTCTTGGCGCTCGATCGCGCTTGCACCGCAGTTGCGGGCGATTTCTGCCGTAGCGTCCGTGCAGTTGTCTGCAATCACTAACAGGCGATCGTCCGCTGTTAGCTGCGGCAGTATGGTGGAGATTGTGGCGCCAATTCCGGCGGCTTCGTTGTAGGCGGGAATTAAAACTGCTACTTTGGGACGGGGCGATTTAGTGTCGGCTGTGGGGCCGAGGCCCGACAAGAAAGCTGCACTGCATTCTAGAAATAGAACTGCAACGGGAATTAGGAGAATTAGGGCGATCGCCAAGAGTACAACATCAATAAACATGAACGCTAGCTGATTTATTTGCACAATTATAGTACCTTAATTTAATTGGATTTACTGAGTTGGTTGAGTCCATTTAATAAAATTGCGCCTTTGTTAGGTTAGCGATCGACATTATCATATCATTTTCGATAAAATAACCGTTATCAGGTTCGTAGTGAGGACTAAAGTCCTCTGAGATGAGGACTTTAGTCCTCACTACGGACCAATTTGATTGCGGTTGTTCGAGCCGATATTATATCATATCATGTCGATTCTGACAAGGTTAAGTACATCCGCTTAATTAAGCCTCAAACAAGCCCAGACTTGAGAAACCCGGTTTTTTTTAGAAACCGGGTTTCTGGATGTTCTGTTTTTAATCCACTAAAAACAACGAAGCAATCTCTAAAGTGTTTTCAAGCTACGCTGCATCGCGGACAGCAACAGGTTCATATTTTTTTTTGTGAACTGTGCGGGGGGTGCGAATTCTCTGACACATCTCGACACCGATCGCAAATATCCAACTTCTGCTTGAATAGAATCCAGCGTAGAAAGACTCTCAACTAAGTCATCAAATTCATCAGCAGTAACTCCAGCACTGTTCAAGACTTCTTGGTTGAGCCGCCCGTACATTCCTTGCAGGAGGAGTTCGATAATCTCCCTGTAGTTAGCGATTTCCGTTCCGTAACCTTGCAATTTTTTCGGATTGATTCCCCACTGCAAAATTTTCAACAAGTCTGGGGCGGAACTCCACGAAAAAGAGGAAGCAATCACTTCTTTTTCGGCTGCGACAAGAGCGTGCTTGATTTGCTCTTCCGGGAAATCTGGAGCGACGATTAAGCTTTCCAGGTGCGACACTTGTTTATCTAACACGCGCAAAGAAAAAGGAGCTAATTCTACACTCACCATGTCGCCAGCATCGTCAACAATTCTAAAAGGATCTTCGAGAACATTAATGAGGAGGTGAATGTCTGTAGGTTTGCTCCAGTCAAACTGTCCGAGGAAAAACGGTTCTTCGTATCCCGGCAAAAGTCCTTGAAAATAAATCGGCAGATTTTTGCCTGACTCCAGAATTTTATACAGAGCTACTTCCAAGGTTTCTGTCGGCCACCCGAGATTGCTCACGGCGACAAATTTCAGTTGTCCGGGAACGGACACAACCAGTGAATTCAGCAATAAATGTACGGCTTCGACAAGATTTTGAGCGGTTACGTAGCGGTGGGGAGCGTGAACGTTGACAGTTTTACCTTGCTGTACTTTTTTGGACATTTGCTCGCAGAACAAGCTATTTTCCAACATATGAGTAAAGCGAACCATCCCGTAAGTGACATCTCCTTCTTGAGCTGCTTTGGCAAATTGCCATTCGGCAAACTTTTTAGAGGCGGCGTAAACTTCGGTGGTAAAATATCGAGATGTTTTGCCTGTGGAAGAGAAGATGCAGTGTTCTGCGCCGTATTCTTCGCACAGTTGGATGATGTGTTTGCATCCTAACAGGCTGGTTGTAACTGTTTCTCGGATTTTGATTTCAGCTAGTCCGGGTTGGCGTTGGGCTGCTAGGTGAAAAACTATTTCTGGTTTTTCTACCTCAAAAATGTGTTTCAGCGCCTCGAAGTTGCGAATGTCGGCGGCATAGAAAGTTACAGCACCTTCTCTGTTAAAAAGCGGGAGATTTTCTTCGGGGTTTTGACATCGGGCTTTGTCTGCGGAAATGATTTTAGTGGCGCCTAATTCGAGGATTTTTTCGATTAAGAATTTACCGACACATCCTTCTCCGCCGGTGATGAGGATGGTTTTTCCTTTGATTTTGCGACTGACTGCGGATGCGTATAGGTGAATAGTACGATCGCGCACGTCAGCAAAAGGATCGTTTTCTAGTTGTCCGTCGGCTTGATAGGCCCTGATTAGCTGTGCGGTGAGAGTTTGCAAGGCTGCTAGGATTTCGGGATCTTGCGGTTCGGGGGAACCCGGGGGAACTAGCTGCTGGATGCGATCGATTATTTCTCCTTTGCTGGCATCTTCAAACACTTCTCTTGGGTTAAATTCGCTCTTCATTTTCTTTGCTCCTTTAAATTCTTGAAATACAGTTGCTGATAAGCGAGTTGTTAAACTGATTTGCGAAATACAGAATCTTGAAAAATCTGCTTGGTTTGAGGATTTTGTAGACACAAAGCCGCAAAAATCGGAAAAACACTCGTTCGGCTCTGCTACTAATTGCTTGTATTAAGCCTACTTGTCGTTTTTTTAAGCGTTTTTTTGAACTGCTTACTTTTGCGATCGGCCGGCGTCGGAACGTTCTCTGTCCAAAATTTGTCACTACAACTATAAACTTAAGTTGCTGACTGTTGGCAATACTCAGAACATATCTTTACTATTTCTTTGCAATCACCTGCGAGTTTTCACGCAATTTTAAAGTTAATGTAAAGAAGCGCCGCCGTTTAAAAAACTTAACAATATTTACTACGTAAGTAAAATGTATTTGTGGCTACTATTTTAAATTAAATTTAAGTAAAAATACGCACAACCAGGTCAAATATTTCGGTCGGCGCAAAAGATTGCTACCCGATCGGTGGGGTAGTGCTGCTGCGCCTACCCCTGTATGCGTGCTGCTACTAGGCGCGAACCCTGCGTTCTTTTTTGCTGCCTTCAAACTCGCGAGCCGAGGCTGGATCGTAGCCTCCCGTCCGCAAGCGGCGGTCTAAATCGCTGGCTTCTGGAGAAGTTTTGGCAGCTTCTTCGATCGTAACTCTGCCTTCTAGCACTAATTTGTAAAGAGCCTGGTTGATAATCTGCATTCCCTCATAAGTATCAGTTTCCATCAGCCGGGAAGCTTCATCATCAGCACCTTTCATCAAGTAATCGTGCATGGCCGGCGTATTCACCAAAATATCGTGAACTGCAACGCGGCGGTTGTCAACTGTTGGCAGCAAAAGTTGGGCAATTACCGCTACTAAAGAATCGCAAATTTGAATCCGCATCGCCTGTTGTTCCTCGGGCGGATACATATTCAACAAGCGGTTAATAGCGTTAATGGCACTGCGAGTGTGGAGAGTTCCCAATACTAAGTGACCCGTTTGAGCTGCTTGCAACGCTGTATTGATGGTAACGCGATCGCGCATTTCCCCGATCAGAATTACATCGGGATCTTCCCGCAAAACTGCCCGCAAAGCCTGTTGAAATTCGTGGGTGTGCAAGCCGACTTCCCGCTGGCTGACCAAGCATTTTTTAGAAGGGTGAATGAATTCGATCGGGTCTTCAATTGTAACTACGTGCTTCTGCTCCATCTGGTTGAGGTGGTCGATCATGGCGGCCACTGTTGTCGATTTCCCCGAACCGGTAGGCCCGGTAATCAAAATTAATCCCTGCGATCGCAAAATGACATTTTTGAGAACTTCTGGCAACCTCAAGGAATCGATAGTAGGTATTTCCAAACTGATCAACCGCAATACTATGGCGCCGCCGGTGAGGGAATCAAAACAGTTTAGCCGACACCGCACGAAGCCAGGGTAAAAAATTGCTGCGTCTAATTCCTTGGTAGTTGCAAACTGTTTTCGCTGTTCGGGGGTGAGAATTTCGGCTAGGTAATGTTCAAAAATTTCTGGCGTTACTTTGGGGTGGCTGGTTGCTACTTGCATCACGCCCCGAATCCGAAATCGAGGTACTTGGCCGACTCGAATGTGAATGTCGGAAGCTGAGGCGCTATGGGCATCTCTGACCATTTGTTCGATCGTGCTCGCGGGTGCCTCGACTTGATGGCGCTGCTGGGCCGAGGGGGGCGCTGCGGGCGCGGGTGGAGGAGGAGGCGCGGGAGTTTGAGCCAAGGGCGGCGGTGGCGGCGGTGTTCTCCGAGCTTGAGCGTCAGGTCGAACGGGTGTAGGATTGTTTAATGGGTTCATTTTTTGGTCTCCAGTCAATGTAGATTAATTGCGAAAAAATGCCCGGTTTCTAATCTAATCGCTCTGCGCTAATTCAGTGCTAAATGCTGAGAATATTTTACAATTATGCTTGATGGGGCGATCGAGCAATTAACAATTTCAACTCCTATGAACATCGGTCACAAAATTGCCGGCTGGCTCGAAAATCGCGCTGTCACCCCCGCCTACGCGGGTTGGCTGCTCTCGGGGATGACGGTTTTCTTTTTTGGGTCGGCGACTAATACAATGGCTGGGTGGCTGTACGCGCTCAGCGGTGGGGGTTTGGCGCTGTTGGGAGTAGCGGCGGTTTTGCCTGCAAAATCGCTCCGTTCTTTGGAAGTCCGCCGCCGCCCGATCGAACCGGTGAGTGCGGGCGATCGAATCACGATCGAACTAGAAATCGAAAATCGCGCCCGCGAACCTAAGACTTTGTTGCAAGTGATAGACATCTTGCCGTTTGTATTGGGAGAACCGGTCGTCCGCCCGATCGAGGTCATAGAGCCTGAGAGTATCTACGCGCATACATACTACCTCGAAGTCCGGCAGCGGGGCGTCTACCGCTGGCAAGAGGTGGACTTGAGGACAGCGGCGCCTTTAGGGTTATTTTGGTGCCGGCGCAGCCGCCCGGTGAAAGCGGTGGCGGTTGTTTACCCGCAGGTTTTGCCGCTGAGCACTTGTCCTTTGATCGATCGCATCGGTCAAGAAGACAGCCCGCAATTTTACGATCGCAGCCGATCGCAAACTGCAACTGAAGGTCTCACCCGCAACCTGAGACCTTACCGCCACGGAGACCCCACCCGGCTGATTCACTGGCGCAGCAGCGCCCGCTACGGAGAACTGCGGGTGAGAGAGTTAGAAGTTGCAGCCGGCGGTCAAGAAATTATTATTGCTCTCGATAGCGCTGCTTTGTGGCAGCCTGAAGAATTTGAACGAGCGGTGACAGTAGCTGCATCTCTTTACTTCTATGCTAGCAAGCGCCTGCTCAACGTCAAACTTTGGACTGCCGGGACTAAACTCGTCTCGGGGAACCGGGTTGTTTTGGAAACTTTAGCAGCAGTTAATGCTGGGGAAGATGCGGTTGAGAATCTGCCAAAACTGCCGATGATTTGGCTGACTCAAAATTCTGCAAATTTAAGCACTCTTTCCCCGGGGAGCCGCTGGGTACTCTGGCCGTTGGCTACTGCTGAAACAGGCGAAAAAATGTTAGTAAAGCACGATTTACCCGGTTTACAAATTAGATCCGACCGACCGTTAGAACTTCAGTTGCAAGATTCTTTGGAAAGAGCGGTTAGTTATTAATATTGAGTTGATGAGTTTTCCGGTATCCTATCTGGTTCGGTAAAATACTCGCCCAGGGTTGGTAGTGAGGACTTTAGTCCTCTGCGTTTGAGGACTAAAGTCCTCACTACCAACCATTTATTTTAGGGGTAATTGACTGGATTTGAGCTCGCAAGCTTTTTCCCATTTCAGTGGCATATTTGGTTGGGGCGCGCTAAGAGTTCGCCCCCCACCAGATTTTAATTGTAAAGAGATAGTTCTATTTAAATACCGATCGAGCCGATCGAACTTGTTGCCTGAAATGAAAATTTCAATCCCTGTTAATCTTTAGTGTCGGGGAGATTTTCAACCACATACTCCGGTACATACTCGGGCCGATTCTCGGGCAAATTCTTGGGTAAATTCTCCGGTGGCTGTTCGAGCCTGACTCGCCGGATCGGGAGATTTGCAATCAATGCTGTGGCGCGCTGGTCGCTAGCTAGCGAGAACTCTGACTCGGTAGTATCGATTTCCACGTACCGAGACACCACCTCTAGAATTTCTCGGCGCATCGACTCAACCATTTCTGGGCTGAGCTCTGAGCGATCGTGGGCTAGAACCAGTTTGAGGCGGCGTTTTACCTCGTCGCGGCTGTTGTCAGGGGTGCGCGGGAAAAGTCGTTCGAGAAGTGTATATAGCATGGGTATGGCGGGTTTGTCAAGGGTTAGGCATAGAAAAAGTCATACCATTTTCGATTTTCGTATTGAAGATTTTCGATTGGGGAATCACTCATTCCCGTCAGGTTTGGAGCTTGTCTACAGCTTCATTCTTTTTGGGAACGGGTGTCACTGGAGGAAAATCTCGGCTAGTTTTTGTGATGCGGTCGCTGCTGTTAAAGATCGATCGCCAATAAGCACATCACATAATTTTAGTGTTAAAAAACTTGCGGAGACGGCTAAAGAAGGTTTCGGGACGAGGATTTAGATCTAGAAAATCAACTTTTTCGCCTTCTAAGCGGCGGGCAATATTGTCGAAGGCAGTTCCAGCTAAAGAGGCCGTTTCCGACAATACTAATGGTTCGCCTCGATTGGTGGAAACGATGACGCGCTCGTCGTCGGGAACGACGCCTAACAGTGGAATGGCGAGGATTTCCCGCACGTCTTGCACCGACATCATATCATTTGCCAGCACCATTGCGGGTCTGATCCGGTTGACGATCAGGTTGATTTTCTTGACGTTGTTGGCTTCCAGCAGCCCGATGACTCGATCGGCATCGCGGACAGCGGCGATTTCCGGAGTGGTGACAATGATGCCTTCAGTAGCCGGGGCGATCGCATTTTGAAAACCTTGTTCAATTCCAGCAGGAGAGTCAATCAAAATATACTCATATTTTGCTCCCAACATCCCCACAAGCTGCTTCATTTGCGAGGCGCTGATGGCATCTTTCATCCGAGTTTGGGCAGCCGGCAACAGCACCAAACGCGACTGCCGCTTATCTTTCACCAAAGCTTGCTCTAACCGGCACTCTCCGGCGAGAACTTCTAACGCCGTGTAAACAATGCGGTTTTCTAAGCCCAGCAGCAAGTCTAAATTTCTGAGGCCGAAATCGGCATCAATTACGGCAACGTTGCGCCCCCGCTTAGCTAAAGCCATGCCGAGATTGGCTGTGGAGGTAGTTTTTCCCACTCCGCCTTTCCCTGATGTAACAACAATAATGCGAGCCATAAGCGATTTTAGATTTTAGATTTTAGATTTTAGATTTAGTGATTGGTAATTGGTAATTGGTAATTGGTAATTGGTAATTTGTAATTTGTAACAACTGTCAACTGTCAACTGTCAACTGTCAACTGTCAACTGTCAACTAACCATTACCCCCGATTAACTGCGATTTGTCAAAATCAGAGGCTCTACCGATCCGAATCCCTTGAGGTGTCACATAGGCGACTTCCGGAAAAAACTGAGCGGGTGAGGTTTCAGGGCCTCTGGCAACATACTTAGCAATCCTAATCACCATCGGTTCCATCTGCAAGGTCATAATCACGCTTTTGGTGTTGCCGCCGGCACCGGCGTGCACGACGCCCCGCAAACGGCCCCAAACTAGGATATCCCCTCCGGCGATGACTGAGCCGCCGGGATTTACGTCTCCCAAAAGTACGATCGTGCCTGGATGGCGAATTTCTACGCCCGATCGCACTGTCATCTGCAAATATAAAGGTTCCGCCAGCGATTGCGGTTTTTCGGCAGAAGCTTTACTCAGGGAAGAAACCGGAGGCTGTTGTTCTACACAATAGCCTGCCGTAGCTGCGGCAACGGCGGTTTGGCGGCGGTTGGTGTGGACTCGTTTTAGTTGAAGTTCGACTTCCAATAGGGCTTCGGCGATTTCTTGCAGTTGGCGGATATCTAAAAGTCGATCGCTCGCCATCAATTGTACTTCGGCATTTGCCTGCCAAAAGCGTTCTCCTGCATTCAGCCTGACTTTTAGCTGCTGCCAAAGTTCAGTCCAAGTCGAGGCTGTGGCTGTTGGTGCTTCACTGGTGTTAGTTTCTGAGGGGAGTAGCAGCAGTAGCTGTCCATCTTCTGTTTTAAGACGGACTTGCATATCGAGGCTGACTTCGGGTGTTGTTTGAGAGTCTGGGGCAGAAGTGGCTCCGGGGGAGGCATTGGGTGTCATGGGAACGGGTCTGAGTTCGGGTAGGGACAAGTTAAGATCAATATTAGCTCGATCGGTCATTAGTCATTAGTCATTAGTCATTAGTCATTAGCAGGGCACTTTGCGCGCACTTTAGACAATTATAGGACTTACGCATGGGGGTCTGGAAACCGGGTTTTTTTACTAAAAGACGCGTTGCAACCCGCAGATTCGGTAAAAAACCCGGTTTCTTTGATCTGTACATAAATCCTGAATTTCCCATTACCAAATCCCCATTACTATATGCAGCAAATAGAACGTTATCGCGGCAGTCTTCTGGGTTTGGCAGTTGGCGATGCTTTGGGTACAACTTTAGAGTTCTGTCGCCCCGGAACTTTTACACCGATTAACGATATGATTGGCGGCGGCCCGTTTCGACTGCAACCGGGCGAGTGGACGGATGATACTTCGATGGCGTTGTGTTTGGCTGAAAGTTTGATCGATCAACAAGGTTTCGATCCAATCCATCAATTAGAAACATATCTGCGGTGGAGGAAAGATGGACATTTGAGCAGCACTGGTAAATGTTTTGATATTGGCAATACTGTGCAGCAAGCTCTTTGGAATTTTGTAGATACCAGAAAACCTTACTGCGGTTCTACGGATGCTTGGGCTGCTGGAAATGGTTCGATTATGCGTTTGGCTCCGGTGCCTTTGTTTTATGTGAAAAATCCTTTAGAAGTCATAGAGAAATCAGCAGCAAGTTCTCGAACTACTCACGGTGCTGCTACTTGTATAGATGCTTGTCGCTATTTTGGTAATTTAATTGCGGCGGCTGTGAATGGGGTTGCGAAAGATGTGTTGCTTTCGGAAAGATATTGTCCGATATCTGGCTATTGGGAAGCTAACCCGCTGGTAGCAGAGATTGATGAAATTGCGACGGGTTCTTTTAAGCGGCGGCAACCTCCTGAAATTAAGGGTACTGGTTATGTTGTCAAGTCTTTGGAGGCTGCGCTTTGGGCGTTTTACAACAGTGATTCTTTTGCGGAAGGGTGTTTGTTGGCTGTGAATTTGGGCGATGATGCGGATACTACTGGTGCGGTTTACGGACAGTTGGCTGGGGCTTTTTACGGTGAGGGGGGAATACCGGAAAAATGGATCTCGCAATTAGTCGATCGTACTTTGATTGCATCTTTTGGCGATCGGCTCTTCTCTCTATCTAGTTAGAATCGATGTTTTCAATCCCAGTGGCAATTCCCATATGGTTGGGACAAACCATGAACTGGCTGCGCTGGCGGGATAATTCAGGTAATTTGTTGCTGTGGAGTTCAGAACAAGCAGAGCAGCAACGCCAAAGGGCTGACCACGAAAGCCAAAGGGCACAACGATTGGCGACTAAGTTGCGCGAATTGGGAGCTGATCCAGATTGAGGGCTGATTGAAGGCTGATTTGCGATCGCCCGCCAGTAGAGTTTTCAGCCTTCTTTTAGACCCCCGACTTCTTGGAGAAGTCGGGGGTCTGAGTTTTCAATAATGAATAATTCCTAAATATCTTGACTTTTGTGGTAATTCGTGATATATAAATCTGCTTTCCTTTCGATCTCAAAAAAAATATTGGCAAATCTTAAGTTTTAATTAAATTTAGTATTATAATCGTGGTAACTTCTAACTAAGTATTTATTCTCACCATGATAGCGGATCAATTTCCTTGGCTGACCGCAATTGTCATCCTACCCCTCATAGCTTCCCTCGCCATCCCTTTTCTGCCCGACACAAATGGCAAAACTGTGCGTTGGTACGCCCTCGGCGTCGGAATTGCAGACTTTGTATTAATGTGTTGGGTATTTTGGACACATTACGATCCGAGCATCTCTACTTTCCAAATCGTAGAGCAATATTCCTGGATACCTTCTTTAGGCCTCAACTGGTCTGTTTCGGTTGACGGATTGTCAGTTCCGCTGGTACTTTTGGCCGGACTGGTGACGACATTATCAATCTTTGCAGCCTGGGAAGTCGATCGCAAGCCACGACTTTTCTACTTCCTGATGCTAGTGATGTATTCGGCACAAATAGGAGTATTTGTAGCCCAAGACATCATGCTACTGTTCATTGTCTGGGAACTAGAACTAATTCCGGTGTACCTGCTAATCTCGATTTGGGGCGGACAAAACCGTCGCTACGCAGCTACCAAATTCTTGATTTATACCGCAGGCGCTTCGATTTTTATTCTGATAGCCGCTTTAGCAATGGGATTTTACGGCGGAGGCGCACCCACCTTCGACATGGTAGAACTCGGCTTGAAAGACTACCCGCTGGGTTTAGAATTACTGCTTTATGCGGGATTGTTCATTGCTTTCGGCGTGAAACTGGCGATTTTCCCCTTCCACACTTGGCTACCTGACGCCCACGGTGAAGCATCTTCTCCCGTGTCGATGATTCTGGCTGGCGTGCTGCTGAAAATGGGCGGATACGGACTGATTCGTCTGAATTTGGAACTTCTTCCCAAAGCACACGTTTACTTTGCACCGATTATGGCGGTGCTCGGCGTAGTCAATATTATTTACGGGGCGCTGAATTCCTTCGGCCAATCGAACATGAAGCGCCGCCTAGCGAATTCGTCGATTTCTCACATGGGATTCGTGTTGTTGGGTATTGCTTCCTTCACGGATTTGGGAATCAACGGGGCGCTGCTGCAAATGATTTCCCACGGTTTAATCGCCTCAGTATTGTTTTTCCTGGCTGGCGTTACTTACGATCGCACCCATACAATGATCATGGATGAGATGGGTGAGATTGGCAAAGTCATGCCGAAAGTTTTTGCCTTGTTTACTGCAGGTGCTCTGGCTTCCTTAGCACTTCCCGGTATGAGTGGTTTTGCTAGCGAACTCTCAGTATTTGTCGGTGTAGCAACTAGCGATATCTACAGCGATTCTTTCCGCGCAGTGATTGTGTTCCTGTCGGCGGTTGGAGTGATTTTGACACCGATTTATTTGCTCTCGATGCTGCGCCAGCTATTTTATAACTGTGGCACACTAGCGGCTTGCGACCTTGAGGATCTAAATTTGCAGAATCAGAGAAACAATCTGGATGAAGCGGTTTGTTTTGGTAATAGTTGCGTTTTGCCTGGTGATGCACCGTTTATTGATGCTCAACCTCGCGAAGTGGCGATCGCATTTTGCTTTTTAATCCCGATTGTTGGCATTGGTTTCTATCCGAAGATGGCAATGCAGGTTTATGATGCCAAGACTGTTGCGGTGAATGCAGAAGTCCGGGAATCTTACATCCAAATTGCTCAAGTAAATCCTCGGATTTATGCGGAGGGACTTTTGCTTCCCAAAATTGCCGAGGCTCAAAGAGCGCCTGCTTTGGGCAAAATTACAGGCTCTGAATCTGCATCGGTTTTGGGCATTGTCAAATAATCAAACTCTGTTTTTGTTGAAAATTGGCGATCGCATTTATGAAGGGCGATCGCTTTTTTTGTTTTTATATCATGTCCAGTCACATAACCATCATAAGTTTGTAGTGAGGACTTCAGTCCTTGCTTAAATTTTTGAGCTAATTAGG
>JAUBOH010000051.1:23129-25647 GCA_036700145.1 Microcoleus occultus BM001215366
TCCTTGCTTAAATTTTTGAGCTAATTAGGAAGGACTTGCATTCCTCACTACAAACCAAACTGAATTTCTCCAATAATCTGCGCCAGATTTTCCCTCGCATATCCCACATCTAGGGTCGATTTATCCTCCAGCTTAGAGGCAACTTTCGTCAGGATATTTAGCGGTTCTTCAAAGCCTGTAGTTTTCAGAAACAATGCTTGCAGGTGATTTTTAACTAATTCTAAAATAGAACTATTTCGAGCCTCTTTACTCCGTTTTCCTGTAGCAATACTGATGCTCAAATTGTGAGTTTTTAACAGCCGCATTCTTTCTATTCCTTGCGTCTTAATCGTCTCCAAAATCTCCACTCGAATCCGATCGACCAATCTGTCGCTCACATACTGCACGATCAAGGGCCCAAGCATAAAAACCGTTTCTGTGTCCTCACTGATTTTGTCAATCAGCGACCTGCGACCCAGAGAATCGAGATTTTTTAGCAAATCCGAAAGCGACGAATTGACCAACATCTTCTCTCGCAAAGTCGCCAGCGAAATCGGACTTTGAGCAATAGCTAGCCAGTAGGCAATCTCTTGTTCAGAACTTGACATTCGATCGAACTGCTGCCCGAGTAAATTGCTGATATGTTCTTCTATAAATAACGCCGTTGCTTCCAAAAACTTTAAAACATTACCCTCAAAAAAATCGTGAATCGTTGTCGCAACAATCTTTAACGCTAACAGATTGCCTCCGTACCGGGCTAACAAGATTTCCCACTCTTTTTCTTGAGCAGACAAACCTTTTTCTTGGAAAATCTCCCGCGCAATTTCTGCGGAAATGGCCGGTTTTAAAGAGCGCACTTTTTCTCCCGCCAGCAAAGTCAGTTCCGTAGGTTCTTCTGAACTAACTAGCACCAAACAGCTATTGTGATTGACTTCACAGAGTCGCACAATTAAATCTTGATATCCTTCGCAGCCTTCGCGGTAGTGTCCGGCTAGTTCTTCTGGTTTGAGAATTGCTTCAAAATCGTCTAAAATTAGCAGACAGCGTTGCTTCCGCAGATACTCGACCAAGCGGGAAATTTGGCCGTTGATGTCTATGGGCACATCGGGTTTTTGTTGGTTAGAAAAAAGTTGAATTAAATCCGCTAGGAAGTCGGATGGTGCTGGTGCCGATCGCACCGATCGCCAAATCACAAAATCAAACTCATCCTGTACCTGTTTGGCCAACTGCACCGACAGAGTTGTTTTGCCGCTACCAGCCGAACCCAGCAGCGCTACCAAGCGACAATTATCCGATACGATCGACTGCTTTAAAGCCGTTAATTCTTCAGTCCGTCCGTAAAAAACCGCAACATCCGGTGCTTCGCCCCAATCGGACTGTCGGCGCCCGTAAGCGTTGCCCTCGGAGAGGATCGCCATCTTGAATAGAGATTCTTTACCTAGACTAAAATCGGTCGTTCCCTGTTCGGTGTGGTATGAAAACAGTAACTGATGCCTCAATTCCGACAGCTTTCCCGGCCCGTTCCCCCCGATCTGAAACTTTTTGTAAACTTCGCCGAGTCTTTTGCGAACGGCAATGTCGCTAATACCGAGCTTCGTGGCGATGGTAGCGGTAGATTGACCGTCTAAAGCCATAAACACAGTTTCTAACTCGGCATCTGTGACGGCGCGCTGCTTGGCGATCGTTTGCACAAAGTTTTGAGGAATCGGAGTAGTCAAGGTAGGAATCTCGCCTGTAGTAAAAATCTATCTTCTATTATATTCTGTGAGTTCTCGCGGACAAGTAATTAAATCTGCAAAAGTTCAGCTTGCTTGCGCTTTTTGGGGTGTTTTAGATATTTTGCGCGATTTATCCATTGTGAGGAACAGGAAGTCGATCGGCATTAATTGTTGCTGTGTCCCTACCCGTAGAACCTATTGTACAGTCGAGGCGAGGCGATTAATCTGTAGCACAAAACGATAAATCTCCAACCGCACCTGCACTCACGACGCACAAACAATCGGGTAAATTCACAATTCCTGAAAGCAGCGCTGTATCAGCCAAAAACCTTCGCACTATCGCGGTATTCTTCGGCAGAAACCAAGCGCCAATTCCCATCGCCCAAAAGTTCCAAAACCTGCTGGTGATATTGCAACAAACTCATTCGATGCCCGACACTCACAAAGGTAGTTTTAGTTGCTTGCAACTGCTCGTATAAATGTTGCTCGTTCTTCAAATCCAAAGCACTTGTCGCCTCATCCAAAATAGCGTATCGCGGTTGGGTCAGCAACAATCTAGCAAAAGCTAAGCGCTGCTGTTCTCCTAAAGACAAAACATCAGCCCAATCTAAATCAGCATCAAAACCGCCCAATCTGTCAGGCAAATCTGCTAAGTTTACTGATGCTAAAACTGCGCGCAATTTTTCCTCATCAACCTCGCTGCTGGTGTTGGGATACAGAAGTTGCGATCGCAAACTACCCAAAATCATATAGGGACGCTGTGGCAAAAACAGCATTTCCCCCAATTCCGGCCGCACCAAACGACCCGTTCCCGAGTCCCA
>JAUBOH010000052.1:0-25501 GCA_036700145.1 Microcoleus occultus BM001215366
CCCCCCCTAGCCCCCCCTTGCAAAGGGGGGGAATAAGAATACTGTTATTTCGTTTAAAATTGGTATAAGAATACAGCAATGCTGTGTCCTAATTAAAGTTTTTAACCGCAGATACACGCAAATGTATGCGGTTAATTTTTAGTTTTGCGGTAAATACTTATTGTGCCAATTTTCATGGCGGAATACTTGGATGTTCGCTTGAAAGTAATCTAGGCTATAGCTGGAATGTACCTAGTACCAGTTTAAGCCGATGTCGTCTCCTTCATCTCGGTTCCCGAGCAAAATTGAATTCAGCGTCTTAGCCTCGCATCCTGAATTACTGACAGGTTTGGATGAGTGGATGCGGCTGGGTTTGCTTTCGCCCGCTGAGGTTGAGCAATTGTGCCAACAGTATTTAGTCTGCCCGCTTCCAGATCCCGCTGTGGCCGTTTCGGAAATTGACGCTAGGCCGTTAGCGGAGCCCTCAAAGAGGATCGCTCCTATTCCCGACCCCAAAGTACCTGCCTTATCAACACAAAAAGCATTGCCCAGCACCACAAAAAACGTTGCGAGGCGCGCAGAAACTACTCAAACCCCTAATTTTGTCGCTCAAATTTTGCACTCGCTAATAGCCGAAATTAGCGTGGTGTGGCTATTGTTTTTAGGCGTGTTCATGGTAGTTGTCTCCTCTGGAGTCTTAGCTGCAAGTCAGTGGGAAAGATTTCCTGCTGCCGGACAATATGGAGTTTTGTTAGCTTATACTTTAACTTTTTGGGCGATTAGCAGTTGGGCAAAAAAACAGTCTAACTTGCACTTAACTGCTCAAACTTTGCAAGAAGTGACGCTGTTGCTAGTGCCGATAAATTTTTGGGCGATGGATACTTTTGGATTGTGGCGGTATCCTTGGAATTGGGGGGTAGCAATCGCAGCAGCACTCCTTTTGACTTGGATAACTAGCGGGATTATCCAATCTCAGTATCAAAGCTTATCGGGAAAAAATGTAACTTGCTCGATCGCCCTAAATCATTTGGGATTGAGTTATTTACACTGGGGTTGGGCATTTGTAGGCTTCTCCCTGGCTGCGGTTTATTTGGGTACGGTGGGAACTGCTGCTGCTACAGTTTATCAAGTTCAGCAACAACGTTTGCTATCTATTAAACGCGCGGGAAACACTGAAACTTTCGCCGCTGCTTTCAGTTTGAGCCGAGATTTTCTGACTTACAAAAAAGCGGCTTTAGTAGCTTATTCTTTAGGGATTTTACTCGGTCGGGCGATTTTTGTCAAGGGTATAGATATTGCCCAAATGGGTTTAGCTTTGGGGATTTGTGGCGTGCTTTTAGCATGGCTCGATTGGCAGCAACCCCAGGCTTCTGAGACTATTAAAAATAATACATCAGACCCGCCAACTCCCAGTAACTTTTTTAACTGGCAATTAGCCGGAGGCGCTTTGTTGGGTTTGGGATGGCTGGTTTGTTTTCGCGAAATTCCCCTACAGGCGATCGCACTTAGCGGATTGGCTATTTGGTTTTTTTCTAACCGCTTAGTGCGGTTTTGGCAAAAGTTCGATCTGCTAATGCTTTTCGCCGTGGGACTTCAGAGTATTTGGCTGTTGTGGCGAGTTGTTCCTGTAGGGATTCAAACACAATTTGTGGCATTTTTAACTCAGCTTACAAATTCTCAGGAAACTCCTTGGGCTTTTTGGGGTGTTTTGCTGTTGCCTTATTTAATTTTAACCGTAAGTGCGGCGCAGTGGCTTCACCGATCGCGCAAGTTTAAGCTTGCCCGTTTTGGCGAAAACCTAGCTCTCGGTTTGGGGGGTGTTTTAACTGTTGTTAGTTTAATCAATCCCTTTTGGCGATCGGTCAATTTAGTAGCTTCTACTTTAATCTTAGGTTGGATAACTTGGAAATATGCAGTTAGGGATAATTCCCGTCAAATTTCACCAGCTACTCCCGATCTTCGTCAACAGCGAAATCCCGCAAGTTTAGTTTACCTGACACATATTACTGGCTTATCCGCAATCTGTTCGGGAATTGATTTCTGCTTCCGAAACCAGACTCCTGAAGTGTGGGCAGCTATTTTGTTAGTTTTGATGGTAGCTGAATGGGGATTTTTTGTCAAGATGAAAGCGGCAAATTTTCAACAAGAATCTCCGTCTTGGCGCTTTCATCCTTCCTGCTTTCAAAGTAGCTGGTATTTGGGATTAGTATTAGCCGGATTCAGCTTTATTTTGTTGCAAAGCAATCTTTCAGCTATTGCCGATCGCCCTCAGTGGAGTTTGCTCTGGCTGGTGACACCTTTGGCTTTGACTGCTGTTGCTAAATATACCGAATTGTCTCACAGACAAGTTGCGAGTACATTCAGTGCGATCGCCCTGATCGTAGCAGAATTTCTGACTTTTAATTTTTCGGAATCTCGGTTAATTGGTTTGGGTGTGTCAGTAGTATTGATGTTATTCAATACTTACTATTTGGTAGAAATGCCAGCAGCAGCAATTACCGTCGGATTTGGCTTGAGTTTTGTAGCTGCTGCAATCTACGAATTAGGTTTTGTGTTGGGTTCGGATTGGGTGATTGCTGGGGCGATCGTACTTTTGTGTTTGTGGTTGCTTCGCGCTGCGGTGATTCGCTACGGGGCGCGCGTACCTTCGCGAGCTCAATTAGCTGAAATTTACGATCGAGCTTTAGATGGTTGGGCAATATTACTGGCCGGCTTGCTATTAACAACTATTACTTTTTATTCCTTTGAATTCTACGCAAGCAGTACCTTTGAATTCCAGCCATCTGCTCAAGTGTTAGCTGCTACTTTGGCAATCATCGCTGCGATTCTTTTCAGAAGTTTACGCCAACTTTCACCTTGGGCAATTTATGCCTTGGCTTGGAGTTTGGAGTTATTGACAGCAGTCGGTTTGAGTTTTGTAGAACGCAATACGATTAATCTGGCAGTTGCTAATATTGCTCTCGGATTGTCCACACAATTGTTGGGTGATGTGTGGCGGCGGCGCAACCCCGACCGCACAATTTTACCTAGCGTTCATGTTATACCCTTGGTTTACGGGCTGTTGGGTTTGATTTTGCGATCGCACGCATTTACGAACGGAACGGGTTTAATTTCTTTGGGTGCGTCTGTAATTGCGATCGGCATTGGTAGACGAGAGCAAAAATTAAAACCTTTGGTTTATTTGGGATTAATTGGCGTATCAGCATCCGCTTACGAATCCCTACTATATCAACTTTTTAGAACACCGGGAGGAGCTTTTGGCGACGGCTTAATCGTGCTGGCAACTCTCGGCACAACTTTAACCTATATCTATCGCATCTTGTCTCCTTGGCTCAGTAATTATTTGCGTTTAACTAATGCTGAACTAAAAATATTTGCTCACCTGCACTGGGTTTTGAGCAGTTTTCTGCTGATTTCGGCCTCTGGAAATGTTATCAAATCCGGTCTTAATTTAGGATTAGTCACTGGTACTTTATTAGTTCAATACGCTTTCTTGCAAGGGCGAAATAATCTCGATCGCCAATGGGCAGATATTTGGATTTACTTAGGTTGGGTAGAAGCCTTTGGCATCCGGCTTTACTGGATAAATACGCCTTTAGTCAAGTACATTTCCGGGCCTCTAGGGCCTTGGAAAGTTGCCCTCGCTGCTCTATTTGCCTATTTCATCTATATTTTGCCGTTCGATAACTGGGGTTGGTCAAAAAAACCTTGGCAGATAATCGCTTCGTTGATTCCAATAATTCTTATTTTGGAAAGTCCGACTAAGTTTTATCCGCTTAGCTTGCTGATAGCTGCTGCGTTTTATGTTTTCCTGGCTTGGGAAAAGCGGGAAGTCCGTTTTACCTACGTGAGTGTGGCGATAATTGACTGGATATTGTTCAGGTGGTTTGGAGAAATGGGATTTACTCAGCCGGAGTGGTACTTTACTTTTTTAGGGCTTTCTTTCCTTTACGTTGCTCAGTTCGATCGTGCTTTCAAATTACCAGCCCAAAAACCGCTGCGCCACAACGTCCGAATCCTCGCAACTGCGCTGATTTGCGGCATACCTCTGTTGACTCAGCAAAGCAACGGTTTAGTTGCGGGAGCTTTTAGTTTGGCGGCGATTGCTGCGGGTTTGGCGCTGCGAGTGCGGGCGTTTTTGTTTGTAGGAACGGCTGTATTTTTAATCAATGTTTTCTATCAGTTGGTGGTTCTGATATTCGAGCATCCGCTGATTAAATGGGCGATCGGTTTGGCTTTTGGGATTGTGTTTATCTGGATTGCTGCTACTTTTGAAACTCGGCGCGATCGCATTTCT
The DNA here is from genome assembly GCA_036700145.1 of Microcoleus occultus BM001215366. Classification (GTDB taxonomy): domain Bacteria; phylum Cyanobacteriota; class Cyanobacteriia; order Cyanobacteriales; family Microcoleaceae; genus Microcoleus. Next base: position 4,277 of record JAUBOH010000052.1, read on the forward strand.
GCTTTTGTGCAGCACTGGGTTGTGCAATTGCAATTGTGGGATTAGATTCATCGATTCTAATCCGATTATTAAGTTCGTAGTGAGGACTTTAGTCCTCAAAGTTTTATGCGGACTAAAGTCCTCACTACAAACCGCCGACTGTTATCTGGTATCATTTAATCAAAAACCCGGTTTCTTCAAGAAACCGGGCTTTTAATCAACAGTATTTATCCGTGCGGATCGGAATTAATGGCTTAAAGCGAATTCCGGCAATTTCGGTTCAGATGAACCATCTGGTAACACCTTAACTACACCGTTTTCATCCACATCTACGATCGCGCTTTGGCCTTCTTTCAGCTTCCCAGACAGCATTTCCTCAGCCAGTACATCTTCCAACAACCGCATGATGGCGCGGCGCAAAGGCCGAGCACCGTAGCTGGGATTGTAGCCTTCTTTAACTAACAAATCCTTGAACTTGTCTGTCACCGACAAAGTGATACCCTGTTCCGTTAAGCGACTGAAAATTTCCTGCAACAAGATGTCAGCAATCTGCTTGATTTCTGCCTTGTTCAATTGGCGGAAGACGATAATTTCATCCAAGCGGTTGATAAATTCGGGACGGAAAAACTGTTTCAGTTCTTCGTTTACCAAGCTGCGAACGCGGTTGTACTGACCGTCTGCGGCACTTTCGGCAAACTCGAAACCAATCCCGCCGCCGCCTTTTTCAATCACTCGCGAACCGATGTTGGAAGTCATAATCAGCAGCGTATTCTTGAAGTCTACTGTCCGACCTTTGGCATCGGTCAAGCGGCCGTCTTCCAAGATTTGCAGCATCATGTTGAAGACATCCGGGTGAGCCTTTTCGATTTCGTCGAATAAGATGACCGTGTAAGGACGGCGGCGGACTGCTTCTGTTAGTTGGCCGCCTTCGTCGTAGCCGACGTAACCCGGAGGCGAACCGATGAGTTTAGAAACTGTGTGGCGTTCCATGAATTCGGACATATCTAACCGAATCATGGCTTCTTCGGAACCGAAGAAATATGTTGCCAAGGCTTTTGTAAGTTCCGTTTTGCCGACTCCTGTGGGCCCGGAAAAGATGAAACTGGCGATCGGGCGATTCGGATTTTTCAACCCTACCCGCGCGCGGCGGATGGCCCGAGAAACAGCGCTGACAGCTTCTTCTTGACCGATCAAGCGCTGGTGCAGCGTGTCTTCCATGTGCAGCAGCAATTCCGATTCCGATTCTGTCAGTTTGCTGACCGGTACTCCCGTCCAATTTGCCACGATGTGGGCGATGTCTTCTTCGGTGACGATGGGAGAGATTCTGACTTGGCTTTTGTTGATTGTCGCCTCGGCGATTTCGGCTTCGATTTCTAATTCGCGATCGCGCAATTTGCCAGCTTTGTCGAAGTCTTGTTCGCGCACAGCAGCATCTTTTTCTTTGCTAACGGCCGGAAGTTGTTTTTTGAGTTCTTTAACTTCGGGCGGGGTTTGCGAGTTCAAGACGTGGACGCGGGAACCTGCTTCGTCTATTAGGTCGATCGCCTTGTCGGGCAAAAATCGATCGTTAATGTACCTGTCTGACAGGGTAGCCGCTGCTTCAATGGCTGCATCGGAAATTGTCAGTCGGTGGTGCTGTTCGTAGGCCGATCGCAAACCGTACAATATTTCAATTGTTTCAGCCACGCTGGGTTCGCCGATTTTGATCGGTTGGAAGCGGCGTTCTAAGGCTGCGTCGCGCTCAATGTACTTGCGATATTCGTCCAGGGTAGTTGCGCCAACACACTGCAATTCGCCTCGGGCTAGGGCTGGTTTGAGCATATTGGAAGCATCCATGCTGCCTTGAATCGCGCCTGCACCAACTAAGGTATGAATTTCATCAATTACCAGAATGATGTTGCCTGCGGCGCGAATTTCGGCCATGATTTTCGTCAGCCGTTCTTCAAATTCGCCTCGGAATTTTGTACCAGCAATCAGCGAACCCATATCGAGGCTGATTACTTGTTTGTCTTCTAAAATTTCCGGGACGTTTCTGTTAACAATTCGCTGGGCGAGGCCTTCGGCGAGGGCTGTTTTGCCTACTCCCGGTTCGCCTACTAACACTGGATTGTTCTTCGTGCGGCGCCCGAGCACTTGGATCACGCGCTCGATTTCATTTTCGCGGCCCACCACGGGATCTAGTTTGCCAGCGGCGGCTAATTTGGTGAGGTTTGTGCCGAATTCTTCTAAAGTCGGGATTTTGCGATCGGGGCTATCCCCCCGGCCGCCTCCGACTGCCGCGACTTCTCCGACGGCGCGAATTACCTGCGTGCGGACTCTCTGGCGATCGATCCCCAGGTTTTGCAGCACCTTCGCCGCTACTCCTTCGTCGTCTTGGATCAGCCCCAGCAAAATGTGTTCGGTACCGATGTAATTGTGGCCTAACTGGCGCGCTTCGTTGAGCGCCGTCTCAAAAATGCGCTTGACGCGGGGTGTAAAAGGAATTTCCGGCGGGAGGAACCCGGAACCTCTGCCGATGATATTTTCGATTTCGTTGCGCGCCTCTTTCAAGTTGAGGCCCATATCCAGTAATACTTTTGCAGCGATGCCAGTGCCTTCGCCGACGAGTCCCAGGAGAATTTGCTCGGTGCCTACAAAATTGTGACCGAGACGCCGCGCTTCTTCTTGGGCTAGCATGATTGCTTTAATGGCTTGTTCTGTAAAGCGTTCAAACATATTTTTTCTATCCTACTGTCTTGGCTAGGGCTGTATCGCTGCTGGTCAGGAGCGATTTGGAACACTACACAAATTATAGATGTAAATTTTTGTGTATTTCCTTCAATTCAATGTATCGCTACTAAGGGGGGGCGGACAGTGGGGAGAGCCGAATACTACGGGTGTGGTTGCCGTCTCGCAGCACGATCGACAACTCGTAATGCAAATGAAGGCTAACAATCATGCTATTTGTTGTAACTTATTCTACTTGCCGACGGTTTTCCTGTCAAGCATTTTTTCAAATTGGTAAGCAAAGTGCCTCAATGACTAGCGGGGAATGCTTTTGTTTGAAATGACGCGATGCGCTGAAGTATTTCGCCCCAAAGCAATTTTATTTAAACAGGTTAAGCGACTTCTGGGAAATCGCGATCGCGATCGCGAAATTAGCCGCCTGTTTAAATTACGGAATAACTTACGCCAAAATGGTCGGCTCCTGCCCCTATTACTGGTAAGGTGCATCGCTGTGTGCGCGCACCCTACAGATTTGATTGTGACAATTTCCTTTTTTTAAAGCCATCCTGAAAGCAACTGTTCAATTACTTTCACAAAGCCGATCGCAATTTGAATCAACGGCCAACCCACAAAACAAATTAACACCGCCCAGCGAGTTTGAATATCCAAACCTTGGCGAACCGCCACAATTACAGCAAGCAAACTCCACACAGCTAATATCCGCTCTATTCCTTCTCCCAGCAAGGGAATTAACGTTAAAAAATTCAGCACTTGCGGGGCGTAGGCAAATCCGATCGGAACCAGCAACTCCCCATAAGTTACGTGACCCGGTTTCAGCCATTCCCCGATTTTAAAGATAGTGAAAGTCCAAAAATAATAACCCCCCGCGACTGCCAAACCATCTATCCAAAGTGCTAAAAATAACACCGATGGCTCAGTTCGATTAATTAACAAAATGACGGCACTGCCCAAAACGCGGGACACCGCCACTAAAATTACAATTGTTAAAGCTATCCGCTTAGTTCTGGGAGTGTAGGGAGTTTTTTCATAAAAATTGCCGTTCAAAGAAAGTGCGTTCCAAAGCGTAGCCCCCAAACCTGTAATTGAATCTTCTCCCTTCACGCTGAACACCTGCCCCTCAAGATAGTTGACAACTTTTACAAAACAAGCTCTAATACAGCAGAATTACCGAAATGTTTCTAGGTAATTAGGTAATTAATATCAATTTTTTAGGAGGCTGCTCCCGAATCTTATCCCCCCTAACCCCCCTTAATAAGGGGGGACAAGATTCCTATCAAAGTCCCCCTTATTAAGGGGGATGCGAGGGGGATCGGAATATGTGCAACGACCCATTAAATTGGTATAACAGGCATTCTACCAGATTTTATGAAATGCTAAGATTGATTTTGCGGATACTGGCGTGGCTGCGCGGGGGAAGTTTAAATTTGCTGATCGTCGCAGGTGTAATCCTGATAATTTGGGGCATTCTTTCGCCGGTGGGAACTGTTATCTGGTGGCTGGGTCAAAGTGCCGAAACTTTGGGACTCAAGAAAAGTTCGCCGGAAATATTGCCCTCAAACAACGACAATCTAAAAGCGCGCAAGTCTTCGCCGCTCAATTGTTATATCATCTTTTTACCGGGAGTTGGCGACTTTTCGGGGGACGAATTAACCCCGGGCGAAGAGTTTTTTCTCAAGCGTTTAGTTGAAAGTCACCCGCAGTGCGTAGCGGTGGGCGATGTTTTTCCTTATTCCGCTTCTAACAAAAGTTTAGGAGGAGAGCGGTGGCTAGCTCCTTTTTGGCGCTTTGCAGAACACGCAAAAAGCGGGCCGATTGCGGGGGATGTATTCATCAAGATTCGCAATCTCTGGAGGTTTGCAATTTCTCTTGATTATCGCTACGGTTTTGCATACAATCAGGGAATTGCTAATGCAATTATCGATCGCATGAATGCTAAATCTCCGATTTCAGTTAATCCTCAACAACCTTTGAAAGTTATTTTAATTGGCACTAGCGGCGGCGCACAAGTTGCTTTGGGTGCTACTCGCTATCTTAAAGAATGGCTGAATGCAGAAATTACGGTTGTTTCGGTTGGGGGCGTGTTTTCGGGAGAAAATGGTTTTGCAGAAGCCGATCGCATTTTCCATCTTCGCGGCACTCGCGATTCCATTGAGGATATTGGCGGCATAGTTTTTCCGACTCGCTGGTACTGGTTCGCGACTTCTCCGGTGAATCAAGCTCGTTTGCAAGGTCGCTATTCAGAAGCTTTCAGCGGCCCTCACAAGCACGACGGCGATGATGGATATTTTGGAGAAAATCGGGCGGCGGATGGTCAAAAGTATGTAGATATCACCCTAAATAAGATTAATCAATTGCGTGTTTGGTCTGATGAGTCGTCGGAAAGAAAGGACTAAAGTCCTCACTACAAACATGAGCGGACTAAAGTCCTCACTACAAACATGAGCGGACTAAAGTCCTCACTACAAACCCGGATTCTTCCTTCTTCCTTCTTCCTTCTGCTATATCAATCGGTAACATATACCTTTTTCAAATTGCACCGGCTTAAAAGCAGGGTCGAGATTAACGGTTGTTTCTCCTCCCCCTAAAAATAAATAGCCGTCTGGCCGCAACACCCGCCGCACTCTCGCTAAAATAGATTGCTTTGTCTCAATATCGAAATATATTAAGACATTTCGCATAAAATAATGTCCATTTGAGGCATCGATCCAAAGGGTTCTGTTAAGTTAATCTGGCGAAATTCGATCGCCCTGCGTATCTCTTCTTTAATTTGCCATTCTTTGCCGCAGTGGTGAAAGTATTTGTGTAAAAATGCTGGCGGTAAACCCCGCACTACTTCGTGCTGCGCGTAGCATCCAGAATTTGCTCGCTTCAGCATTGCTGTAGAGATGTCGCTAGCAATTATCTGCACTTGATTTCTAGCAAGCTGCGGAAAATATTCGCGCAGCAGCATCGCAATACTGTAGGGTTCTTGGCCGCTGGAACAAGCAGCACACCAAATATTCAAGGTACGCGCGGCGTAGGGTAGGGAATCACCCTGTCGCTGTTTTAACAATTCCGGCACTACTGATGTTTTTAACATCTCGAAAGGGTTGACATCTCGGAAAAAAAATGTCTCGTTCGTCATCATTGCTTCTACAGTCGATTGGTAAAGCGGGTTAAAACGTTTTTGTTTGATTTGTTTTAATTCTGCAACTAACCCGCTGACGGAATTTGCTCCGGCTTCTTTAGCTACCATCGCTAAACGTGATTCAACGAGGTACATTTTTTCTTCGGACAGGAATACGCCGGTGCGATCGTACACGAGTTTGCGAATGTAATCAAAATCTGCAATAGTTATCGGCATGATAATTATGGGAAGAGTTGACAGTTGACGGTTGACAGTTGACAGTTGACAGTTGACAGTCAATTACCAATTACCAATGACTGATGACTGATGACTACTGACTGATGACTACTAAGAGGGCGGGCACTCTTGGCACCGCCCCTACCAACTGACTAATGACTGCTAAAATCTACAACTTTATCCACATCTAAAAATAGCAGCAACTGTCCTTCTAGCTTGTACGCTCCTCGAATTAGCGGGCGTATTTTGCTGATAAAAGTATCTGGAGGAGTTTCAAAATCAGCTTGAGATACTTCTAGGACATCTCCAATATCATCGACTAACCAACTGACTGTTTCATCGCCTGTTCTGACAATCACATTTAAGGGCAGTTTTTCGACAGGTCGATCGCACAAATCCAACCGCTTCCGCAAGTCAATCGCCGTGACAATTTGCCCCCTTAAATTTATCAATCCGCCTACTACTGGGGGTGCTAGCGGCACTCGCGTCATCTCCTGATAGCGGATGATTTCTTGAACTTTCTGAACTTCTATTCCAAAAAATAGGCCGTCAACGAAAAAAGTACAAAGTAGAGTTTGTTCAGGCATTTTAATTATTCCTTTAATGGCATTATCTTGCGCTTGCCAACATCTGCTTGACTCCGAATAAATTGTCGCTAATTACTGCATCGACATCGAGGATTTCAGTAACTTGACCCTGAATCACAGCACAATATGAAATTCCTGCTTGAGTAGCTGCACCTTTAATGTCGATCGACTGTTCTACAATGTCCAGAATGCGATCGACTACCAGACCGACTTGGTGTTCTGAGCCGATCGACACCACGACTAACGGCAGTTTATCATCTGCGGAGGGCGATCGACCGCCAAGACCGTTAGCGCCGGAATTCCCCCAATCACCATCGTTACCAAACACCGCCGACAAATAAATCACCGGCATAATTTGGCTGCGGTACTGCACCACATCCTGCTTCCCAACTCGCTCTAAAAGATGGCGGGGAAACTCTTCTAAGCGGCAAACTCGCGATAGGTGAATCGCCATCCGCCGACAGTCTGGGCCCTGAAATACCAGCAACTGCTGCGGCGGTTCCGAAGATTCCCGGCGGCTGTTTTCGTCAGCTAAAATAGCCTTTTCCTGAGCTTCTGTCATATGGGTTTGCTGAGCAATTCCGTGCACGTCCAAAATCAAAGCAACTTTACCGTCACCCATAATAGTTGCTCCGGCAAAACAAGCTAGGGATTTTAGCTGTTTTCCTAAAGGTTTAACCACAATTTCTTGCGTGTCATTGATGGCATCTACCACCAATCCAAAAGGTTTGTCCGTAGCTTGCACTACAACAATATTCAGAGCCTCATTTAAGTCAAACTGGGATTTTTCTTCGCTTCCCAACTTGCTATCGTCTAGCTGCAATTCCCGGTTTAAATAAATCAGCGGCAGCAGTCGCCCTCGCAACCGATATACGGGCGTTCCGTGAAACATTTCGATGCTTTTAATTTGTTCTCCTTCCAAGCGCATCAGCTCTAGCAAATTGACTTGAGGAATCGCGTACCGATCGCCTCCGGTAGTAATAATTAATGTCGGAATAATCGCCAGAGTTAAAGGAATTTTTAGCTTAAAAATTGTACCTTTATCGACTTGACTGTGTACATCAATCGTGCCGCTAATTTTTTCAATATTTGTCTGCACCACGTCCATCCCCACTCCCCTACCGGAGATATTGGTGATTTTTTCTACTGTGGAGAAGCTGGGCATAAAAATTAAATTCAGTGCTTCGCGATCGCTCATTTTCGCCGCGTCAACAGCAGATAAAATTCCTTTTTGCACCGCCTTACTTCTAATCCGCTCCGGGTCGATTCCCCCACCGTCATCGGAGATTTCAATGTTTACCTGGCCGCTTTCGTGATAGGCTCGCAGCAGCAGCCGACCGACGGCGGACTTGCCTTTAGCTGCGCGCTGTTCTGATGTTTCGATGCCGTGGTCGAGACAGTTGCGGACTAAGTGAGTTAGCGGATTGGCGATCGCCTCAATTAAGGTTTTGTCTAATTCTGTTTCTTCGCCTTCCATCTCTAATTGGACTTGTTTTCCCAAGGCAAAAGCTGTGTCGCGCACTACGCGGGGAAACTTGTTCCAAATAGTCTTAATTGGCTGCATTCGGGTCTTCATTACTCCTTCTTGCAATTCGGAAGTAACTAAGTTTAAGCGGCCAGATACTGATTTTAATGTATCGTCATTTTGGGCGTTGGCTGTTTGTGTATTGGCAAATTCTAAGATTTGGTTGCGGCACAAAACGAGTTCGCCTACTAAGTTCATTAGTTTGTCTAGCAAGCCGACATCTACTCGAATTGCAGCGTCGGAAATTTTGAATTTGTCGCCCTCGGTATCGACCGCAGTTAACTGTTCTGTGGTATTATTTGTAAGAGCGGGAAGTGGCAATTCGTCGATCGGCAATAAAGCATCATCAACATACAAAAGTTCTGGTGTCGAATCCGATTTTTCCGGTTCCCGGGCGACAATTTCTGGGATGGCGGCGGATTCTTGGAGTTGCCAAAGTCGAGCGAGCAATTCGGTATGTGCGATCGGGCTTTCTTGGCCGGTTGTTTCTAGGGCTTCCATGTGCGATCGCACCGCGTCGATTGTCGATAGCAAAGCGCTAGTAATTTCGGGAGTCATCGCAATTGTGCGATCGCGCAAGTGGCTGAGCAAATTTTCTCCCGCGTGGGCCACCGATTCGAGTTTTTCCACCCCCAAAAAACCGCTATTTCCTTTAATCGTGTGCAAGCTGCGGTAAATCCGGTTCATCACCTCCGGATCGGAATTGCTTTGTTCTAAAGCTACTAAATCCTCCTCAATTTGGTTTAAGTATTCGTAGCCTTCAATCAGGAATTCCCTTACATCTTCATCAATTTCCATTTCCATCGATTCCTTTTTCACGTGTTTTACGCTGCGTTAAAATAAATTCTCGAATAGTTAAAAACTCTAGTGCGCCCCAGCCAGTGTTAGTCGCGATCGTTTTCTGCAAACTTCGCGATCGGGCGATCGCAGGTCGATCGTTGCCAACTTGACCTCATCAGTATACTATATCTACACAAATTACCAAAAATCATTAACATCGCAGCTCCGCAACCGTGTTTTTCAACTCTGGTAACGCCAAAATCTGTATCGTAGTTTACTTGACAGGCGTGCCAAAAGCGGCGCACAACTTGTACGCTCTCAGCCCGCCGCAACCCGGTTTTTTGGTAAATCCCTGTCTTCCAACCTGTTATTTATCCTAGAAACAGGTTTTTTTGGATCGGTGATAAGATAGCAGTTGGCAGAATAGAGCAACCCGATTTTTGCAGAATAGTTACCTCCCAAACAAGATTTTTTATAACTTTTGAATTATACATAAGTTATCGAACTTTTTTATCATGCAAAAAATGCTAGAACAAATAGAACAAGCCCAACTAAAATTCAGCATTCTCGATCGAGTCCCCATCGGATTGTGCGTCATCAGTCGCGATTTTACCGTGCTGTTCTGGAACCGCACTCTAGAGCAGTGGACAAAAATTATCAAACAAGAAATAATAGGAACCAATCTAAAAACTCACTTTCCCCAACTCGACGAACCTAAATATCAAACTCGTTTGAAACAAGTATTTAACAATGGGTTGCCCGCCGTATTTTCTCCCCAACTGCACCAGTCCCTGATTGCCTCAAATTTACCCAGTGGCAAACCACGAATTCAAAACACAAACGTCACTCCCGTACCAGCGCTCGAAGGAGAAGGTTTTTATGCTTTAATCGCTATTCAAGATGTTTCAGACGTGACGCAACAAATCCAAACATACCAGCAAGAAATTAAGCACCGATTGGTAATAGAAGAAGAACTCAAACGCGCCACAATCGACGCTGAAGCTGCTAACCGAGCCAAAAGTGAATTTTTGGCAATGATGAGCCACGAAATCCGCACGCCGATGAACGGAGTTATCGGCATGACTGAACTGCTGCTAGACACGCAACTGTCGCCAAACCAGCGCAATTTTGTGAATACAATTCGCACCAGCGGCGATGCTTTGCTGGCAATTATTAACGACATCCTCGACTTTTCCAAGATAGAAGCAGGCAAGCTGGATTTAGAACAAAAACCGTTTAATCTGAGAAACTGTGTTGAAGAAGCTTTAGATTTAGTCGCTATAAAAGCTGCTGAAAAACAGCTTGACTTGGCCTGCGAATTCGATGCGGGTACCCCCGCTTTCCTGTATGGAGATGTCACCAGACTGCGGCAAATATTGATAAATTTGCTCGGCAATGCTACCAAATTTACCGAAGTAGGAGAAGTGGTAGTTAAAGTAACAGCAAAACCGATGCCCGACACTGTTTTAGGAGTTGGGAAAACCAACTCGGTTTGTGAGACAAATATTGAGTTTGACAGCGAAGCATCCAGTCAGAAACCGATTTTGAATCCTGCGCCACCCTCCGATGCTGCCGATCCTAAATATCTAGAAAAATCAGAAATTAGCAATTACGAAATTCAATTTACTGTCAGGGACACAGGCATCGGAATTTCGCCCGATCGCACAAACATACTATTTAAGGCCTTCAGTCAAGTTGACAGTTCCACAACTCGCAAATATGGCGGTACTGGCTTAGGTTTGGCCATCAGCAAACGCCTCAGCGAAATTATGGGTGGCACTATGTGGGTAGAAAGCGAAATCGGCAGAGGTTCTAAATTTTCTTTTAGCATCAAAGCTCAAGCAGCACCGGCTCATGAAGAAATATTAAACCTGAATGCACCGCAGCCTCAACTAGCAGGTTTGCGGCTGCTGCTAGTAGATGATAATGCCACTAACCGCAAAATTCTGACTCTGCAAGCTAAGTCTTGGGGCATGGTTGTCCGCGCTGCAAAATCCGGTTTGCAAGCGCTGAAAGTGCTGCAACACGAAACTATGTTTGATTTAGCGATTTTAGACTTTCATATGCCAGAAATGGACGGCATTACTTTAGCTGAAAAAATTCGGGAATTTCCTCAAGGTAAAAATTTACCTTTAATGATTTTGAGTTCTGGCGGCCGGCGATCTCGTCGGGAAGTTCAAGGGCGAGTTGAATTCGCAGCTTTTGTATACAAACCCATTAAGCAAGCGCAGCTCCATGAAGTTTTGCTCCGCATCCTTGGCGGGGAATGCAGCACAAATCAACCGTGTTTTTCTCAACCTCAATTTACTCCGCAATTAGCCGAAAAACTGCCTTTAAAAATCCTGTTAGTAGACGATGTAGAAGTTAATCAAATGGTAGCATCGCAGATTTTAAACAAGTTAGGTTACTGTGCAGATTTTGCCAGCAGCGGACAAGCAGCTTTGGATGCTTTGGAGCTTTCAGAATACGATATTGTGTTTATGGATATGCAGATGCCAGAAATGGACGGGCTGGAAACTACCCGCCTCATCCGCCAGCGATTCTCGGTAGATATTCCCTTAGAAAATAATGGAGAAAAATCCGAAATTTATGATTCTGAAATTACGACAATAGATGAGCAATTTAACAATCAAAAATCGCAAATCGCCAATCTAAAATCGACTCGTCCTTGGATTATTGCGATGACGGCTAATGCGATGCAGGGCGATCGCGAACTTTGTTTGGAAGCTGGGATGAATGATTATATCACTAAGCCGGTGCGCGTGCAGGCAATAGTTCAAGCGATCGCTCAGTACGATCTAGAAACCGGGCGATCGAAATTCAATTCTGATCTCAACAATCCACAGGCGGAACCCACAGACTCTTATTCCCAAGCTCAGCCCGGTGGAAACGAGATGAAAAATGTTGCGCCTGCGATCGACGACATTGCCTTAGAAGAGTTAAAGCATTTAATCGCCCGCGCAGGCGTTTTGATTTCACAACTTGAAGCTGGGAATCAATCGGGCGCGGCAAAAGATTCTCCTAATCTTGGGGAAATGTTAGTCGGTACTGAGAATATTCAATTTCCCAGTTTACCTGCTGGCACAAATCCCAAATTAAAGGAGCATAAATCGCAAATTTCACCGCCAGCAGCGCAAAATTTTATCCCAGAAACAGTTAAATCGGCAATAGAAGTGCCGCCTCTTGACATTCAAACTTTTGAAGAATTGAGGGAGTTATTGGGAGAAGAAGCCGAAGAATTTTGGATCGAGCTAGTTGAGAAATTCCTGGAAGTAGCACCGCCAAAATTGCAGGAACTCGCAGATGCTGTCAAGGGCGCGGATGCTCCAGCAATTAAAGCCTCCGCTCACGCTCTTAGAGGTGCTTGTACGACAGTCGGAGCCATGCCTTTGTTTCAATTGTGCACGCAGCTCGAACAAATGGCCCGAAATGAAACTCTCGTTGATAGTGAGGTTTTGATGTGCAAAATTGCAGCCGAGTATCAGCGGGTAAAAGCGGCTTTGGCATCGAGTTACTGATATAAGAAGGAAGGAGTCTGGGACTTATACACTCTATCTGTAGGGTGCTATAAAGCCGCGCACCTTACCACTACTTGGGGCGGGGTAGACCATTTTTTTGCTTTAGTCCTAAAGATATGCAGTTGAGCGCCCCGGGAAGTAGGATCGCCCATTTCCACCAAAATTTTCAATATTTTAGACCATTTAGCCCATTGCACCATTTTAAAAGTTATGACATAATCTGATACAATTTTCAACATAATCTCAAAAGCAACGCGGCTAAGTCGCTAACTTTTCAGGTTCTGTGTAACAATTTAGCAGTATAAAAGGTTACACCCCTTCCTCAGTTGCTGATATCAAATTCGGTAGCATCGGAATTAATGTTACCCACAGTCAGGACACGGCTTTTGGAGTGTCCCTACAATTAATCGGGGCTGCCGTGAAACGGCATCTTGAGTGTCCGAATTATCATTCAGGTTCAACCGGAACTGATATTATTTATTACTCAATATTTTACCAGAGTCGATCGCGCGGAGGCTGCAAGAAGAATCAACCGGAGACTTAGTAATTGTGGATCATTTCCCCAATGTCAGCGTGTTATTTGCTGATATGGTAGGCTTTACCAAGGTAGCCTCAGTATTGAATTAATTCTCAAACTAAATTATATTTTCTCAGCATTTTACAAACCAACTGAGGAATACGGGTTAGAAAAAATTAAGACAATTGGGGACGGCTATGTTGTACTATAGGAAACTATCAAGGCCCAAGGCCCAATTCCCAATTACCAATTACCAATTCCTCAAGTTAAGGAGCGCGCAAAAATGGGTTTAGTTCTAATTATAGACGACGCAGCATTTTCTCGGCGAATGATTCGCAAAGCAATCGAAGAAGCCGGACATGAAGTCATAGAAGCAGCCAACGGACAAGAAGGCTTAGATATGGCAACATCCCATTTGCCAGACTGCATCATGACAGATTTGTTAATGCCAGAAATGGATGGTTTCGCCCTGCTAAAAGCTCTGGGCGAACAAGGATCTAAAATTCCGGCGATCGTACTTTCTGCAGATATTCAAGACAGCGCGCGGCAGAAGTGCGAAGAATTGGGAGCATTTATGATGCTGAAAAAGCCCCCAAAAACTCCAGACATTCAGGCTGCAATCCAAAAAGCTCTGGATAGCAAATAGGAGATATGAGGTGGAGCTAACAGCAGATGAAATAGATGCTTTGAAGGAGCTGATCAATATTGGCGTGGGAAGTGCCGCTGGAATGTTGAATGAAATGATTCAATTTCCCATCCAGTTGCAGATTCCAGATATTGAGCTTTTATCGGCTAGGGATCTGCGAAGCGAATTAAAAAGACGCTTTGGTATAGAGCCTCTATCCACCGTGCAACTAGGCTTCAACGGCTCATTTAGCGGCAGCGCCCAGCTACTTTTTCCTACCGACAGTGCGGTGAATTTAGTCTCAGTTCTCACTGGCGAAGAAAAGGGAAGTCCTGACCTTGATTTTCTCAAAATTAGTACGCTCAGCGAGGTGGGGAATATGGTCATTAACGGCGTCATGGGTTCCATTGGCAACATCTTAGACCAACCGTTAGACTATGCGGTTCCCTATTACGCAGAGGAAGAGATTGAGGAATTGCTGTTAAAGGAACAGTCTGTGGATTGCGGCAGCGTACTGTTAGCTCCGGCTCACTTTAGTATTGAAGAACTGCAAATTCAAGGAGACATTCTGCTGTTTTTCGATGTAGGTTCCTTTCAGATGCTGCTGAAGGCGATCGCCGCAGTATCTTAATACCCCTCTCCCGGATGGCCCAAACCCGGTTCGGACTGCAAGTGCAGACAGAGGGCATTCTACAAAGTGCGATCGATCTATTTCCCTGATAAATTGTATAAAATTAGCTAAAACATGGATACACAAAATCAATCAACAGCCTCAGAATCTCCCGACATTGACTCTGCTTATAGCGGGGATTTGGTAGAGACTTTAGTTGCAGAAACCGACGCCAACGGGGCGACAGCAGAGATGGTCAACAACCAGTACCGGCAGCAACTCATTATCGCTCTATCAGCAGTCAGAGATGGGGACTTTAGCGTTCGTTTGTCGGCTGAAAACGGCTTGGGTGAAATTGCCAAAGTCTTTAATGAAATGGTGAGTGTAAATGAAAAATTTGCGGGCGAAGTAGAGCGCGTCAGCCAAGCAGTTGCCGAAGAAGGAAAAGTACCAAAACCCACAGCAATCAAAGAATTTAAAGGTTCTTGGGTTAGCAGTATTGAGGCGGTGAATGCGACGTTAAACAGTTTAGTTGCGCCGACAATAGACATGGCGCGAGTGCTGCACGCTGTAGCTAAAGGCGATTTGTCGGAGAAATTTAGCTTAGAATTTGAAGGCAAACCGATCAAAGGATTGTTCCGCCGCATTGGGACTACTCTCAACAAAATGGTAGACCAATTAAATGGTTTTGCCTTAGAAGTAACTCGCGTCGCCCGTCAAGTTGGCAGCGAAGGCAACTTGGGAACCCAAGCACAGGTAGAAGGGCTATCTGGTATTTGGAAAGAACTTACAGAAAGCGTGAACTTGATGGCGGCAAATCTTACCAATCAAGTGCGGAATATTACCAAAGTTGCAACTGCTATTAGCGTCGGCGATTTGAACGAAAAAATTACAGTTGAAGCGGAAGGGGAAATTTTGCAACTGAAAGATACTCTCAATCAAATGGTTGACAGTCTCAATGACTTTGCAAAAGAGGTGACGCGGGTAGCAAAAGAGGTGGGAACTGAGGGGAAACTCGGCGGTCAAGCACAAGTGCACGGAGTGGCTGGCGTCTGGAAAGATTTAACACAAAATGTTAATTTAATGGCCAGCAATCTTACCAGTCAGGTACGCAATATTGCTGAAGTTACTACTGCGGTTGCTCAGGGAGATTTGTCTAAAAAAATTACTGTAGAAGCTGAAGGGGAAATTCGGGAACTGAAGAATACGATTAATGACATGACTGTTCAGCTAAATGAGTTTGCTTTGGAAGTTACGCGAGTTGCTAGAGAGGTTGGTGTTGAAGGCAAACTGGGGGGTCAAGCAACTGTTGAGGGTTTGTCGGGTACTTGGCTGAGTTTGGCTGGTAATGTGAATATTATGGCGGCTAATCTTACGGAACAAGTTCGCAATATTGCGGAAGTTTCTACGGCTGTGGCTAATGGAGATTTGTCTAAGAAAATTACTGTAGAAGTTAAAGGAGAAGTTCTGGAACTGAAAGATACTCTGAATACAATGGTTGACCAGCTTAATACTTTTGCAGATGAAGTCACCGGGCTGGCAAAACAGGTAGTTGCAGGAGAGTTGGGAGGCCAGGCGACAGTACCTGATATCAGCGGTACTTGGAAAGATTTGACGGATAATGTTAATTTGATGGCGGCTAATTTGACGAGTCAGGTACAGCAGATTTCCCAAGTGGCGATCGCAGTTAGCAGTGCTTCGGAGGAATTGATTAGCGAAAGCCAAAGTATGGGGGCTGCAGCTGAAGAAACTTCGGCTCAAGCGGGTACGGTATCTGCGGCTGCGGATTTAGTTAATAGCAATACTCAGTCTGTTGCTACTGGGATCGAGCAAATGAACGCGAGTATTAAGGAAATTGCTAAGAATGCGGCGGAGGCTGCGACGGTTGCTAATTCGGCGGTGAAGATGGCGGAAACTACGAATCAAACTATCACTAAACTTGGGGTTAGCAGTGCAGAAATTGGCAATGTGGTCAAGGTGATTACTTCGATCGCCCAACAAACTAATTTGCTGGCTCTGAATGCTACAATTGAGGCGGCGCGGGCTGGAGAAGCGGGCAAGGGTTTTGCGGTGGTGGCGAATGAAGTGAAGGAATTGGCGAAACAAACGGCGGCGGCGACTGAAGATATCAGCAAGAAAGTGGAGGCAATTCAAGCTGATACTAAAAGTTCCGTGCAGGCGATCGCCCAAATTACTTCTATTATCAATCAAATCAGCGATTTTCAAACGACGATCGCCAGTGCAGTTGAGGAACAAACGGCTACAACTACCGAAATTGCGCGCAATGTGCATCAAGTGGCGATCGGTTCTGAGGAAATTGCGCGCAATATTACCAGCGTTGCTGATGCAGCGGGAAGTACAACCGCCAGTGCTAGCAATACTCAAAATTCGGCGATCGAACTGTCGAAAACAGCAGCCCAATTACAAGGACTTGTCAATCAGTTTAAGTATTGATTTGGATAATGGGTAATGGGTAATGGGTGCGACAAGGTGCGCGGCTTTATAGCACCCTACACGGGGAAAAGAAAGTGTTTTCACGCGCTACCTCTAGCCGTAAGGTGCGCGGTTTGGCGCACCCTACACGGGACGAGAAACCAGTAAAATATGAAGCACAAGTCAATTAGCAGGATATCGAAATGTTAACTGAGACACGACATCGATTTTATACTCTAGATGAGTATCGGCAGTTAGAAAAAACTGCTGAGTTTAGAAGTGAATATCAATCTGGAGAAATTGTATCAATGACAGGAGGCACGATTAATCACAACCGGATTACAGGCAATATTTATGCCTTCTTGAAATATGCTTTGCGCGGAAATAATGCCGAAGCATTTATGAACGATTTGCGGTTGTGGATTCCTCGACATCGGCGGGGAACTTACCCAGATGTAATGGTAATTTCTGGACAACCAGTTTTTAGCGAAGGACGTAAAGATGAAATCCTCAATCCTGTGCTGATTGTGGAAGTGCTTTCTAACTCTACAGAAGATTTTGACAGAGAGAACAAGTTTAGGTTTTATCGATCGATTCCTGAGTTGCGCGAGTATGTTTTAGTTGATCAATATGAGTTTTTGGTTGAGCAGTATATTAAGAATGAATCAGGACAATGGTTATTTCAGGAATACGAAGGAGAAACTTCTACAGTTTTTTTTGCTTCTGTGGGAGTACAAATGTCTGCGAGCGATATTTATGAGTCTGTTGTATTCGAGAGGGAGGAGAGGGAATAACATCAACATCAGCGGTAAGGTTAAGGTGCACTCTTATAGCACCTTAAATCAGCGGTAGCTACATCAGCGGCAAGGTGCACAATGCAAACTGCACTAATTAAGTTTTGCGTCCAAGACTGCTTAAAATCAATTCCAAATTACCAATTACAATTATCAATTACGAATTCCCAAAAATGAAAACCTACTCAAAACCAATTTCATTAATTCTGATTGGAGGCTTCTCAGATTCAGAAAATCAGACGTTGCGGGAAACTTTGACAGCAGACGAATATGTATTTGCCGCAGCTACCGATTTATACAATTGCTTAGATATCGCTGAGTGCCACCATCCCAAAGCTGTACTCCTAAATTTTGCAGCAATAGAACACAATTATTTGGCGATAATCCAATTCTTGCAGTTGTTACAAATACCCACCATCATTCTCAGCGACGACTTAGCAAGAAATATGATGCAGTATTTGTCGCTGGCAGGAATTTTCGCAACTCTCAAAAAAACCAACAATGAATTAGAATTGCGGCGCACCGTGGCAATTGCTGCCTACCCAAACGGTGGCAGTGCAATTGATTCCCGCAGTCAAATTCGGGATTTCAATTTAGGCAATATTGAAACAGGAAAACACAATAAATTACAGGATGTTGTCAACAAAGCCATCGGGACAGCAGTTTCTCAAATGAGCGAAATGATCGCCTGCGAGGTAGAATTTGAAATGCCTTCCTCTCAAGCGCTGTCACCACTGTTTTTGCAAAAAAACCTGATTCAAACCTTGGGAAAAAACCTAGTAGCTGTGGCGCAGCTTGATTTTAACGGCAATTTATCCGGCTCGGCTCAGATGTTGTTTTCCTGCGAGGCTGCTGATGCTCTTGTTTTAGCTCTCAATGGCGGTGGCGATGTCGCCAGCGAGGAATTCAAGCAAGATAAGGCCGACATCATGGGCGAAATTGGCAATTTAGCTATTAGCGGTATCGTCGGCACGTTTAGCAATACATTAAAATACAATCTCGGTTATGTAGTTCCCAATTATATAGAAGGTTCGGCGGATGAAATTTTTAGGGCTATGAATTTTAATATGAGGTCAACAATTATACTGTTTATGTCTCATTTCAAAATTATTGATGTTCGCGTAGAAGGCGATTTTATTCTGTTTTTTCAAGCTCGTTTACTTCTCGATTTGTTATTTAGAGTTTAAGAGAAAATGCCAAAATTTAAGATTTTAATTGTTGATGATTCGGTAGTGGTGCGCCGATTATTAAGTAACGTACTGGATGGCGATGCAGCACTGGAAGTTGTGGGGACTGCCGCCAACGGTAAAATCGCTTTAGCCAAGATTTCTCAGGTTAATCCTGATTTGATTGTGCTGGATGTGGAAATGCCGGAAATGGACGGTTGGGAGACGCTGGCGGCAATCCGAAAACAGGACAGGGATATTCCAGTAATTATGTTTAGCGCGCTTACAGAATTGGGGGCTGTTGCTACTCTGGAGGCTCTGGCGCTGGGTGCTACGGATTATGTGACTAAGCCTCACAATATGAAGAGCAAGGAAGCGGCGCTAGAGCAGGTTCGCGAGCAATTGATTCCGAAAATTAAGGCTTTTTGCACTGGTGGCAAGAGGGGAAATTTGGGAAATATTAAAGTACCGGAAAAGGAGAAGATTGCTACCACAATATTGCCGATTAAACCGCGTTTTATTTCGTCTAATTCAGCGGTAAATATTAAATCTAAGGTGGAAATTGTGGCGGTTGGGGTTTCGACGGGAGGGCCAAATGCTTTGGAAGCTATTTTGCAGGATTTGCCGGCTAATTTCCCTGTACCAATCGTGATTGTGCAGCATATGCCGCCGGTTTTTACTAAGCGTTTGGCCGATCGACTAACCGAAAAGTGCAAGATTAGAGTTGAGGAAGCTGTGACGGGAGGTATTCTGGAACCGGGAGTTGTTTGGATAGCGCCGGGAGATTACCATCTGGTGTTGGAAAAACAGGGTTTTGGGGCGCGAATTGTCACGAATCAAGAGGCGCGGGAAAACTCTTGTCGCCCTGCGGTTGATGTGCTGTTTCGATCGGCTGCTAAGATTTATGGTGCTGGGGTTTTGGGTGTGGTGTTGACTGGAATGGGGCAAGATGGGCTGCTGGGCTGTCAGAATATTCGGGAGGCTGGGGGTAAGATTATTGTTCAAGATGAGGCTAGCAGCGTTGTCTGGGGGATGCCGGGAAGTGTGGTTAATTCTGGTTTTGCCGATCGAGTGGTATCCTTGCAAGGTATGGCTGCCGAAATTATCGATCGAGTTATTAGTCATTAGTCATTAGTCAGTAGTCATTAGTCATTAGTTATTAGTCAGTAGTCATTAGTTATTTGTCTACCAATAACTGATAACAAACAATCAGCAATCAATGCCCGATACCCAATTCCCTCTTTGGCCGATGCTTTTAGGCCCGATGCCCGATGCTTTTAGGCCCTGTTTTGCCAATGCCCCATTCCCAATTCCAAATTCCCAATGTCTAGACCAACATTATATATTGCCATCACGAATCATGGATTCGGCCACGCTGTCCGAGTTTCCTCCGTAGCTGCAAAAATTCAAGAATTAAACCCAGATATCTTATTAATTATTACAACAACTGCACCTCGCTGGCTGCTAGAATCTTATATTACTGGCGACTTTATCCACCGTCCCCGCGCTTTTGATGTGGGTGTCGTGCAGGCTGACAGTTTGCATATGGATAAAGACGCGACGCTGGATAAATTGCGGGAAATTCGGAAAAAGCAAAATTCGCTAATTGCAGGTGAAGTTAATTTTATCAAGCAAAATCGGGTGTGTTTGGTGCTGGCAGATATTCCTCCTTTGGCCACGCGAATGGCGGCATCTGCTGGGGTTCCTTGCTGGATGATGAGCAATTTCGGTTGGGATTTTATCTATCGAGATTGGGGCGGGGAGTTTGCAGAAATGGCGGATTGGATTGGTGAATGTTTCGGAATGTGCGATCGGCTTTTTCGTCTGCCTTTACACGAACCGATGCCAGCTTTTCCAAATATTCAAGATGTCGGCTTGACGGGCGGCAATCCTCGTTACAGTAATGAACAAATTCGGGAACTATTCGGAATCGAATCACCGCTGGAAAAAACTGTATTGCTGACTTTCGGCGGACTGGGTTTAGAGGCAATTCCTTATCAAAATCTACAGCAATTTAGCGACTGGCAATTTATTACTTTTGATGCGGGAGCTCCCGATTTGCCTAATTTGATTAATATCAAAAATCAGGAGTTTGCACAATCTTTCTCGATTTTGCCGCGTCCGGTTGATATTATGCCTGTTTGCGGGCGCTTAGTTTCTAAACCGGGATACAGCACTTTTTCGGAAGCTTTGCGCTTGGAAATACCTGTTGTTTCTATCATGAGAGAAGGTTTTGCAGAAGCTCAGGTGTTGCTGGAATGGCTGAAAAATTATGCGGAACATCAAATTTTGACGGCGGCGGAGTTTTTTGAGGGGGATTGGGAGTTTTTGCGACAACCGCTGCATCCGCCGCTTTTGTCGGATAAGTTGGATAAAAATGGTACGGAGGCGATCGCCCAAGCTGTTGTAGACTATTTTAAATAGGGAGATTTGAATCGCGCGTATACAAACAAAGTTAGAACATCGCTGCATGACGCGTAATACAAAGTGTTTGTAGTGAGGACTTTAGTCCTTAAAAAAAGGAAAGACTGAAGTCCTCATTACAAACCTTGTGTTTGTAGTGAGGACTTTAGTCCTTAAAAAAGGGAGGACTGAAGTCCTCATTACAAACCTTGTGTTTG
>JAUBOH010000053.1:0-12542 GCA_036700145.1 Microcoleus occultus BM001215366
TCAAACCCGCCATCATAAACAGTCTCACTGTTAAGAACCAACTGTCGATTGTCAACTGTCAACTGTCAACTGCTATACCACCAATCCTAGAGCGATGAGATCGCAGTTCTATAGGAATAAATTAGAATACGCATAATATTTAGTTTGAAGCTAATTGTCCTGCCGCCGCGTACCTTATGCCTGCAGCAGGTGAATTGCAGAGGATGTGGTTGGGGGGGCGGCTAGCACAACAGGGGGCGGCGCTGTGAGCTTCGACTCCTTGCGAAAGAAGCCGCCCAGCCCCCTAGCGGGCATCGCGCCTTCAGGTAAGGTTTTTGCGCATTACCAGGCAGTTGCGGCGATCGTCGGTACGGACATAGCGAAGCTCGTCTGTGAGCTTGTACATGAACACCAGTCCCCTTTCTCCTTCTCTGTCCAAGGGATCGCGCTGCTCTTCTATGATCGAGTGCAGCTTTGCTTCTAGGTTGAAGGGTTGACCCCTGTCCCAAATCCTAATTTCTAAGTAATCGGCAAACACTTTTACCTCAATGTCGATCGGCGTCGCGGGGGGCAAGTTCTGGTGAGCGTGGCGGACAGCGTTTGTAAAGCCTTCGTTGATTATCAGCCGGCACTGCCACCAGAAATCCGCTGGCAGCAGTGGCAAAACGATATTCTCCAACCATTCCAAAACGGATGTTAAAGCCTTCAGGTCTGTTTCAACCTGAAGGTGCGACTCGGCATGAGGTTGCTTATCTTTCATCTTTCTTCCCCCTGGTCGGCCCCCACCACCGCTGTACTCAGCGGCGGAGGGAGAGGAAAAGGAGGGCAAGGTCTTGGCAACATATTAGTTAAGTCAAGCTTGAGTTGAAGAAGCCCGTTTTGCCTCAAGGTGAGCATTCCTTTCGCACCATTTACTCGCACAGGAAATGAGAGACTGCCGATACTGTAACCCGCCTCGGTAGGGCGTTTAAAGAGGGAAAATTCCCGATTCTGCTGGCTCTGGCAGTGATTTGATCGCAGACCGTGTTAGCAGTCGGTACTTTTCTCCACACGCGTGAGTTCGAGATCGTCGGAGAAAACCCTGCTGGCGTAATTCGAGTACGATCTCGAACTCGCAAATTGCTAATTAATGCTCGGATTGCAGAGCTGGCAACTAGCTGTGCATTTTCTGGGCGTGTGGATTTTAACACTTAATGCTAACTCCGGTATCGCGATCGATCGCCTGCTGGACTGAGTATGTTTTTCTCTGGAACCGCCGCCGATCGGCAACAGCACCTGAAAGTTCAGCGGTGGGTCGTTGAGGGTTCCTACACAGCGCCGCTATTTTTGTTAAACAGGACTGTTATGGTTTTAACAATTAGTTTCAGGTCATAGACCAGGCTCCAGTTTTGTTGGTATTTTAAATCTAAACGGATGACATCTTCAAAATCGCGGACTTGAGAGCGACCGTTGACTTGCCATTCGCCGGTCATCCCGGGTTTGACATCTAAACGCTGCCACTGAGGGACTTCATAGCGCTCTACTTCGTCTGGGGTAGGCGGTCTGGTGCCGACTAGACTCATTTCGCCTTTAAGCACGTTCCAAAACTGCGGCAGTTCGTCGAGACTGGTTTTGCGCAAGATGCGCCCGACTTTGGTAATCCGGGGGTCGTTGTCATTTTTGAAAAATGCGCCTGAAGCTTGGTTTTTGATTTGTGCTTTCATGGCTTCGGCGTTGGTACACATCGATCGAAATTTCCAAATCTGAAATTTTTGCCCCATCCAGCCGCAGCGGGTTTGAGCGAAAAAGATCGGGCCGGGATCGTTGATGGTGATGGCACAGGCTATGGGTACGAGCAAAATTCCTGTAATCACCAAACCGACTATTGCCCCAACGATGTCTATCAGCCGTTTCACCAACGATTGCACTGAGGGGTGAGTCATCGGTAGCTGATTGTCCGATCGGTGTGTCTCTGTGGGAGTTGAGGTTGCAGAGGGCTGCTCGATCGTCAGCACTTGATCTAGGCTGGTGAGAGCAAATACTGCCATCACCTGCGGCTTGAGGCTCCGGAGCACCAAGTCGCTGCCGCGCTGTTTAGCAAATTTCAGATTGCTGACTAAAGCACCAATTCCGCTACTGTCGATGAATGTGGTCTGACTGAAGTCTAGGACAATTTTGCTGGGAACCGTGTTTCCAGAGAAAAGTTCCTGGCAGGTTGTCTTGAAGTTTACCGCTTCAAGCACGCTCAAGCGCACGGGTATGTGAACTGAGGGAATCTCGTCCAAGTACGTAACCCGAAAATCTGCCTCTGGGGTTTGACTGACCATGAAGTCCTGGTTTCAAATTTCAAGCTGAGATGTTTAGCCTATTCTGTCTTAGCAGATCCATCTTTACCAAATATTATGGTTAACAAAAGGCTACCTTTATACAAACTTTACAAAAACGCCTGAAAACTCGCCCGCCTCGCGTGATATCAAAGGCAAGGGTAGACTTGAGTTTACCAGTCCCTGTTTTGGCAAGTAAAATTTTTGAACGCAGGCGCTGCCAAACTTTCACAACATCAGCCTCAAGATTTTTGTGGATTGGGCCCGATTAATCTTGTCGTTAAGAATTCCGGTGTCTGTGTTGCAGGGGGATAGTCACCGCCATTAACAGCTAACCGTTAACTGGAAAGCCCCCGTACCAAGCGTCGGGGGCTCAGATTAAGAATTGTAGACGTTTTCTGACTGGGAGGTTTCGCGGGTGATGGGTTTGACTTTGGCTTTGGCTTTGGCTGCGTTGCGTTTCAGGGCCTGGAGACGAGCTTCGTATTTAGCCCGCTGCTGTTTTTTGGAGGTTTGCTCGATTAAGGTTTTTAAGGCGCTCCCGAGGCTTTTGTAGGCGTTTGGCAGAGTGTAGCCGAAGCGGGTGGCAAGGGCGAGGGCTTTTTCGTCAGCGTCTACTGCTTCTTTTAAACTTTTCTCTCCGTTGTTTTTTTGGTAAAGTCTCCAGCCGGAGACGCCGCACAGGGATAGGGCCAGTACCAGCAGCAAGCCGTCTTGCACCCAAAGTTCGCCGACGGCGCCGCCTAAACCAATGGCTAGGGCTGCCATTTCCCAACCGTCTCTGGGGATGGTGTCGTTTTGGATTCTGGCGACTTCGTGCCAAAATAGGAGGTTGCGCTGATCCATTGCTAGCTGTTCCCAGCGGATCAGGTCTATTTGGATTTCTACCTGGTCTTTGCCTATTTCTTCGCTGCGGATCAGGGTGGGATTAACTTCTATTGTTTTTTCTACTGTTACCCAACTTTGGAGTTCTGGGGGCAGTATGTTTTTCAAGCGCCGGATCTCACTCATCTCGGCTCTTGCTGTAGAGGTTGCATAGGATGTCATAGCTCCGGCCTTAAAATTTTCCAAAGGTTAATATGTGTCTATTTCTGGAGTATAGCAAACCTTGAATCAAAATCTAGTCTAGCAACGGGGGTCGATCGACCAATACTGGCAATTTTACTCGCACCGGGGCGATCGCAACTGCAGGAAACGATCGTTTCCTTTCGACTATTTCATCAACGGTTCGATTTCCTGCCGCAATTTCGACCAAGCCGACAAAACTTCAGGCTTAGAAGTTATGCCTTTTTGAACTAAAACCACTGAGTCCAATACTTCAGCAATACCGTAAGCACCTATTCGCAGAGCTTCGTCTGTAAAACGCACTCCCCCCCTAACTCTACCTCGGTCAACCGGAGCTTTTAAATTGTTCTGCTGCAACTGCCACAAATCTAACAGCGCATAATCGACATCGACTACTTTCCCCCCTTCATCTTTCATCTGCATTACCTCTAAACGGATCAGGTTCCGGCGGCCCGAAAGGTGAGAAACTATATAACCGCTGGTGGAAACGCTAGCATCTTGGGGAATCAAACTTAAGACTTTTTTGACATTAGCTGCGTGTCCGAGTTGAGCCGGCAAAGATTGATAAACCCAAGGTTGAAAAGAATAAGGAGAAATAAAATACAAAGCTCGACCAGGATTGGAAGTGTAGGTAAGTACGATCGACAAACCGATACACCCAATCCAGAACCGATGGAACCTTGGTTTAAATTTATCTTGATGCTTCGACCACCACAGGATAGTACCGTAAAATAAACCCGGAATCACAGCGAATGTGTAGCGGGTGTTGATAGAAGTAGCAGCCTGATTAACAACTTGCAACAGTAGGACAGACAAAGGAAAAACAGTCATTATCCAGGCGCTAGGAGTGATAACAGGTACAAATGCTAGCGGCAACCAATGACCTAAAAGGTATAAAATGCGCCTAGTTGCATCTTTAAAAAATACTTCAATAATTATCTGAGGTTGGCTGATAATTGCCCACAACAGTTCTAGTGTTGACGGATTCTCTGTTTTGACAAATTTACTAAAGTAACTTGCTATGTACAAGCGGGAATTATCAACCGAAAACCTCGGCATAATTGTATTAGTTATAAACACCACATAGCTAAAACTGAGCGCGCACAAAGCCATGCCAGCGCGAGGATAGCGACGGCTGACAATTAAATACGATCCGATGCCAAACAAGCTAATTCCAGCATCTTCGCGAGTGCCTAATGTTAACACTGCGAACAGCCAAAACAGCGACCAGCGCTGCTTTTCTAAAGCTAGGAGCAAGCTAAATACAAATAGAGGAATTTGGCAGTGTTCGTAAAAATTTCCCAGCGTCGGGCCTATTACACCGTTTGCTCCGTAATAGCTGGCTACTATCATTACCGACAGCGGAACAGATAGATAATGTCTTGCTAAAAAATACAAAACTATTCCGGCTGCTGCAATTAAAGCTACTTGCAAAACTATTAGGGTGACGGGAGATGGAAATAAGGCATAAATCGGCATCCAAATCAGAAAATCGATGACGAAGTGTTGCCCTAAATGGATGTAAGATGGGTATGACATTTGTCTGTCGATCAGCGAGGCGCTAGATGCGGCTGACGACATTGAACTTTGGAAAAATCTGCCGTGTATGCTGTTCCAAAATACTTGGTTAAATAAGCCGTGATCGTAGGTGGCTAAGAAGCTTTCGTAACGGATTATGCTAAAAGTTAAAACTAATATAAAAAAAATTGCTCCTAGGATTGTAACTTGACGCAATCCAGTTTGATTGTTCCAGTAGTCGAGAGCTTTGAATTTCATTATTTTTGCGGAACTCGATATTTTTTCTAAGGTTGACTGAAGTTGTGCTTAAATTCGGAAATAGAAATAAATTTGCCTTGGGTTTTCAGCTTGGTAAGGTATTTTTCTAGTTTGTCAACCATTTTGCACCCTGAGTCTTTTTTGACGTAAGCTGGTAATTTAAACTGGGAAATATCTGTGAATTCCCAGGGGTGAAAGTAGATGTTTAGATATGAGTCTGTTTCTAAGGTTAGCTTGGTTGCTAATTGTATCATTGACAGGGGGAAGTTTTTAAAGCTCAACCAAAATAAGGGAAATCTGATCAGAGGAGTAACTGAAATGGGAAGGTTGAGCAGTTTATTGGTATAGTATGCAGTTCTGGGTTTAGATAGGTTGTTGTATCTGCCGGGGATGTAGGTTGGATTCATTGACGAGTTGTATTCGTAGCCTGCTTTTTCTATTTCTATGTCGTTAACTGGCTGAAGTCTTGCCATCCTGAATCCGGTGACTTGAGTATTAGTTATTTGTTCTAAGGTTTGCTTGGATTTTTGTAAATCTTCCAGGCAAAATTGAGAGTGGTAAAAGCCGTGGGAGGCGATTTCGTGGTGTTTTGAAAGTTCTCTGATTGTATCTCGGTTGTGGAGTGCAAAGTTAGCTGTGACAAAAAATGTGGCTGTAATATCTAATCTGTCTAGAAGTGCAATAATATTTGACAAGCCTCGGCTAGATATTTCAAATTTGATGTCGTCTTCCAGGGGTTGACCGTATTCTTCGGGGATGTCAAATTCTTCTATGTCAAAGCTCAACAAGATTGATTTATTCATAGTACCCTGCGCGGTCGTTGTATCTAATTTTAAACAAGCAGATCAGCATTTTTAGGGAATCTTTAAATATATTGACTTGAGAAACTTTGTAGATGTGATTCTGGGAAACTTTGGCTGGAATTTCACCAATTGTATATCCTTTCTTTTTGGCTAAAAAAAGCAGTTCTGCATCAAAGGAAAAACCGGTAAGTGTTTGTTTTTTAAATATTTCTTGGGCTGGTATTTTTTTAAAGCCTTTGAGTCCGGCTTGCATATCTCTATATTTTAGATTTAGGATTGCTCTGGAAATTAAGTTAAATATTTTGCCGGATAATTTTCTGAGTAAGGTAAGATTTCGGAAGTTTTCTCTATCCAGGTTTCTGCAACCAATTACGACATCAAATTTTTCTAGTTTTTCTACTAAGGGTTCGAGGTGTTCGAGGGAGTAAGCTAAGTCGCCATCCATGAAGCAAATGCAGTCGTAATCTGCATATTCGCATCCTTTTTTTACAGCATACCCTTTGCCTTGACGGTTGCTGTAAGAAATTAGTTTGATGTGATGTGTGGGGTAAGCTTTGAGTTTGTTTTCGAGAATTTGCAGTGTATTGTCGGTCGATCCGTCATTAACAATGATAAAATTGTAAGCGTGATTTTTTTGAGAAAATTCTAAAATTCTGTCAAAGGTTTGCTCTATGCAATTTGCTTCGTTGTAAACAGGCAGAATTACCGCTATCTTCATCATGGTTATTGCATCAGGCTTTCGCAGAAATATGCTACCATCTCGGGAGGTAAATCACAAGTAAAAAATTACAAAAATAAATTTTTAGTAAAAAATAAACTTTGTCAAGTTTGAACCGGGTTGCAGGAAAAGTGCGATGATAAATTGTATCATGCTGGAGTTGAGCCTGCTCATCTTTGCGGAAAACGCGGGCGATCGAGAATCTAGATGCTCCCAGCACCGGGGTCAAACAAACCCTCATACTGCCGCCTGAACCTTTTACCTCATGAGGTTGTAATTGTCAATGGTAAATTATTTAGTTAACAAATTTCCGGAGTATTTTCAACCGGGTATTACGCTCCGAAAAAAACGCATCATTAGCTTTTTACTAGCATTCCTCCTAACTTTCGTCACTTATCAAATAATCTTAGAAATCATCACAGTAGAAATTCCGATTTTCGGCTTTCACGATATAGTTGACCTTCAGAATACCCAGGAAATACCGCCGCAGCGCAGAGACTTTCCCGGCGACTACAGCCAGCAAAAATTAGAACCTTTTTTAGAATATTTAGTTAGCCATAACTATTGGTTTTTGTCATCCCAAGAGCTTTACGATTATTTCATAGCAAATCCCAAGAAAGAGGTGCCGAGTGAATATCGCGATCGTAAAAAAGTCATGATTAGCTTCGACGACGGAAATAAAAGCATATATACACACTTACTGCCGATTTTAGAAAAACTAGAAAATAAATACGGCACCAAAAATAAGGCAGTTGTATTTATCAACTCCGGCTTTCTAACTCCTCACAATTCACTCATAAAAAAAGTCAAATGTCAAGACTTAAGAGATGGATTTAAAAAAGGTTTTTATGATATTCAATCCCACGGACTGAATCACGAAAACTTCACAAAAATTTCACTAGAAGCTTTAGACAGAGAATTGTCTGAAGACCAAATTAGATTGAGGAAATGCACCCAAGACTTAGACCAAAATCAAACAATCGCCTCTCACATCGCCTACCCCTTTGGCGCTGTCAACAAACAAGTTGACAAATATGTTGCCAAATACTACACATCAGGATACTTGTACGATAGCTTAAAATTAAAACTGCGTTTTGGGTTCCACAACAAATATCGAATTTCGCGCTTAACTATCAACAAAAAACACTCCACAAAAACACTGATTAGAATGGCTTCAGGTAATTGGCTGCACAGATTAATTGGCAAGTAAATCTGATAAAATATATAGTTGTAAAAAACAGAATCGGTGAGTGCATTGAAATACACAAAATTAGAGCTACAAGACACAGTAAAAAACGAAAATTTGTCTCCAGTTGCTGCATCTTCCCAACGCGCCGATGCGCTGGATGCGCTGCGCGGAATAGCAGTTTTAGCGATGGTTTTATCCGGTACAATCGCCCGCAAAACATTGCCTGCATGGATGTATCACGCTCAAGAAGCGCCACCCATTCATGCCTTCAATCCTAAACTAGCTGGATTAACTTGGGTTGATTTAGTTTTCCCATTTTTTCTGTTTGCAATGGGGGCTGCTATACCGCTGGCTTTATCTCGCCGCATCGCCAAAGGATTGGATATAAAAAAAATTATTGCTTCTATTTTGCAAAGAGGGTTTCTATTAGCTTCTTTTGCAATATTTCTCCAGCATATCCGACCAACTGTCATCGATCCCAACGAACCAGGCCCGCACAAATGGTGGCTAGGATTGTGCGGATTTTTAATCCTATTTTTGATGTTCGTTCGTTGGCCAACGAAAAAGCTTCCCTGGTTGCGAATAACTACAACCCTTGCTGCTTGGAGTGCTGGAATTGGCTTCGTCTCTCGCATCAAATATCCAAATGGAATTGGCTTTGATTTCAACCGCAGCGATATCATCTTAGTTGTGCTTGCCAATATGGCTGTTTTCGGCTCGATAATGTGGCTGTTTACTCGTTCAAATACGTGGTTGCGAGTGGGTTTTTTGGGCTTTCTATTCGCGATGCGACTGGCGTCTGGTACAGATGGTTGGATTAAGCTAGTTTGGTTTTACTCTCCTGCACCTTGGATTTTTCAATTTGATTATTTCAAGTATTTGTTTATTATAATTCCCGGTACAATTGTCGGAGATCTGCTGTATCGGTGGATAGAGTATCGTTCGCCTGAAGAGGAGATTTATTCTAACTGGAAGAGTCCTCGCTATTTCAGCATTGTGATTTTGATGTTTGCTGTCAATTTAGTTTTGTTGGTGGGGCTACAAGCTAGATTGGTTTGGCAGACTTCGCTAGTGACGCTTGTCTTATGTTTATGCGGTTTAGTTTTGTTGAGAAATCCGCGAAATGTCACAGAGAATTTATTAAATCGCCTTTATAAATGGGGTTTTTATTGGCTAGTTTTGGGTTTGTTATTTGAGCCTTATGAAGGCGGAATAAAAAAAGATTCGGCAACTATGAGTTACTTTTTTGTAACGACTGGAATGGCGATTTTTATTTTGATTGGGTTGACGATAATTATCGATGTTTTTCAAAATAGATGGTGGTTGCAGTTGTTTATTGATAACGGCGTGAATCCAATGATCGGCTATGTGGGATTTGCAAATATTGTGTGGCCGATTCTGGTTTTAAATGAATGGGAACCGGTGATTATCGAAATGACTTCCACCGATCCGTTTATGGGTTTTTTGAGGGGGTTTGGATATACGGCGATTGTGGCGTTAATTGTGGTGGTGTTTACGAGGTTGAAACTGTTTTTGAGGACGTGAGATAATTAAAGGGCGATCGCCTCTTCACGTCTGGTAAATATAATTTCCTCATCAGCTTGCCTAAACTCAATATTAAACTTATCGAACACAACTTCTCGACCCAAAAGCATGACATCTGCTATATTGTTTTGTATCCAAGCAGTAGGAACCATCAAAGTGTTTCCGTCAATTGTCATTTCAATTTGTCGCCAAACATACTCAACTGTTCCGCCGATTGTTTGACCTACTAATATATGCTCTTCATCTGCTAAAGCATATCCCAAATCTTGACCTGCTTTCAATGAAATTATACTAAAATCGGCTCCAGAATCTACGACCATAGTAGCATTCATGACTAATTCTTTATGCTGGAGATTTACTTGATAAGTAGGCGACCAATCATGAGTGCTGACTGTGCGGAAATAAATTGGTAAAATCACAATAGAGGCGGTAAAGCCCGGAACCAAGTAAATCGAAAAAAGCTCTCCCGATGCTTCGGCCAAATTCAAAACTTCGCGCAAGTTTTCACTATTAACGATAATACCGTTAGCATTATAAGCAACATATTGATGGGCATACTGTTTCAATTGCTGGCGATTGCGGTTCAGCCATTTCAGCATTGCGCGGCTTTCGCTTTGAGAATGAGTTGTGTTCATAGATAATGTTGTTTTTTAGTGTGAATACTTGCTGACAAACTACAAGGAATTAGGCATTTATGAAAGCGACTTTAAAATCCCGCTTTCTAATTGGTAAATTGCTGCCATAATCCCGGTTTCAGGATTGGTTAACAGCGATTTTTTGACATCTTTCAAGTAACTTACAAGGTGTTCGCGCAAAATCGGTCTTTCGACTTTCACGGTGCGATCGTAATCCCACAAATCCCACATGATAATCCCGACACCGACGATCGGATCGATTAAACCTACTCCTAGCTGACTCGCAACCGTACCGCCTGTTTTTGTGGCCATTTTGGCGGCGGCTTTGGTGGCAACTTTTGCGGTAACTTTGCTGCCAATTTTGGCGGCCATTCCCAAGATTAACGGCTTGGCAACTAAGTAGCCGCTGCCGCCAACTAATACTTTTAATGATAAATTCGAGACGTTTCCTTTATCGTTAATTGTGGTGGCGATATCATTCAGATATTTATCCCACTGCACTTGAGGTATGTTATAATTATTTTGAACTACTTTCACATTTTTGCTAACTTCTGCTATGTACAAGTTAGCGGTATCTTGAGTGATTAATTGAAATCGCATTTGAGCGTTTTTCGGCACCAAGACGCGGTTGGCAAATTCTCTTTGAAAGTCTTCGGTTAATTTTTCAGAAACAGCTTGAGACGCTGCATTCATATCAAATCTGTTGAGTACGGCTGATTTGAGGAAGTTGAAAGGTACTGTAAACTCCATCTTTTTTTGGTTGAAGTAATCGAAGTACCAATCGAGGAAGCTATTGTCAACTCTGGCGATTACTTCGGTTTCCCATTTGTCCAATTCTTTTGATGCGAAAGTCTCCGCAGTTGTACTGGCTGCTTGAATGGCGTTTTTAACGTCTTGGTTGACTTTGCTAAAATCGTGGGGGGGCGAGACTACAACTGTTGTGGTTGCAGTATTTGTTAATGACTTGGAAATGATAAAGTTACCTAACAGGGGAATGATGACTACCAGAATGACGATCGTCCAAATCATCGGTGTCACGGTTTTGATAAACTGAGCGATCGCTCTGAGGCGCTCTGTTTTCTCTGAATAGGTAATTTTTTCTTTGTCTTGATTCATGGCGGTTGCTCAATTGATGAGACACTAATGGCTAGTTTTGATTATAGGCGATCGGACTTGCGATCGTCTTACGAGTCTGTAGCCTGGGATTCTGGAAGGGTTGGGGAAAAAGGGCGATCGCCCTTAATATCTAGGCCGCAGTGGCCGGCGATAGTTTGTGTAGCGATAGGTTCAAACCTATCGGCTGTCCAGCTATCCCACCCGCCTCTGAATCCTCCGGGCTTGAAGGGGTTGGTAAAATAAAATAGCGCTGTGGCAAATGGATAGACGATCGCTAACTCTCTCGA
Organism: Microcoleus occultus BM001215366; assembly: GCA_036700145.1. Lineage (GTDB taxonomy): Bacteria > Cyanobacteriota > Cyanobacteriia > Cyanobacteriales > Microcoleaceae > Microcoleus. Next base: position 11,417 of record JAUBOH010000053.1, read on the forward strand.
TAATTATGCTAATACACTGTTCAAACTTAGCTATATTCCTATATTGCGTTTTGCCGCCAACTACTGTATTGTGCTTTTCTAAAAAAATGAGATTTTTATGACCGACCAAATTGTTGACTTTGAAACTTTTCTTACAGAGTGGCTTACCGATGTAGTCGAAGGAAATCCTTCAACTATCGAACTTGAAAAGCGTTTTGCGAGAAAGTTGATTATTCAGTGGTTAGATGTAGATGAATCTTCTGATGATATTGTTTATTGTGATGGCAGCGGAGACGGCGGAATTAATATTGCTTATCTTAATCGAGGTGAAAGTGTCGATGAAGGCACAGAAGAGGGAGATGCTTGGTATTTAGTGCAAAGCAAATATGGCAAAGCAGTTGCGGGGACAGGAACCCTTTTGATAGAAGCTCTAAAAATAATTGAGACAGTTGAACAGCGACAATACATTTTTATTTGTAGATAATTTTTTTTATCACGCTTAGTTAACTTTAAATTAAAAGCATCAGAACGCGATAAACTGATAGTTTTTTTAGCAACAGAATAACCCTTAAACGAGGAAGATAAACGGACAATTAATAGTATACGGACAATGGAAGCCGACTAGGAGGAATATTTGATGTTGATGCAGTGTCGATAGGAAATATTCACCAGCGCATATTAAATAAGCGTGCTACCAAAATCAAACTTTCAGTCAAGGCGCAAGATGCCAGGGGAGATAAGTTGCTTGTGGGTGCAGTAAAACTCATGGAGTTGTATCACTTTATGAAAGCATACCGCGACCAAGCAGGTGACTTGGATCGGCTATATGAAAAGAATGTACGCCGTTTTTTAGGCGATCGAAGAAAGGTTAATAAAGCCATAAAAGAGACACTAGAGCAACACTCAAAAAAAACACCCCCGCAGGAGTGATGTTGCTTACCAGGTAATTTTTATAGCCAACTGACTCAACTAAACCCTTCCTCATCCGCTGGGTCGCCGTAGGGATCTTCGCTAGCGGGGCTGACATCGCCGAACATTCCGGCATCCGCTACGTACGAGTCAGCCGGGTCGCCGTATGGGTCTTCGCTGGCCGGCGTCACGTTGCCGAACTGTCCCGCATCTGCGTAGTCTGCCGGATCTCCGTAGG
>JAUBOH010000053.1:12642-25415 GCA_036700145.1 Microcoleus occultus BM001215366
CGAACTGTCCCGCATCTGCGTAGTCTGCCGGATCTCCGTAGGGGTCTTCGCTGGCCGGGCGCGCGTTGCCGAACTGTCCGGGATTTGAGGGATCTTCGTAATTGGCATCAGGATCGACTTGTTCGCTGTCTGGCCCGACGATCGCATCTTTTATTTTTCGCAAAAATCCGTCTACCATGATAAAGTTCCTCTTTATTTATGTGATCGAAGGCGACTGTTTTCGATTCGGAATTCCAGATTTAATTCAAAATCACGGAACCGGCAATCTCAAATCTCTAATGGTTAGGCTACTGTGCCGGAACAGCAGTTTTAGCTTCCGGCAAGCTAGTGAGGTCTTTACCTGTAGTTTGGTTGTTGTACCCCTGGAAGTCCCGGTAAGCCGATGCTTCAGACTCCGGCACTTTAATTCCTTCTGGCGGCGGCGTTACCCAGTGAACTTTTTTCTGGGCATCGCGGTAGTAAACGCGGCCGTTTTTGGAAAGGTAATGTTTTCCCTGCGGCCCCTGTTCTTGTTCTTGTTTATTTTTGTGCTGATTGTAGATGTAGTAAAGAGCGGCTGCTCCGGCTAAAGTAATAGCTACTTTTTGAGTATTGCTCAACCCTTTTTTCGCTTGTGGCGAAGGAGTGGGGGTTCGATTTGCGGGCGCTCCAGCGCGAGTATTGTCAACCGGAGGCGGGGGAGCGGAACTTTCCTTAGAACCGCAAGCACTCAAAAACGGAAACGTCAGCAGCGTTGTCAGCAGCAGAGCCATGAAGCGCGAGCTTCTGGGTTCGGGTTTGATTGTGTTCATTGCCGCTCCGAATTGTCGGGATTACAGGTAGGGTGTGTTCTGGCGAGGTTGAGGAACCTGAGCTGCTGCCAACCGCTTTGTAAGTAAATTAATTTCTCAAAGCAATTTTTACAAAAAAAGTAATTGCTCAAAACTTACAACAGCGCAGGTAAGGTATTGCCTTTCTATTCAATCATCCTCAAATCTGTCTCTGATTTGCTCATGCCAGGGATATAAATAAAGTTTCTGATATTTCAGTCCGCAGGTATATGCAAATGCGCGCCATCGGGTAAAAATAAATTCCGTTTGCGGACGGCCCCAGAAGCGAAGTGAAGCAGACGGATGCGAACCCGAAACTCTTTCGCAGCAGTGGCGAGGGAAAGGAGGCGGGATTTATAAGTTTGGCGGTGTTTAATTGCGCCTCCCTGCTTGTCTCAGATGCGGGCAGTTTTGTTGTAAAAATTCTGGAGAGGTCGATCGCCCTACTGTAGCAATATATTAACCGCAAAACAAAGCTGCGAAAGCTTTTGGGACTTTTTATGAAAATTAAAAATTTAGTGACTGCTGCTTTATCGATCGCAGTTATATATACTGCCGCCAAATATATACCTGATTCTCTTCAACAAAACCAAATCAAGCAATTACTGGAAACCAAACAATGTCCAGAATGCAATTTCAGCAATGCCAACCTAAAGGGACTTGACTTGCAAGGATTTAACTTGCAGGGAGCAAACCTCGAAGGTGCTAATTTGTCGGGAGCAAAATTAGCCAATGCCAACCTAAAAAATGCTAACTTAAAGAGAGCCAACCTGACCGGAGCTGCTGACAGGCTGTAGCGGCATCACTTTTAACCTTGATGCTAGCGAGCGAGGAGCAAATATGGATTTTAATATCACCGCTGTTCCAGAACAGACTAACCCAGAAAATGCAGTAGTTGGTTTTAATATGAAAGCAACGGAGCAAGGAGCGACAATGCGTTTCAACCTCATGGGATGCGCTGACTTCTCAAATGCTAGCTTGCAGTTCGCTAAAATGCCAGATGGCAAAATTCATCCTTAGAGAAACTAGCAAATAAAACAACCTCTCATCATATAAAGCCCGCCGTTGGGAACTCATCTCCATCTTCTTCTCTTCCTTCGCGTACTTCGCGCCTTCGCGGTTAAATAATTCAATATTCTTTCACTGCGTTGCGATCGCCAGGACATATAATTGCCAGACAACTGTTGATCTCAAACAAAACCGCCGCCTGACTAACAGGTGGCGGTTTTTTTAAGCAACTAACAATCGCCTAAAATTAGTGAGCAGAACCGTTACCGTGATACTTGTCAGTATCGTAGAATCCGTTTTTTGTGCCGAAGAACAGACAGCACACAGTGAAAACTGCCGTCAAGACTGCTAAAACTAACTTAACGTCCATAATTTACCTTCTCTGGTTCAGTGAGTGGAAATACTCAAATTGTAGAGTCTTTTTGGCTGGCGCGGCCATCTACCAGCGTAGCGCCTGATTTGCTGGGCTGTAGTCTGGTGCGACAGTTTCCCGACGGGGAGACGATTCGGGCGACGATCGTCGAAACAGAAGCTTATGGCCCGGGAGATCCGGCTTGTCACGCTTACGCGCGCCGCACTCCGCGCAACGAGGCGATGTTCGGGCCTGCGGGCGTGAGTTACGTCTATCTAATCTACGGAATGTATCACTGTTTTAATGTGGTGACGGATGCAGACGGAGTTGCTAGCGGTGTGTTAATTAGAGCTTTGCAGTTAGATGCTGTTCCCAAAAGGTTTTCGGATGTCCCCGAAAAGGTGCGATCGCGCCTCGCCTCCGGGCCTGGCAAACTGTGTAAGGTAGTTGAGATCGATCGAACTTTAAACGCTTTACCTTTGGCTGTCGGGGAACCGCTGAGGTTGGAACACCGGAGTGTCCAATTTCAGCAAAGTGTCGAGTCAGGTACGATTAATCTGGTGCAAACTACGCGGATCGGGATTTCGCAAGGGATGGATTTACCTTGGCGTTGGTATATTGGGAACTGTGCGGCAGTGTCTAAATTCTAGTAATGTCAAAATGTCAGTGTAATTTTTGTCACTTATCTCGATCGAATTATGGCTTATTCTTCTGAAAATCCCATTTTACAGCTCAAGAAATGCCTGACTCTGGCTCAGGACGTTAGCAGTCACGCCGAAGCGAACCGAGCCTTCGAGCAGTTGTGCGGGATTATCGATGCTGAAAATCCGATGGCGGCGCAACTTTTGGAGATGTTGTGGCAAGAGGCTATCATGGCTAGGCGATCGGCTTTATTTTGGCAGCAAATGAGCGATGTTGAGAAAGATATGGCTAATAGAATGATGGAAAATATGACGCAGATGCGGCAGAATTATTTGCGGTTGATGCAGGAAATGTAAGATTTGGGGAATGGGTAATTGCTAATTGATAATTAGTAATTGCCCAGACTTTACCCGGAAACCAGTAACAAAAGCAGATTCAATCATGGCGAGACTCATCATCCACCAGGCAATATGTGCGTATTGAGCGCAGTCGAACCAAGTAAAAATAAAAATTAGATAAGCAATAGCCACCGCTTCAATACCGCGCCGCGACGAATTCAGCGCTAAACATACATAATATCCCCAAAGTATAATCCCAGCAACCAGCCCTAAAATACCAACAGATAGGGTAGTATCCAGAATCCAATTATGAGCTTTATAAGTAGAAATTTCTCTAGTGCTGATTTCACCTTTTATGTTAATATAGTCGTAAGTAAACTCATTTAAATTTATAACAATTGGAGTTACTTGAGGATTTCTGATGTAGGGATAGGCAATGCCCAAACCGTCAAATCCCCACCCAAATAGCGGGCGCTTTTTGATGCCACGGGCAGAAAGTGTCCACATGGGCGATCGGCTAGACATGATTTGGGCGATGGTCGGTTTGCTCCAATCTAGGGGTCTGGTGACAGTCATGATGGCAATGGCGATTATGGCGATCGGAATAATTCCTACAAGAATTTTGTAATATTTGCCTCTCAGCAAATAGACACTCGCAACCATCAGAGCTAAAATAGCACTTCGAGTAGAAGTTAGCAGCAGCGCGGGAACAGTTAAAGCCAAAGTAATTGCCGTTAATTTAGTTGTGGTCAATCTCGAAAACCAACCGACAAGAGCACTAATTGCTATTAATGTTAGAACTATAGCTGCATGACCTCTATGGGAATATAATCCGATGGGTTGCTGTCCTTGAAAAATGCTGCTGGCATTAACATCAGCTCTGATAATTTGCCCCATTGTGGCGGTATAGTCGATCCGCCAGTCGATGATTTGGGGGAAGATACTAAGAGAAAGGATGATGCCGCCAATTAGCAGTCCTTGGAATTGGGAATTTATGAGTTGTGGCTGTACGGTTAAGAGCAAGCTGTTGCTGAGAGTGAAGGCGGCGATTAACAGCCAGTAGAGCCAGCCGTCTCCCATTTGGTCTTGACCAAAGAAAGAAGTTAAGGGGAAAGGACTTTGTAGAGTGGAGATAGCTCCGATTGAAAGAAATATTGTCCAAAGTATTAGGGAGATTTTCCATGTTCGGGAAATGGTTATGGCTTTTCTTTGTTCCCACAAGAGAGCGAGATTGACTCCTACTATTAGCCAAATAACGAACACTTTGGGGGAAGTCCAGATGCTTCCCCGGCTGCTTCCCCAGGGGTTGATGAGAATTATGCTGAGGGCATATAGCAGGGTGTAGAAGGTTTTCATTAGTCTTTGTTTTTCCGGTTTTTGAGTTTTGTGAATAATCCCAATCCGCCGAGTGCTAAAAGAGTTGCTAATCCGGTGGTTGGTTCGGGAACGGCTTCTGCGGGAAGAGCATCGTCCTCAGTGTTTTTAGCTGAGACTTTTGGAGTTTTTGCGGTGAGAGTATCGTCAAGATACGATAATTCTGGGTCTTCCAGTAAGTCGGCGCTGATTTCTGCTAAATCTACTTCGTTATAATTGTTATCCTCTGAAGATAGTTCTGGGTCTTCCAGTAAGTCGGCACTGATGCTTCCTATATCTGCGTTATTTTCGTTATTGTCTGTTGAAGATAATTCTGGGTCTTCCAGTAAGTCGCTGCTGATTCCTGCTAAATTTACTTGGTCTTCGTTGTTGTCTGTTAATGATAGTTCTGAGTCTTCAAGTAAGTCGCTGCTGATGCCGGCTAAATTTACTTGGTTTTCGTTGCTGTCTGTTGATGATAGTTCTGAGTCTTCAAGTAAATCACGACTGACGCCAGCTACCTTCGCATTGTTCAAATTGCTGTCTATTGATGATAATTCTGGGTCTGCGAGTAAGTCGCTGCTGATTGCTGTTAAGTAGTCAGTGTTAGCTTTGTTACTGCTTTTAACAAGCGAGCTGGAACGCAAGTTCGAGACTACCGCGTTTGGTACCCAAGAACTGGGAACTGCTCGAATCGGACGCCCGCCCGGGCTCGGTGCTGGCGCTGGACGCGGACTCGGTGCGGGTGCTGGACGCGGACTGGGGGCTGGTGCTGGACGCGGACTTGGTGCGGGTGCTGGACGCGGACTGGGGGCTGGTGCTGGACGCGGACTCGGTGCGGGTGCTGGACGAGGGGTTGGTCTGGGTGTTGGCGATGGTGAAGGAATTGGTCGTGGGGTCGGACGTGGAGTGGGAACTGGACGTACACTGTTGATTGGTACTGGTGCCGGAGTCACACACCCACCGCCACCGCTGGCACCGGAACAAGGTTTAGGAGTAGGAGTCGGGGTAAATTTACTTGTCCAACCCCATGAAATACCGTTATAAATTTTAACCTTTGGAGCAACATTAGCTCTATCTGATCTTACCAATTCTGCCAAGTATAATTCAAAACTCCAGTCATTGTTATACACGTAACTTGGTTGTGGATCTTGTGTGGCGTTATAGGCGACATCGATCATAGAATACGAAGGCTGTCCTGTTTGAGGATTAGCCCTTCCAAAATAATTACCTGGATAGAAAAGACGGTTAGGAAGTGAGTCAATTACATCGAAAGACGTACCCTTAAAACCAGAGCCAATAACAGTTATTGGCTGACCCCCAGTATTAACCTTTGCCCTTTGAATCCAGGCAACATTATTAAAGTTTGGTGCATCATCACGAGTTCGCTCATAATCTACAGAAATAGATGCTCCAATTCCATTTCTAAAGCCGCCAAAAGGAATATTAAAGAATCCTGGATAATTCTGAGCTACCTCAGAGCCGCATCCAGTAGAGGGAGCGCAGGGGTAGTAAGTCAGAATATTAAAGTCCCCTTTTAAATTTCCACCCCTTTCAAATTGCAAGCCTCCATAAGATTGTGTGAGTATTTTCAGAAAGTCCGATGTCCCACCTCGTTGTATTTCATTGATTTTCTTGGTACTGACAGTGACAATTCCATTGACATTAGTACCGGGAATACTTACCTGTGCAGAGACTGATTGATTGCTTGTTTGACCTTTAATATTAAAGGCAAAACTTGATTCGCAGCTCCGCTCTATCATTGCCATTGTCACTAAAATTACTAAGTAATATTTGGGGGATTTCATTGGCGTAAGTTCTCCTTTACAAATGGCTAAATCTTGGTGGAATATATAGACTGTAGTGAAATAAGTCAGATTCAAGGTTGGATCAAGTTGATTTCTACCCAATTAGTAAGGAACGATCCTTTGATAACTCCTTTAAACTGCCTGAATCCTCGAACATCTTCATCATAATACTGTCCTTCATAATCGTAATTGTATTTAAATCTAACCCGAGAAATGCCTGGATTGAAGCCTCCGAATGACCATGAACGACCATGATTAATATCATCGATAATAAGTCGAAGCATATTTTCATTCCAGAAGAAACCACCCTCCCAAAAAAATGAGAAGCTTTCTTTTGGTAGCAGTAATGGAAAATTACGTTTTTCAAGAATGCCCAGTCTAAATTGAACTGCTCCAGCAAAAAGTAATTCATCATTGAAGTTAATAAATTCTGGGGTAAGGTGAGACAGACTAAAACGCACGGGTTCTGAGGTATTGTTGGTAATGCGAATACCCAATCGTATTGGTGTTAATACACCCGATCGATTTTCTGGTATTTTTAATACAGGCTCCGATACTACAGTTTCAAAACTAATACCATCTACTGGAACTGTATTGTTAGCATTTGACTGCCAGAAGATCGAATCAGTATTTTTTCCTGTTCTGGTATTTACCAAGGCGATCTCTCCATGAGCAAAACCACCCAGTGATACTCCTACAGAAAGTAATAAAATCATCAAAAACAGGAAAAAATACTTCATAATTTTGCCCTCTGGATTACCGAATAATCAGCGAAAAAACCAGAACCACACCGCCGCACCAAATACCGTCAGCCAAAACAACTTCCCCCAACTCCGACTCGACTCTCCAGGCAGCTTGACCAAAACATACCTGTAATATCCCAAGACTTGCCCGTATTCGTTCTGAAGCGCTGGAGAATTCGACGAATAATCCGAATAAATTTGGCAAGAATATAAAGAAGGCTGGCGATATTTTTCCGGCGTATCTCGCAGTCTACCGGGGAGATAGCCGTAGCATAATTTCGGTCTAAAATGCTCTGGTAAACTTGATTGAGAAGCAATTTCCTTCTTCGTTGCCGCTACAAACTCCGATCGCACATCCAAAATTGGATGCGGGCCAATGGTTCTCGAACAGGTAATACAAAACTGATTGCAATGCAGATTTTTAGGGTGAGGACACTGAGATTTGTCGCAGTAATGTTTTTCGCCGTAGTTCATAACGATGCCTTTGATTTCCCTGATTAATGAATTGATAGCTAACACTTGAACTGATGCACTAAAATTAGCATGACTATTTGGATATGGATACAGGGTTTATACGGAAGTTTTGGGAATTCAGTTTGTATCTGAAACTAATGGTCAACTAGAGATTTATCTGTTACAAATAAGTTAACTTCACAGAATCTTTATAAAAAAATCATAGTTCCGGCGTTTCGGATCAGTTGTTGTCAAAAGCGTCAAGAGGACTGCTGGAAATGAAATTGGCACTCTCGTACACAAACTAACTTTACACAATTTTCACAAAAGAGAGAAATTGTGTCAACTTAATACTTATGTAACAGGACTTACCGATCGCACACAGACTAAAGAAACCGGGTTTTTTGCCAAATCTGCGGGCTACAATCAAGGATTTCTGTAAAAAAACCCGGTTTTTGATCGCACACAGACCAAAGAAACCGGGTTTTTCGCCACACCGCAACTGGCAACTTTTCCTACTTCATTAAAGCAGCGCCGCGGTTGTAAAGTTCCCGCGCGTAATCAGTCCAAGTACCCTGTCCCCAATACCGGAAACAGCTTGTTTGCACTAACAAATTGTAAAGCAAAGCTTGTTGGTATTCAAACTGCTTGGTAACTGTGGGATCTTGCTGCACCAGCCGATCGTACTTTTGGTGAAATGCGGCGCTGAGTTGATTCATCGGTTCCAAGACGTTTTCGTAGCCTTTCACCCAACTCAAATCGTTTGTCCAAGAAGCACCATCCATGTGAAAATTGTGGTCTGTTTGCTTGAGTTGGTCGATCGCACTTTCGACTTTTTCCGGTGTCGCGCTATCTGGATCGACTAACTGCCAGATTTTGTGCTGGTTAACCCCTTGACAAATCGGATAATCATCGGGATTAACACCCGCAGCTTCGATGAGTTCCAAATATTCAGTGCCGTTTAAACCGACAACACCGGATTTTCCGCCACCTTGAGAGCGGTTTTCGTGCCAAGCTTTCATAAAGGCGCTGGGGAATTCATTCATCATCACGCCACCATTTTCGCCGTCGGCAATTTGAGTCACCAAAGCAGGAATCGTGACATTGCCAATTTGCTGTTTCTTGCGCCCTTTCGCTTCGTAATACGGCTGCATTTGACCGACCAATTTTGTATCGGAACCTTGGGTTTTAATCAAAGCTGTGATGCTGATGGTTTCGCCGCGAGAATTGCGGGCTTGCAAACGGTTGGGAATATATTTTTGGTCTTGCGACAATCCCGAACCGTCGCTATTTTCTACAGAATGTTCTTGCACCATCAGCCAGCGGTAGCCGCATTCTTTCAAAGCTTTGATGTATTCGTAAAGCGTGTCTGGGTGATTGGGAAAGTGCATTTCTGGGGGCGAAAAACCTTTGACGCGCTTCAGGGCATCTATGCCAAAAATGGAGGCAAAATGATGTTGCCATGCTTGAATTTGGAGTTTGATGTCGGGAATTGGAGTTGAGGGAATGACGGCGTGACTCCACATTGTGCCCAGCCATTCTACGTGAGGTTGGTATTGAGGATCGCAGGTAATTCGCTTGAGATTGTCGAAGATGTCGGATCGTCCCATTTGGCGCAATCCCCACAGCAAGTTGCCGGAATAATCGAGCATAATTCGCGGGTTGCAGCCTTCCGCAATCAGTTGGGGAATGAATTCTCCCATGCGGGAATAGCACCAAGCGAAGACTCCGGCGTTGTGATTGTCTCCTTGGTTGGGATTTTCAAACATATTCTGGAGATTGCAAATTAGTTCGCCGTTTGCACCGGCCGGAATTGTCGGTTGGTGCATATGCAGGGCGCAGGCGAATCCGGCTTGAATGTTTTCGAGGCGCAGATTTGTGGTAAGTAGAAAGACTGGTTCGTTGCTGTTGGCTGCGGCGCTAATTTCTGCTTCAAAACCGCAAATGTTGGGCAATCCTGAGTTGATTTCGTTTAAAATGGATGGATTGGGAGATTGTGCGATCGCAGGCATAAAACTTTCCTCAAGAATTGTGGAGCGGTACTGTCTGCTATTGCTAAAATAGCTGTAAGATTTAAGAGTAGCAGATGATGTCTGCAAAAGATAAGTTTATTGATTACCGATACGCACTCTTCGGTGCAAGAGCCTGAAAGAGTTTTATACTTAGAAGTGCGGTTAAATAGTTACAGCGAGTTTTTTGTCCGAGAGTTGATTCGATGAGATTTATGTAAGATAAGGAGGAAGAGACATCGCACACAAATTTGCCGACATGAAAGTGTCTGAGATTATAAAAGGCAAAAAAGGCAGTATAAAACAAGCACAACTTCCGGCAGGTTCGCCAAGTTGGGAAGAATTTAGCGAAATGATATGGGAGGAAATTGAAAGGGGTGCTGAAGAAAATATCCCTGGTTTTAGGATGGTTCGCAAGTTGTTGAGCGATCGGAGATTTGATAAATGAAAGGTAATGGATTGGATCAACTAATTTTATTTTTGCAAAATTTGAAAAAACAGACGATCGACTATAGTTTAGCGCATCACCGCGACGGAGCTGTGATGGTAATTGTGGCTGTACCTGGAGAAAGGTGGGAAATAGAATTCTTGAGTGATGGTTCGGTGGAGGTAGAAAAGTTTGTCAGTAATGGAGAGATTGCTGGAGAAGAAGCTTTGAATGAGTTATTCGATCGCTATTCCGAACGAGATGAGACAAATGACGATTTGATTCAAAAAATTGAGTTGACAAATGCGATGAAATGAGTTGTGTTTTGCGGAATTTGCGATCGACTTGCAGGAATTTTGACTCGCTCAACCGATGATTTCTCCTTTGAAGGAGAGCTTGCGACTTCGCCTCGATGATATGCTGCTGCGTTAGGTTATTGCCCGTTATTGCCCGCAACAGGCTTAAATCCGGCTGCTGGGAGCTAATATCGCCCCCTGTATTCCCAATGGCCGACTTGCTTATCTGCCTAGAAATCATATACTTTGTCAAGTTAAGAAAATATTTTTTAGATTCATCCAGGAGCAAGGAAAAAAAATGTACATCGTACAAATTGCCTCGGAGTGCGCCCCCGTTATCAAAGCAGGGGGTTTGGGCGACGTAGTTTACGGTTTGAGTCGCGAGTTGCAGAATTCCGGCCACACCGTCGAAATTATTCTGCCCAAGTACGACTGCATGAGATACGACCACATTTGGGGACTTCACTATGCTTATCAGGATCTGGCGGTGCCCTGGTACGGTGGGGAAATATTATGTGATGTCTACTGCGGCTGGGTTCACGGGCTGTTGTGTTTTTTCATCGAACCTCGCTCTCAAGATAACTTTTTTAACCGCGGCTGTTATTACGGTTGCAATGATGACAATATGCGGTTTGCATTTTTTAGCAAAGCTGCTTTGGAATTTTTGCTCAGAAGCAATAAGCGTCCCGATGTGATTCACTGTCACGATTGGCAAACTGGTTTAGTTCCGGTCATGCTGTTTGAAGTTTACAAATACAATTGGATGGAAAATCAGCGAGTCTGTTATACCATTCACAATTTCAAACACCAGGGAATGGGCGGCAGCGATATTCTGCAAGCAACGGGTTTGAATCGCTCGGATTATTATTTTGAGTACGATCGCCTGCGAGATAATTTTAACCCTTTTGCCATCAATTTTATGAAAGGCGGCATTGTGTACTCGAACTTTGTCACCACGGTTTCGCCGCACCACGCTTGGGAAGCTCACGTCGGCGAGTTTGGCTACGGTTTGGGCCACACTTTGCATTTGTATCAAGACAAGTTTCGCGGGGTTCTCAACGGTATCGATTATGACGTGTGGAATCCCGAGAGCGATCGCTATATTCCGCACCACTACACTCAGGAGGATTTGGCAGGAAAAGCCGAAACTAAAACAGCTTTGCGCGATCGGCTTTTCCTGCAGGAGGCGGACAAGCCAATTGTGGCGTTTATCGGTCGTTTAGATGACCAAAAAGGCGTTCACCTCCTGCACCACGCTATTTATTACGCTCTGAATAAAGGCGCGCAATTTGTGCTTTTGGGTTCGGCGACAGAAGCGGGAATTAACGCTCATTTCCAGCACGAAAAACAAGTTTTAAATGACAATCCAGATTGCCATTTGGAACTCGGTTTTAATGAGGAACTGTCGCACTTAATTTATGCTGGTTCGGATCTGATTGTGGTTCCGAGCAATTACGAACCCTGCGGGCTGACTCAGATGATCGGGTTGAGGTACGGGACAGTGCCTGTGGTGCGGGGAGTTGGCGGTTTGGTGAATACTGTGTTCGATCGCGATTATGACACCGACCACCTCCCCCAAGAGCGTAACGGTTACGTATTTTACCAAAGCGACTACGGCGCTTTAGAGTCGGCGCTCGATCGCGCGATCGGATTGTGGTACGACTATCATGATGAATTTGAAAAACTCATGATTCAAGGGATGAGTTGCGATAATTCGTGGAAATATCCAGCTAAAGACTATGTGGAAATTTACGAGCTAATTCGACACAAGTAATCAGTAGGGGTGGGTTTTCCCAGAGATATTTTATCTACCTTTAGACATAGATAAACCCGCCCCGATCTAACCAAACAAAGATATGGTTTTGAGTAAAAATGTGGGGGTGGAAAGTACGAATGCAGATTGTAGGGTTTTCTTGCCTGTCGCTGTCAATGGCGATCGTCCAAGATAAAAGTATAGAAATTGAACGGCTGGTTTTCACCCGCTCTACAAAAAATGAACTCACAACTAAATTCCACAGAAGAACAAGTAACGATTCTGCAAAACGAAACAGTAGTAGGCGATTCAGCAAACGCAACAGTTGAAACTCCTTTATTCGCCTCAGAATTTGCCACAGAGGAAAAAGTTAGAGTCGAAGAGTTTAAGATTAGCGCTGACAGTTTAATTGGGAAAGTCAAAGAACTAATTCAGCAAGGAAAACTCCGCCGCCTGGTAATCAAAAACTCGCAAGGGCGAATTTTGGCAGACATTCCGCTGATGGCGGGATTGGTAGGCGGCGTGGCGGGGAGTGTAGTATTTCCAATTGCTGCTGTACTTGCGGCAGTTGGGGCTGTGGCGGCTCATTTGACTGTGGCTGTCGAGCGCAAAGAATAGTCATTAGTAATTAAAAATCTTCTCTTCAAGTCTCGCGTTGCGCGGACTTTGTTTGTTTAGTAGCGATTTCATATCAATTCCGGCTGCACTCAGACATGATAAGCGAGGACACGGCACTGCCGTGTCCCTACAATTGATCGTGGTAGGGACACGGCAGTGCCGTG
>JAUBOH010000054.1:0-19117 GCA_036700145.1 Microcoleus occultus BM001215366
CCCCTAAATCCCCCTTAAGAAGGGGGACTTTGAAAAAACTCCTGTCCCCCCCTTCTTAAGGGGGGCGCCAGGGTGATCTGGCCTTAACAGTCAAACAGCAGTCTCTGACTACGTTTGACCTTAAGTTGACACTCCTTGGGCACTGCCGTTTCCTCGCTTGTCATTCCGGCGCAGCCGGAATTGATATTAGTCATAAACAAAAAAGTATACTTCGCTCCCTATCAAAAGTCGTCAAATCCTCTAATAAACGCACAATAGCTTATATTTTTGGAGCTGGTTTCGGACAAGTTTTATATTTAAAATCGCACTGATAGACGTGTTCTTTTTGCCAGCTCAAAGGAATTTCCAACAAATCGCGAGAACCCGTAACTCCTTGACCGAGAAATAGCAGCAGGGCGATACAGTTTAAAACAGTATGAATTTTCCGCCAGCCGTGCGATCGATCCTGATAAATTTCCGGCGCAATTGCCAAGGAAAAAACCATCAACAGCGCCGCAGCGATGCCGTAATAAAAATGAGAAACCAGCCATTCATCGTCTCTGCGAAAAACCCCATCTTGGAATCCCAAAACTACCAAACCGACACCAGTCAAACTCGCAAATACTCCCCGCCAAAGCCTCTGTCTTGCTTGATACAAAAACACCAGAGAAGCAATTGTCGCGGCAAACATCAGCGCAATGAAAACTACTTGACTGGGAGATTTTCCCCACAGATTCTTCTCCAGAATACTTTTAAAATAAATAGAGTAGGCAAGCGCAATTAACGTAATTCCGACGATCGCCCCAGTCAGCAACCGGCCCAATTTTAGGTGCTCCGGGCCGACGGTAGGAGGAATTTTGCTTTTGTCGCCGGTGGCGACTTGCAGCCTGCGCTGGCGAGTTTGCCAAGCCGCATTGACAACAGTACCAATAATCGGGAAAACTACCGCCACTGCGATCGCCGGATGGACGAGCGCCATTACATCTTCGGGTTCCATACTGAATATCCCACAATAATACCTGCATCTAGTTTAAGGCGTTGCAGGCGAGACTGGTTATTCTGCAAGTTTTGCGATCGGCAGCGTTACCGTAAACGTACTGCCAACGCCTTCAGAACTGCTCAAACTAATTTCGCCACCGTGCAAGTCCACGCATTTTTTAACAATGCTCAGCCCCAATCCAGTACCGGGAATTTGACCGACATTTTTAGCCCGGTAAAACGAATCAAACAGGCGTTCTCGGTCTGCTAAAGGTATGCCAATTCCTGCATCCTGTACGGAAAAAATAGCCTCAGTTTCAGTAACTTTTAATTCAAATATTACTTGAGTATTTGGGGGAGAATACTTAATAGCATTAGACAGCAGATTGCTCAGAATGCGCCGGAGCAAACTGGCCTCCAAACACGCCATCGCCGATTGACTGTGATTCACAAAAATCAGCATCACTGGCTCAGTTTGAGGTTTCAACTTCAGGCTGCTCTGAAATTCGCCTACCAACTGATTGCAAAACGCGGCTAAGTCTAGCGGTATCAAGCAAAACGCGATTTTTCCAGACTCAAATTTGCCCAGCAGCAGAACATCATCTAATAACTGATCGATGCCTTTTGCTGCTGCTTGAGTTTTGTCTAGCAATTCTTGTGTTTTCTCATCTGTTAATGTCGATTTGTACTTGGAAAGAATTTGTGTAGTGCCGAGGATAAAGTTCAAAGGATTGCGAACATCGTGGGCAATCATGTACAGCAAAGATGTTTTCATATCGTTGAGTTCTTTCGCTGTTTGCAGAGTGCGATCGAGTTGGTCGTGAGACAATTTTAGGGTTAAAGACAACTGGCGCGATCGCAGCAAAATCTCCACCCGCGCTTGCAATTCTATCTTCTCGATCGGAGCAATAATTAAATCGTCAATAGTTTGCCAAATAAACCGCGTTGCCATCCCTACATCCGAGCGCGATGTTATCAAAAGAAAAGGCAAGCATACCGGGTGTTCGGCTTGTTTTTGGACGGCGATCCATTGCCAGTGCCTTTTCAGGGCAAGACCGTCAACTATCCCCAGGTCAAAAGATTGATTAAATGGTAAAAAATTATCAATATTTTCTGTTGAGTTTGGCAGCAATACCTCATAGTGAACTGCCAGCCATTCTAATAACAAGCGGCGATTTTCTTTCTGTTCGACAAGCAATAAAATTTGACTCACGCAGGTTCTCCTAACAAGCTGTGAACAATTCCCAGCAAATCTCTAACGATCAAAGGTTTTACCAGTATACTCCGAGCACCGCGGGAGAAGCTTTCGTGCTGAAGGGCCGCGCTTTGTTTGGGCGAAAGTATCAGAAAAGGGATTTGGTGATTTCGCAGTTGTTCGCAGCAGTCCCAAATCCGGCGGTCGAAACCAGAAATATCTACTAAAGCCATCCCGATCCTAGCAGGCTCGCCGATCGCCCGTGCGAACTCTTCCAAGCTATCAGCCGCGATCGTCTGGTATCCTTCTTTATTGAGAAATTGTGCTAAGAGTTCCAAGTTTCGCTGATTGCGGTCTACGGCTAAAATTATGGAGTTGCCAGTCATCGATCGGCTTCCTGCGAATACGGGTTATACCATTTTAGATTTGAGATTTGAGATTTTAGATTAAAGCAGGGTGCGCACTGCGCACCTTATATCAAATTAGGTAGCATCAGAATTAATTTTACCCGCGATCGGGACACGGCGCCGTGTCCTCCGTTTCTATCATGTATGAGTGTTACCGGAATAGATATTACTTCATAGATAGTGGAAAATTAGCAAATGAAAAGCACAACTAATTGATTCAATCTTCATCCGCTACCCCATCAACCCACACCGGCGCCGAACTCAAAATGCCACGCAGCCCCCGTATCGGTTTGCTGACTTTGATGCCGTAGCGAGTAATATCGAGTTCTCGCAGAGTTCTCTCGAAATTGCTGACTCGTTTTTTAATTACTCCGATCGCCTTGCGGATTTCTGTCCTATTATGCAGTTGGCGTTCCAGATAGCGTATAAACAGAAGATTATCCGCCAAATAGCTAATCCCGATCTCAGTCAGCCGAAAATCTCCGCTAATCGCTTCTACCTCATTAATCAAGATCACCGTGACTCCCATATTCTTGAGATACTTGCACAAAGCGTGCAAATTGTTCACCAAATCTTGCCCCCGCATCGAAAGCTGATAGCCAGAAATACTGTCAATCATCACAATCCGCGTCTTTTCCTGCTCCACCTCCTGGCGTACCATATTGGCAAACTGATCCGGCGAGTACAGCAAAGGTTCCACAGGTATCACCGAAAGACTTCCTTGCGCCATCATCGCCCCAACCGGGATGTTAACTGATTCGCAGCGGTGCAGCAGAGTAGAAATTGACTCCTCAAAAATGTAAACTACCGATCGCTCCCCCCTTCCCGCCGCCTCCTTCATAAACTGAATCCCCACCGTCGTTTTACCCACGCCGCTAGGCCCGCTAATCACCGTCACAGTCCCCCGTTCCAGTCCCCCGTGCAGCAGTTCGTCCATTTCTGGAACCCCAGCAGAAATCGGTTCAGCGACAAAATCCTGCTGATAGTTGTCTGGAAGCAGACGCGGAAATACCTCCATACCAGTCTGACTCAAGCGCAGCGAATGGCGGCCGTCGCGGAAGTTGGAACCGCGCAGCTTGGTGACAGACAGAGTACGCCCTTCAGGGCGCAGTTCTAAATAAATTACTCCGTCGCTGATAAATTGCAAATCGTCGTCGGGAGCACTTAATGTACCTTCGGAGGTGAACACCACCGTCGCCCCCCCTTCCACCAAAAACCGCAGAAAAGACAAAACTTGCTTGCGAAACTGAAACTCATCCGCAGCTAAGTAGCGAAATTGAGTGATCGCATCCAAAAACACCCGTTGCGGCTTGACAGCTTTGACTCGCTCGATAATCTTTTGTGTAGTCGGTTCTCGCTCAACCTCGGAAGGGGAGAAAATGTCATAAGTCTGAACTTCGGTAAAAAATTCTGAAGACGGGCTCAAATCTAGAAACGCCATCGCTTCAATGTCAAAACCGAGAGTTTCGGCATTGGCGCGCAACTGCGCTTCCGGTTCTCCTAAAGTAATAAACAGGGGCGTTTCTCCCACAGCCACACCTGCTGCCAAGAAGTGAAAACCCAGTGTAGTCTTGCCAGTACCCGGGCCGCCGCGCACCAGATAAGAGCGCTGAGGAATCAGCCCCCCGCTAATCACTTCGTTGAGACCGGTAATTCCTACAGAAAGTCGGTTTTGAGACATTTGTTTGTTCATGTTTTGAATATCGGGCCCGTATTAATATTTAATGGTTTTAGGCAGTGTTTTGATGATTTTTTTACCGGGCGTCTCGCAACCTTCATGAAATCTTTCTCTACCGCAAATTACGTTAGCATACAAGAATTAGAAAGTATTGTCGGCAGTTCTGGCATCTGTCTGCCGCAGGACACAGAGGCTTTTTGGCAAGAACGGGTAGAAAAAGCTGTTGCGCCGGGCACTTTAATAGCCTGCACCGTTTACCCGAATACTCAAGAAGAACTCGCCGCCGTCATTGCTCGTGCTCGGCAAAATGGGTGGGGCGTCTTGCCTTGCGGGAGCGGCAGCAAACTCGATTGGGGCGGTTTAGTTAAGGGAGTTAATATTGCTGCGAGCACGGCGCGCCTGAACCAGCTTGTAGAACACGCTGTGGGCGATTTAACCGTGACGGCGGCAGCGGGGATGAAGTTTGCCGATTTGCAGCAAATTTTAGCCGCAGCGGGTCAATTTTTGCCGATCGATCCGGCATATCCACTACAGGCCACCTTGGGCGGCATTATCGCTACTGCTGATGCGGGTTCCCTGCGCCACCGCTATCGGGGCGTTCGCGATTTGCTGTTGGGAATGACGTTTGTGCGATCGGACGGTAAAATTGCGGTAGCCGGAGGTCGAGTTGTGAAAAATGTCGCCGGTTACGACTTGATGAAACTGTTTACCGGTTCCTACGGCACATTGGGCGTCATCAGTCAAGTAACTTTCCGAGTTTATCCACTACCTGAATCATCGGGAACAGTAATATTGACTGGAGAAGCTGGGGCTTTAGCTCAAGCAGCTCAAATCCTGTTATCCTCAGCTTTGACACCCACCGCCGTTGATTTGCTGTCACCTGATTTAGTCGCAAAATTAGGCTTAGGAAACGGTACAGGATTAATCGTCAGATTTCAAAGTATTGCAGAAAGCGTTCAACAACAATCAGCCCGGTTACTAGAAGTTGGCGAAAAGTTGGGTTTGCAAGGCACGAACTGCGGCGAAAATGATGAGCATCAGTTATGGCAAAGATTGCCAGAAACAGTGTGGAATTCTAACACAAAGTCGGCAATTATTTGCAAAATAGGAATCAGACCGTCGGAAGCTGTAACGGCCATTAACGAATTGCCGGTACAGGACGCTCTGATTCATGCCGGCAGCGGTTTGGGGGTTTTGCGGTTTGAGACTGCGACTGCTCAAACGCTGTTGCAAGTACGCCAAAGGTGCGAGGCTAAAGGCGGCTTTTTGACTGTTTTAGTCGCGCCGACTCACATCAAGCAAGAGTTAGATGTTTGGGGCTATACTGGAAGTGCGATCGATCTAATGCGCCGGATCAAGCAGCAGTTTGACCCGGAAACTATTTTGAGTCCAAATCGTTTTATCAGCGGTATTTAGTTAAAAGTTTGCAGTCAGGACTTCAGTTTTTATTGAATCCCCGTCTAAATCATTTGCGAACTAGATTTTTTTTTGCGAACCGCGAAGGCGCAAAGACCGCGAAGGAAGAGGAAAAAAGAGAATTTTTTGTTGGGTTGATGAATTTAGGCTTGCAATGTGAAAGGAATTTAGTCCTTACTACGAACCAAAACAATTACGTAATATATGCAAAGTTCAGAAAATTCTACAATTCCCAGCGACGATTTAAAACCTGCTAAAGAAAGCAATTTCCTAGCACAAAATCCCCACTTGCAAACCCTCGAAATCCCGGGTTTCGATGCCAACAACCCGCCCGATCCGAAGTTGATCGATACTTGCGTCCACTGCGGCTTTTGTTTGTCAACTTGTCCGAGTTATCGCGTACTCGGTAAAGAAATGGATTCGCCTAGAGGCCGCATTTATTTAATGGATGCCATTAATGAAGGCGACGCACCTTTAAATGAAGCAACTTCGCAGCATTTCGATACTTGTTTGGGCTGTTTGGCCTGCGTGACAACTTGTCCGTCGGGAGTTCAATACGACAAGTTAATTTCCGCAACTCGCCACCAAGTTACTCGAAATCAGAAACGCACTTTTTCTGACAATGTAATTCGGACTCTGATTTTTAATCTCTTTCCTTATCCTCACAGATTGCGGCCTTTGCTTGTACCGCTGTTTATTTATCAAAAATTAGGACTGCCGAAACTAATTCGCAAAACAGGTTTGCTGAAAAAAGTATTTCCCCGTTTGGCGGCGATGGAATCAATTTTGCCCGAGGTAACTGTTGATTCTTTCCGGGATAATTTGCCCGAAGTAATTCCCGCACAGGGGGAGAAACGCTATCGAGTCGGCGTGATTTTAGGATGCGTACAGAGACTATTATTCTCGCCTGTTAATGAGGCTACTGTGCGAGTTTTGACGGCTAACGGTTGCGAGGTTGTGATTCCGAAAAGTCAGGGATGCTGTGCTGCTTTGCCGGAACATCAAGGACAAGCCCAACAGGCGAAAGCTTTGGCGAGACAGATGATTGACAGCTTTGAAAATACTGGTGTTGATTTTGTGATTATCAATGCTGCCGGTTGCGGTCACACTTTGAAAGAATACGGTCACATTTTAGCAGATGATGCGGAATATCGGGAAAAAGCGGAGAAATTTGCTGCTAATGTTAAGGATATCCAAGAGTTTTTGGCAAGTGCCGGAATTACGGCGAAACTCAATCCTTTGACAGAGGGAGATTTGACAATCGTTTATCAAGATGCGTGTCATTTGTTGCACGGACAAAAGATTAGTTTGCAGCCGCGTCAGTTGCTGCAACAAATTCCTGGTGTGAAGTTAAAAGAGCCTCTGGATGCGGCTTTGTGCTGCGGGAGTGCGGGGGTTTACAATATGCTTCAGCCGGAGATTGCTGATGAATTGGGAGTGCAAAAGGTGGAGAATTTGCTGAATACTGGCGCGGAGTTGATTGCTTCTTCTAATCCTGGTTGTTCGCTGCAAATTAAGAAGCATTTGGAGTTGCAGGGTAAGGAAGTTACTTTGATGCACCCGATCGAGCTTTTGGATTGTTCGATTCGCGGGGTGAAGTTGCAGAGGAAGTAGTTTTGCAGGGCGGGCGGTGTCTGCCCTATTTTTGATTCGCTGTGAGTGTGATATCAATTCCGGTTACACTCCTTATGATAAGCTTTCGACACCGCGACGTGCCCTTGGACTACCCCGATTCATTGCTGCCGTGAAACGGCACGTCGCGGTGTCCTGATTTCGGGTAATATTAATTCCGATGCTACCGGATTTGATATGAATGAGATTTTTTACCGCAGAGGGCGCTGAGGGCGCTGAGGAAGAGAGGAAGGAGAAAGTCGATCGAACACAATAAAATTGATTTGCAGTCAGGACTTTAGTCCTCACTACAAACACATTGATAATAACTATTTCCCCTCTTCCAACCTCAAAAAATGCA
This sequence comes from Microcoleus occultus BM001215366, assembly GCA_036700145.1. GTDB lineage: Bacteria > Cyanobacteriota > Cyanobacteriia > Cyanobacteriales > Microcoleaceae > Microcoleus. The sequence continues at coordinate 7,626 of JAUBOH010000054.1, forward strand.
CCTGTCCCGAAGCTTCCGCCGCCACAATTGTCACCCCATCAGGTGCAACAGCGCAAGCTTTCAAAGCACTATCTCCCCTGAAAGTAGCAACTACTTTTCGACTCAACAAATCCCAAACTTTTAGAGTATTGTCATCCGAAACAGAAATTGCTTTATTTCCCACAGTCGCCACAGATGTTACCGCATCCGCATGACCTCCCAAAGTAAAAACTTCTTTTCTACTTGACAAATCCCAAACTTTTAGATTGTGTTCCCGCCCGCCAGAAATCGCCCATTTGCCATCAGTCGTCACCGCCACAGCATTCACAAAACTTTCATGACCTTTGAGGGTGAAAAGTAGATTTTTGACGGCTAAATTCCAGACATTTGCCAAAATATTCTTTTCTTTCCCCAAACTCCAAACTTTTAGAGTTTTGTCGCCGGAAGCCGAAATTACCCATTTTCCGTCTGGAGTGACTGCGACAGCTTTTATCCCGTCAGCATGACCTGAAAATGTAAAAAGTTCCTGTCCAGTTTCTAAACTCCAAACTTTAATAGTTTTGTCTCCAGAACCCGAAATCGCCATCCTTCCGTCCGGAGTCACTGCTACCGAGTTCACCCAGTCTGCATGACCCGTGAAAGTAAAGATTTCTTTTCCGGTTTCAATATCCCAAACTTTCACAGTTTTGTCGCCGGAACCCGAAACTACTCGCTTGCTATCCGCTGTAATTGCGATCGCTTTTACCCAATCTTGATGTCCCGGAATAGTAAAGATTTCCTGTCCGTTTTTGAGGTTCCAAACTTTAATGCTGTTATCTCCAGAACCGGAAATCGCTTTCGTACCGTCCGCCGTCACTGCTACAGCATTTACCCAGTCGTCGTGACCTGCAAATGATAAATTTTCTTGGCCTATTTCTAAATGCCAAACTTTCAGAGTTTTGTCAGAGGAACCAGAGACTATCCGCTTGCCGTCCGGGGTGACTGCTACAGCATTTACTGGGGCGATGTGATTGGTAAAAGTGAAAAGTTCTTCTTTTGTTACCAGATTCCAAACTTTCAGCGTTTTGTCGCCGGAAGCGGAAATTACCCGTTTTCCGTCGGGACTGATTGCCACAGCTTGAACGAAACTGCCGTGTTTTCCTAAAGTAAAAAGTTGCTTCCTTTCTGACAAACTCCAAACTTTGACTGTTCCGTCGTAACTACCGGAAATTATTTGTTGGCCGTCGGGAGTAACTGCTACTGCTTTTACCCAATCTGCGTGACCGATGAGAGTAAAAAGTTCTTTTCCCGTTTCTAGGTTCCAGACTTTAATGCTGTTGTCGCCTGACCCGGAAATCAACCGTTTGCTATCGGGAGTTACTGCTACGGACTGGACAAAACTGCTGTGACCTTTGAGGTTGAAAATTACTGCCCCTGTTGACAAATTCCAAATCTTGATGCTGCCGTCCCAGGAACCGGAAATTACTCGCTTGCCGTCGGGAGTTACTGCTACTGCTTCTACCGCAAAAGTATCGCCTGCAAATGTCAATATTTCTGTTCCAGTTTCTAAATTCCAAATTTTAATCGTATTGTCCCAAGAACCGGAAATTATTTTGGTGCCGTCGGGGGTGACAGCTACGGCATTGACGTAGGTAAGATGACCTTTGAGGGTGGAAAGTTCTTCTCCTGTTTCTAAGTGCCAAACTTTGAGAGTGTGGTCGGAGGATGCAGAAATTGCCCGCTTGCCGTCGGGGGTGATTGCTACAGCTTGTACCCAGTCTGTATGTCCGGTGAGGGTTCGCAGCAATCTCCCGCCGGGAGGGGTAAAGCTGGGCGTTAGAGGCTGCAGCCAGGGTTTTTTTTGCTTGGTCGCTTGTGCTAGTAATTCTTGAATTTCTGGAATTTCAAAGCGCATCAACCTGGCAATTAGTTGGGCTGCTAGTTGGGTTTGGTCTTTTGCTAAAATGTGGGCGGAAAGCCGAATTGCTTCTTGGATTAATTTGAGTTTGTCGGCTTTTTGGTCTGAGGTTATAATGTCGGGACTTGTCGCTAAATCGTAATCTTCTATTAGTGCCTGTACGGACGATGCTGACAGCTTGGCTTCAATAAAATTGTAATCTGTTAGTAGGCTGTATAATTTCTCTGAGTCTGAGGTCGCTGCTAGCTGACTTGGCAGGATTCCCAGACAGTGTGTTTGTTCAGCAGGCTGCATTTTATCCAACCCTTGTGTAAACTCGCTCATAAATTTACGGATGTCTTTTTTAAATGTATGCGATCGCTAGCTGCACCCTGCCCTAAACTCGATCGAGAATCTTTTCTCGCTTATTTAGCTCTTGACTTAGCATGACATATTTGAATGCTGTTTGCTACCGGGACGCTGCCCTCGGTTTGCTGATGGTTCGATGAATTGCGGGTTTTTTAGTCCGAGTCTACTTTGAGAATTTTTCTATGAGTCTGATTCGAGTAAACCACGGCCAATATAATTCAACCGGCGCTGCGCCAAATTTACCGTTCGATCGATAAAAGCTGACATATATCGTTGTTTTTCTTAATATAGCTCCTAGGCACGGCAATGATTGTCGATCGACGATAAACACTGTCAAAGCTAAAAATTTTGATGTGTGGCAATCCTATTTGATGTGCGAACAAGACTTTTTTTAACGAAACATGATTTCCGATGCTCTAATTTTATGGTCAATTGGGCTGCATCAGCGAGGCTGGTGTCCCCCGGGTTGGGCTTCGTACCTCAACCGCACCTGCAATCTGCGATCATTCAAAGCTCTAGGAAAGTTTTGCAGGCGCGCCCCATTCCTTTAAAATATAGAATAGGACTTGCACTCTTAAACCGGGTTTCTAGCCAAAATCATTGGTTTTGCCGCCCTTGTGGGCAGGAAGAAACCGGGTTTCTGACTCCATAGCGCGCAAGTCGCGATCGAAAATAAAGAAGTATTTAAGTTTAGAGACAAATTTCATGGATGTTATTGAGTTTTTTGAGTTAAGTGCAGGCAAATGGTTTTCTCAGCGTACTGTACACAATCTAAATTCTGGCCAATTGCAGGCTGGTAAATCTGACCTCAAAATAGAAATACTCACAGCTAGCGATGCAGCAGTCGTCAAACTTTGCCAACAGCATTCGATTAACCCGGCCTCCACTAAGCTAACTAGCGTTCGGATTACTTGGGACGGTATTCCCGATCGCAACCAAGCTAAACAAATTGGTTCTACAATACTAGCGATCGTGCCGAATCCTGACAATCCCAGCGAAGGACAAGTGTTGCAAGACAAGGGAAACAGCCGCTACGTGATGGGCGGCGACGAGGTGCTGACATTGATTACAGAATCTGACACCCTCCATGCCGAAGAAAGGCTGTGGTATCTCATGCCCAACCTGCGGCTGCGGACTAGCGTTGTCAAGCAAGCTAACGGTACTGAACAAGCATCTTTTTGTTCGGAAATTCGGATGGGAGTAAGTGCGAAAAGTCAAGAGTGACAAACAACTATAGTCATTAGTCATGAGTCATGAGTCATGAGTCATGAGTCATTAGTCATTAGTCATGAGTCATTAGTCATTAGTCATGAGTCATTAGTCATTAGTCATTAGTCATGAGTCATGAGTCATGAGTCATTAGTCATTAGTCATTAGTCATGAGTCATGAGTCATTAGTCATTAGTCATTAGTCATGAATCAGTCAACCGTTAACAGTCAACAGTCATGTATGAGTTCAACCGGAATTAATATTATTTCTGTTTTATGCTTTCTCTCTTCTTTCTTCTGCCTTCTCGGGCAATGGCTTTTAACTTGGTGTGAAAATCAGTGTGTTTGACAACTGGGAATGATTTTGCGACAGGTTTGTCCGCTAAGAAGCGATCGGTCTCGGCTCGATCGGCGAGGGCGGTAACTGCCGCATCTTCATAGATTACAACTTCTGTATTTTCTGGTGTGCGATCGTCGGCTGCGGGCAATTTTCCTGTTTCCGGGGCCTCTGCGTTCGGGACTTCTGCATCTGGCGGGCGATCGATTTGGGACTCTGACGGCTCAACCAAATCTAACTCTGTGACAATCGCTTCCGATTCCGGGCTCGATAAAAGTATCTCGTCGGGCGGCGGTAGTTTAGCATCTCTTTCAAAGGTTAAATCTTGAGGGAAATTGTTGCATACTAAGCGTTCAAACTCGCGATTGAAATGATAGAGCGGTTGGCCTATCCGCTGCCACATACTCAAGAGCTGTCCGACAGAAACAGCCTTGTAGCGCCCTTGATAAAGCGCTTCAACCACTGCTAAACGCAGCCAATAGCCGGGATACTTGGTCAGCCATTCACCCGCCAATTTCTCTGCTTTTTTGCCACCTAGGTCAAAACCGTAGTGAACCAGCAGAGCCGCTGCTTGTGCAGATATTGCTGTCACTTCTGTCATTTGTTATCTGTTGACTGTTGACTGTTGACTGTTAACTGTTGACTGTTGTCTGTTGACTGTTGACTGTTAACTGTTGACTGTTGTCTGTTGGTTCCAAATACCCCATGACCGATACTTCGGCGGAGTTTACCCTGAGCGAAGCCGAAGGGCTCAGCACAAGTGACCGATGACCGATGCCCAATTAGCCAATTGAATTAATCGGATAAACGCACGCCTCCTTCTACAGTTCGCACGTCCCCGGAAAAAGGTTCGGGAGTGCCGTTCCAGTTGAAGTCGCTAATTCTAAAAGTCAGGCTGCCGACTTGACGTTCGGGATTAAAACGCAAAATAATTGCGTAGCTGCGGCGGCTGTATTCTAAAGTGTAGTTCGTACTGATTGTTTCCCTGCTCTCTAAATTAATAGCACTTTGAAAGCCGACTCGAAACCCTCCGTAGACTTGCTGGACAAGCCCAAAAGATAGAACTTTCAAATCTACTAAGCGATCGAACAAATAAGGCGATATGCCGTCTTGCGCTACCTGAGTATAAGTCACATTAAACCCAGTGTAATCGAGGAAAGGGCGGGAGAAATGGCCGAACTGCCCTTGAATTCCGATGCTGCTGGCGATCGAGTTTTGCCGATCGCCACTGCTGTAATAACTGCTAACTCCCCGGACTCCCAAGGCCAGTTGCAAGAAGGGAACCACAGGCGTCCGCGTGTACTTCAAACCCTGGGTGGGAGTGCGGGGCAGCGGTTGACCCTGCCAGAGGTTGAAGCCGCGGCTCAAGGCGACGCTGGCTTGGGCGCGGCCTAAGTCAATCCGGTTGTTTTCCCGCACTGGTTCGAGCAAGTCTGGTCGATCGGTGTCAGCATTGATAAATTGATACCCGGCTTGGTAGCTGAGATTAATGCCAGTTCCTCCGAGGGGGATGACTGGGGAAGTGAGGACTGCGCCGAGGCTGCTGTTGACGGTTTGAAAGCCCAGAGAACCGTTAAAGAGCCGATCGCGGTAGCTATATTCTGCTGCTAGATTGTGATTGCCGATCGACTGTCGCAGGCGCAAATTGCCCCGAAAGCTGTTTTCCGCCAAGTTCGGGAAATTCTCAAAACTCAGAAATATTGCCGAGCCGTCCAGCCTGGTGCGCGGGCCCAAAGTAGCGCCCAACCTCGCTTTCAGCCCGTAGCTGTCGGGAAAAAACGGATTGCCGCCGTGCTTTTCGACGACGCGCTGGAGGTAAACTTGGGGGGTCAGGCTCAGCCGCACTGGCCCGTTTTGCAACACCTCAAAACCGCACTCGGCATACAAACCGCCCCTGTCGCCCCCGTCGTAGCCAAAGGTCAAACACGGGCCGTTTTGCTGTCGGCTGTCAAAAACTTGTCGGCGGGGATAGACGGGTATTTTGACGCGGTTGTCAAACACCAACCGGGGTTGAGTTGTGACCAATTCCTCCGCCGTGGGCGAAATTCTTCTAATCGTGGCTGTCCTGGCCCTGTATTCGAGTTCTGGCGGGGAAAATGGGTCGTTGGTAATCCGAATGTTGGTTGCTACTCTCACGCCGTCGGGCCGGAGTTCGAGGCGTTCTGCTTCAAAGCGGACGCGGTTGACGGCGCCGACAACTTGGGGGGCTGCTAACTGTCCGCCACCGCCGATGGTAACTGTAGCAGCTCCGGGGGATTTGACTCCGCGCACGGGCTGCTGGCTGGTAATTCGATCGCTCAGGGGCTGTTCGAGAATCGTCCCCGCACTGATATCTGTGGGTAGTGTGGGGGTTAGTTCGCTACCTGCTGCGGGGAGGAAAATTTCGCCGCTTGCTTGTTCGACGGCGCCGCTGTTGAGGCCGAGATTGAAGTCCATCCGCTGGCCGCGCACTACTTGTTGCCCGCGGGTATAGGCGACATTGCCGGATGCTACCACTTGGCGGGTGACTAAGTTGACGATCGCCCGATCAGCATCAATTACAGTTTGCCGGAACCGCACGATGACCCTACCAACCGCTGTGACAATTTGCTGTTTCTCGTCAAATTCTTGGCTGTCGGCCTTAATTTCAATGGTATCGGCGGGGCTGACCGGAAAAGGAACCGTCCTCTGGGAAGGGGCGGTGCGGACTCCCGGAGGCGCGGCTGGCTTGGGCTTTGGTTGCGGTGGCGCTGGGGGCGTTGCGGGTGTGGGGGCGGTTCCCGGTGCTGGGATCTCGAACTGTTGCTGTTCGGTGGGAAGTCTTTCTGGCGTTGGTTCTGGAATGATTATCTCAGCAGGTTCGGGAGAGTTGTCTTGTAACTGCTGACCTTTTGCCTGATACCAATTTTCTGATTGTCGGACAACATTTCTGTCGGCTTTTGTCGGCGTTTGTGCGGTTTTTTGCTGATTTCGAGCAGCAACGGCATTTTCTATCGAACCCAATTGGTAAGCAGTAAATGAGCTATCTTTTTGAGCTTCCGCAGTTTCCGGTATTGCTACTGGAACCGGGCGCCCAAATCCCACTACTGCATCGCCACTTTCTACTGCGGTTAGGGGGTCTAGGATTTCTGGAGGCTGACCGGTGACTGCGGTGGTACCGAGGAGTGCGGCGGCTGGTTGCTGCTGGGGTAGCTGAACTATTTCTGGGCTTGGTTCCGGTATTTCTGCGGAGTTGCTGCGGGTTTCTCCATCATTAGCAGCTACAGTCAGGGCGACTTTCTTCGGCTTAGCGATGTTGATGATGGCAGGGGGTTCTGGCGGCGGTACCGGATAGGGCATAGTTACAACAGGTGAGTCATCCGATTTTAGATTTTAGATTTTAGATTTTATAGGGTGCAAATTATTGAAAATTTTTGCATCTAAAGGCAACTGTTTAAACATTAATCTGATATCTAAAAATAGCAGTGGTTTTGGTGCGCCGGAATCTGGCTGCTTTCAAAACTTGCTTTCGCCACAAGATAACCTCGCTGGCGGTGCGAGGTCAAGTTTTGTTGGACTAATTTTTGCTGATTTGTCGGCTGTTACAGGGGCTGCGGTGGCGCGCCCCTACTCGGAGGGCGAGATTTCCCGTTTATTCCATGTCTCTGCGGTTGGGGTTCCGGGCTGGGTCATTGGACAAAAACCCAAATATGAACAGGGAAACAAAAAATAAAACAACTACATTAACTACGATTTTGAGGGTTAGCACGCTAGGGAGTCTCCAAAGATGGCATAATACTGGGCTGATTTGTTGCTGTTGCCGCAACTTTTTTATCATATGCTAAAGATCAGTCAATTTTCTCTTTGCTTTTGAGGATTTTTGGCAAGTTGATTTTTGCCCAATTCCAGAGTTGCTCGGCGATGTTTTCCAGCCGCAGCATGACTGCATCGAGCCATTCGAGCACTTGTTCTAGGGGGTGCTTAATGTATCCCATCGATTCGGCTTTTGTTTCTAAGTATTCGGTCTCTGGTTGCACGCCTGCTGTCTGATTTTTTGGCTGTACGGCGGTGTATCTGCTGGTTTGTGGGGTGATTGCTGCTGGGGTTTGGCTGTTTTGTGCGGTGTTCGGGTTTGTGTTTTTTGGCACTTGGGTTTCCTGTGCGGGCCCTGCGGTTGGTTCTGCTGCGAGTGCAGAGCTATTTTTTTTGGTAACAGCTAAATTTGATGCTGGTTGGGGTTGACTTTTTGAATTTTTTGCCAGCAAGCTTTGTTTTAGCTGCCCCAGCAGGCGGTGGACTGCTTCTGGGTAAGGAGATATTGAGATTGCGGTCGATCGACCTTCTGCCAATCCTGCTAATTCGTCAATTTCGGGCTTGACTTTTTGGCTGGTTTGTGCTTTCTCAGGCTCGGCACTTCCCACGCTTAATTGCTGCGGTGCTGCTTCCCCGAATAATTCTTGCCAATTCAGCCACGGTCGATCGACCTCGGGGCTGTTTTCCGTGTTTTCTTGTGATTGGCGCTGTTTCAAATAATACTGGATTGCGACTGATTTCTCCGTATTATCGCTGGCTGCGGTTTCTTTGCCCAAAAGTTGGTCAACCGACGACCAAATCATTTGTTCGATGTTTCGAGCGTATTTTTCGAGGATGTCGCGGGCGGAAACATCTAAATTGATTTCTGGGGCGGATGTATCAATTTTTACTTTGAATTGCGGTGTGGGTTCGGCGGTTGTTTTTGCTGATGGCGGTAGGGTAAATTCTTCGAGGTTGACGGCGGCGCGATCGAGCAATGTAACAAAAGACAGAGGCATGGGAGAGCGATCGAGCTTGCTGTTAAAATAAGTTTCTAGTTTTGGGATATTTTGCTGCATCGAATTCGATGCAGCTATTGAGGGCTGTGGGATTTTTGCAGGGTCGATCGGCGCGATCGCCTTTTGGACTAAAATTAGGTTGCGGTCGAGCGACTTTTTCACCGCAAAAATTGACTCTCCAAACTGATTTCTTTTGAGAGCAACCGGACTCGTCTGAAGCCAAGCCATCAATTCCCAAAACCGGCGTACCGGCGGAAGTTGAGATTTTTTAGCAGCCGACTCCAAACCGAGATTAAATTTTAATTCTTTTTGGGCAATTTCCCGCCGCCCCGGGCCGCCGTTGGCAATTTCCCAAGTTAGGCGATTTTCGAGCAGTTCCTGCTGTTCTGGTGTCAGAATATCTAATATCTGATTTTCACTTCCGATTAAGACTAAAGTCCGCGCCGGCATAAAACTGGCGATTCCCTCGACTTTCACTTGCGGTGTTAGTTGAGTGTTGGGAAGGGATTTTTCTAAGACGGAAGTTGTTTGATGCTTTGCGGTTTGTCCGCTAAGATCGATCGCTGGATTTGCTAACAGAGGGAAGCGGGCTAAAGTTGTCGCCTTTTGCGACGAGTTTAGCAAATTTTCGGCGAGGTTTAAGATTTGGGCGATCCTCTGCGAGGGCTTCGCTAACGAGCTTTCCTCCGAAACTTCCCCAAACCAATTTTGCGGCAACTCGGGATTTTCGTCATCCCCAAATTCTTGCAGTTCGGGTAAATCTACTGTTTTGCTTGATTCCCGCAACTGTCGGCCCAGCATTCTGGAACTTTGCACCAGCAGGTAAGCTGGATAAAGTAAAATTTGGGTAGCGGTGAGAGTTCCTTGTTTAATTTGTCGCCAAGTTCGATCGCAATTGTCGGCGACTTGGCGGGACTGTTTGGATATAAAATTTAATATTCGGCTTTGGTATGGGCCGTAGTAACCGTTGGACATAAGTTTAATTATTGAATTCAGATTTTAGCTTCGCGCCGGAATTGCCGAAAATTGCTGTAAAATCAAAGCCAGATATTAACCGCAGTTTCAAACCCTCTGAAACCTTTATTTCTTCGCGTCCTTCGCGTCTTCGCGGTTCGATATTATCCCTAGATTCCGACGCAAGTCCTATCTTAGCCAAAAATGAGCGCTTCTGTGTCACCTGCAAGCAATAATATTTCGGAAGTTGTAGAGAAGTTGCGTCGCCTCGGTCAATTGGAGGTTCAGTCTGGTTGGAGGTACTGCGATGCTGACTCTGCTGTTTCTGCGGTAGGTATTTTTAACAAGCCGATTGCCGAACTTAACGGGAAAGGGCATATTGCTTGGCCGTCTGGAAAGCAAGTTGTTTATTTGGGACAACAATTTGTAATTCCTGACAATTTGCACGGCTATCCTGTGGTTGGTCTGCGGTTGCTGCTAAGCTTGACTTGGTGGGCCGAAGATGCTCAGATTTTTGTGAACGGGGAGTTGGTAGGACAAGGCGATTTATTTGATTGTAGCGATCGAGTTTTGTTGAGTTCGTCGGTAAATCCCGGAGATGAATTTTTAGTTGTTTTGCGCCTGGTAAGTCCGGGTCACGATTGCGGTGCTTTAGTGCGATCGGTTTGTTTGTACGAAGCTGCCGATCCTGCTTGTTTCGATCCGGGTTTTGTGGCTGCGGAATTAGAGATTTTGCACAATTCGCTCTCCGGTAATCAGGAAAATTTAAATTCCCAATACCTCCCCACTGAAATAATAGCCGACCGCGCAATTCTTGTCAAGGGGGAAATGCTGAAATCTCAGATTGATTTGGCGCTTAATTCGATCGATTGGTCGGCGGTGCGCGATCGACAAAAGTTCGATCGCTCGCTATCGGTTTTGCGGCACAATTTACTGGGATATTTGCGCGCTTTTTCTGCGAATTTAGATGATGGAACCGCAGAGGGCACAGAGGACACAGAGAGGGAAGGAAAGAATCAGATTTTTGGTACTGGAGAAAGTGAACACACTACATCTATATATATAGGAGAAAGTTGTTCTCTGAAATCTATATACAAAGGTAAAATCTATTTGGTCGGCCACGCTCATTTAGACTTAGCTTGGCTGTGGCCTGTACCGGAAACTTGGGAAGCGGCAGAGCGAACTTTTGAGTCGGTGTTGAAATTGCGCTCGGAGTTTCCCGATTTGATTTTCTGCCATTCAACTCCAGCGCTTTATGCTTGGATAGAAGAACACCGGCCGGACTTATTTGCAGAGATTAAAAAACAAGTGTCCGTCGGAGGTTGGGAAGTTGTCGGCGGGATGTGGGTTGAACCGGATTTAAACTTGATTTGCGCTGAATCAATGGTGCGGCAAGTTTTTTACGGACAGCGTTATGCCAAGGAAAAGTTTGGGGAATTGATGCGGGTGGCTTGGCTACCGGATACTTTCGGTTTTGGGTGGCAATTGCCTCAGATTTTGCGCGGCGGCGGCGTAGAATATTTTGTGACGCAGAAGCTGCGGTGGAACGATTCAACCGAGTTTCCCCACGGTGTGTTTTGGTGGGAAGGGTTGGACGGTACTAAAATATTTAGCATGATGTCTGGTGCGATCGGCGAAAGTATAGAATCTGTAAAAATGGCAAGTCATGCTTTTGACTGGCAAGTTAAAACTAATTTGCAAGATGCTCTTTGGTTGCCGGGAGTTGGCGACCACGGGGGCGGCCCGACTCGTGATATGTTGGAGGTGGCGAAACGCTGGAAACTGTCGCCTTTTTTCCCAAGGATGGAGTTTGCGAAAGCGGTTGATTATTTGTCTTTGATTGAGAGTCAGTTTTTGCCGGAAGTTGCGGGAATCGACTCTCAATCTGATGTGGCGCCGCAGTCAAGTCGCGCAAGTTTGAAACTTCCTCAAGTTGGCGAAACTTTCTCGAATATCGCCGCTGAAAACTTGCTCGAAAATTCCGCAAGTTTAGCCGAAA
>JAUBOH010000054.1:19217-25300 GCA_036700145.1 Microcoleus occultus BM001215366
TTCTCGAATATCGCCGCTGAAAACTTGCTCGAAAATTCCGCAAGTTTAGCCGAAACAGCAAACTCAACTGGAGAAAGTTCCGCCAGTTTGGAAGCTGGGAAGGTTGGCGAAACTTTCTCGGATGTCACATCTGAAAAATTGCTCGAAAAATCCGCAAGTTTAGCCGAAAGTCGCACAAACCAGCCACTAAGTCGGGAAAATTGGGAAGTTCGGAAAACAGCCGAGAATTTGTCAGCGTTAGGCGGTAATTTTTCAGGCCAAATATCGGAATCAGAACCCCAATGCCTTGATTTCCCAACTAATCTCAAAAACCAGAAATCCGAACTTCCCCACTTCCCCACTCTCCCGATTTGGAAAGATGAGCTTTACTTAGAATTCCACCGGGGTTGCTACACGACTCGCGCTGACCAAAAACGCCAAAACCGCCGCTGCGAAGAGTTGCTCTACCAAGCTGAGTTGCTGTCTTCGCTCGCCACAATCTGCACTGGTGCGGTTTATCCCAAATCTGAGTTAGAGTCAGCTTGGAAACAAGTTTTGTTTAACCAGTTTCACGATATTTTGCCCGGTTCTGCGATCGCCCAAGTCTACACAGATGCTAATCTAGCCTTTGCCCAGGTCGATCGCACTTGCCGCCAAATCCTGCTACAATCTCTGGATGCCATAGCAGCTCAGATTTCTCGACCTTCTCCTCCGCAGCCCGACCCTCAACCGATTTTAGTTTTCAATACTCTCAATTGGTCGCGCTCTGAGGTTGTCGCCGTACCGCTTCCCGATTCCGCTGATTCAGCTTGGCAAATTTACGATTTGTCCCTACAGCGACTGGCTTCGCAGATTGTCAAGGGCGATCGACTACAGCCGCAATCTACACTGTTATTTTCGGCAAATCATCTACCCGCGATCGGCTATCGAGTGTTTTGGCTGTGTCGCGAATCCGCTCAAACCCTAGATAATGCGTCCGCTAGCCCCGAAACCGATAAAAAGATAGAGTTATCAAAACTTACATACGGTATAGCACAAAAAAACAAGCCTTGTCAAGAAACGCATTTTGCACCCGAAAGAATGGTGTTGGAAAATGAATTAATTATGGCAAAAATAGACGAAAAAACTGGCAATTTATTCAGCCTTTGGGATAAAGTAAATAACAGAGAAGTTCTGAATGCAGCCGGGGGAAATGAACTGCAAGCATTTCAAGATAGCGGTCAATATTGGGATGCTTGGAACATCGATCCGAATTATCAAAAACATCCATTACCCGCGCCGATAGTCAAAGAGATTTATTGGGTAGAGCGGGGAGAAGTGCTGCAGAGTTTGCGCGTAATTATGCAAATCGGCAAATCGGAGTTTTGCCAAGATTATATAGTAGAAACAGGTTCGCCAATGCTGAAAATTAAGACAGTTGTAGATTGGCAAGAAACTCACGTTTTAGTAAAAGCAGCCTTTGGGTTAAATGTAGAAGCAGATTTTGCAACTTGCGAAATTCCCGGTGGTGCGATCGCCCGCACGACCAAACCACAAACAGCCACCGAAAAAGCCAAATGGGAAGTACCGATTTTGCGCTGGGTCGATATCAGCAAAGACGGTTTTGGAGTGAGTTTGCTCAACGATTGCAAATACGGTTGCGACATTCAACCAAATCAAATCCGGCTGACATTGCTCCGGGGTTCGACTTGGCCGGATGAACAAGCAGATAAAGGAGTTTCGGAATTTACTTGTGCAGTCTATCCCCACGCTGGAAATTGGCAAGAAGCCAGCACAGTTCGGCGGGGCTACGAGTTGAATTTGCCGCTGCTGGTAAAAGTCTTGCCAAAGTTAGAGGAAAATTGCCACAAGACTCTGCCAGCAGTTGGCAAGTTCTTGGATTTGTCCGCCGAAAATTTAGTGCTGATGGCGTTCAAACAGGCGGAAGATGATTCTAATGTGTGGATTTTGCGGTGTTGCGAATCCGAGGGGAAAGAAGCTGTGCTAGAATTGGATAGCGATTTGGGATTGGAGATTGTGCGATCGACCGATTTGCTAGAAAGACCTGCAAATTTGTCGGAAAAACTGCCCCAAGGGCGAGGTTTTAAGATAGAACCTTGGAAAATCGCGAGTTTTGCAGTTGTGCAGAAAACAGAAAACTAAAAACTTTATACCGCAATCCGCGAGCATTTGTAAACCTACCTCTTTCCCTCCTCTGTATTCTCTTCTGCTCTTTTCTCTGCGCCCTTTGGCGCTGGAGCGGTTCACAAAAAAAATCTAATTCCCAGATATCTAAGAGCACAACGCTAAAAATTAAATTGTCAGTTATCCGGGATTTAAAATGTATATTTCAATTCCCTAGTCCCCGCTCGTCAAATCCTTTCCCAGTCGAACATAACAGACAATTTCTCGCTGGCGTAGCAGCTTATCCCCAAAGCCACCGCACTCATCTGACCCGACAATTGCAACCGCCGCCCGGTTCATCCTCCGCGGCAGATATCCCAAACCGAAACCGCAGCAGGTCAGCTCCAACACTAGATATTTGAATGTTATCATAGATACTTAAAACCATTGATTGTCGGTTTTCTCGATTGTTGGAGATGCTAAAAGTACAGACGCGGTAATTGCAGCTTGCACGTGCTGGCGCCGCAACAGGTCGGGAAATATCGCCGGCTGACAATCTAGCAACTACAAACAAACACACGGGTTGCATTGAAAATCGAAAACCAAGGCGCTGGACAAGTTGTAATTTTGTTACAACTTGTAACTTTTTTCAAACAACAGGTTTAATTTAGTTTCACCCGAAAGTTAAATTCCAGAAAGTAAAATTAATTACAGTCGAGTTAATTTAAAAGTGTTTGCTAAAAAAAGTCATTCAAGCAACCCAAAAACCAACAATTCTCACTTGAGCGGCACGGGAGGCGAGCTGGCGGCAGCAAAAGTTTCGTGCAGCAAACAAGTTGAACAGGATTGGTATCGAACTCTCTACGACAATTTTCCGGGCATTTACTTCGTTCTAGACGCTTTGGGAAGAGTTGTTTCGCTCAATCAATTCGGCGAGTCTCGCCTCGCCTACAGGTCGCAGGAATTAATTTGTCATTCAATTTTTAACATATTTTACTGCCAAGATCAAGGGAAAATGCAGGCAGAATTTGCCGGATTGGCACATCCGAAAAACGGTACGCCTGCTCCAAAAGTTGCCTGTTGGGAAGGCCGCTTGACTTGCAAAGACAGCAGGATTATCTGGGTGAAAGCCACCGCGCGCGCCATGCCGGAGGTAGAGTGGAAAATAGAGGAAAATAGGGAGGGGTCAATTGCCAATTTCCAACGGCCGACGGTACTGTTGGTTTGCGAAGAAATGAAGGCCGCTTCGCCCGTAGCAGCGCCGCCCAACCCGAGAGAAAATTGGCGCAGTCCAACTTTGGCGATCGCCAAATTAGCCAAAAGTCAAATTAAAGAACGCAACAATATAGAACAATTCATCCGCGAAGTTACAGAAACCGCTGTCAGTATCGTCAACTGCGATCGAGCCAGCATTTGGCTGTACGGCGAAGACAAAACCCAGCTTCACTGCATCGACCTTTACGAACATAATACGAAACTCCATTCCGTACAAATAATCATCACAGCAGCCGACTGTCCGCTGTATTTTCAAGCCTTAAAATCTGAAAGTGCGATCGCAACGGTGGCAGCCGAAAATGACCCGAGAACGCGAGAACTTGCGGCTCTTTATTTTGCCAGTCAGGGCACGACTTCCCTGTTAAACGTACCGATTGTGCTGGCAGGTCAAATGGCAGGAATAGT
This sequence comes from Microcoleus occultus BM001215366, assembly GCA_036700145.1. GTDB lineage: Bacteria > Cyanobacteriota > Cyanobacteriia > Cyanobacteriales > Microcoleaceae > Microcoleus. The sequence goes on from JAUBOH010000054.1 coordinate 22,980, forward strand.
CAGCGCCGAACGCCCGGGTGCCGGCAGCGAGTGGACGGAAGAAGAACAGGAATTAACCGAAATATTAGCAGACTTTGTATCGTCTAGTTTATCAGCTAGCGAAAGTCAAAAATTAGAATCAATGCGGCGCGAACAGCAGCAAAACTTGCTGAGCCAATACTACGACCAACTAGAAGAAAGAGTAGAAAAACGCACTGCCGAACTCAAAAAAGCTAACCATAAACTGCAACAAGAAATAATTAAAAGAAAACAAGTAGAAGCAGAAATGCGCCGGCAGCACCAAGAACAGCAAATTATTTTTGATTCCGTGCCGGCGATGATTTGGTACAAAGATACGGAAAGCCGCCTGCTGCGAATTAATCAAGCCGCCGCTGCATCGAGAGGTTTGCCCGCAGATCAATTAGAAGGAAAATCTTTTTATGAAATCTATCCAGACGAAGCAGAGCAATATTATTTAGAAGATTTGGAAGTAATCAATTCCGGCGTTCCCAAACAGGGAAAAATCGAACTGCTGCCAATTGCATCAGGTCAAAAATGCTGGGTGCGGAAAGATAAAATACCTTACCGCGACGCAATAGGTCAAGTCGTTGGCGTGATCGTATTTGCAGTAGATATTACAGATTTAATTAGAGTCGAAAAAGAACTGCGAGAATATCGCGATCGCCTCGCCGAAAAAGTCGAGAAACGCACTGCAATGTATCGGCAGGCAATGGCCGCTTTGTATTCTGCAAATACGCAAATGCAACAGCTAATTAACAACAGCTATGGTGGCGAAAATGGCAACAGCACAGCAGCAGCGAGCTTACTCGAATGCGAAGCTTATTTTGAAGCAGTTGCCATCGCCGACCGCGACACAATTTTGAGCGTCAGCAGCAATTTTGCCGAGCTATTCGGTTACGAACCTGCCGAAATGGTGGGAATGAGCTTGCTGGAACTGCTGTCGCCAAAATCTTACAAAGTGGCACCGCAAATGATTTCCGCAGCCAGCAATACAGTCTGTGAAGCGATTTTTCTCAGGCGAGATGGGACTGCTTTTCCCGCTGATGTTCGCAGTAAATTCGCACTTTCTGAAGGTCGTTTAGTGCAGGTGAAAGCAGTCCGAAATCTCACTGAACGCAAATTAATAGCAGCAGAATTAGACCGATCGCGCTCTTTGCTGCACGCTACCCTGGAAGCAACGGCAGACGGCATTCTCGCCGTTAGTACCGCCGGAGAATTGATTAGTTTTAACGAAAAGTTAGTCCAAATGTGGGGAATTTATGAAGAAGTTAGAAACTCGATGGATAGAACGGTGCGGCTGACTTTTCTCACCAAGCAAGTTAAAGATCCGAGGGCTTTTTTGCAGAGAGTTAAAGAAATTTATAGTGATGCGGAGTCAAACGGCTGTGATATTCTCGACTTTAAAGACGGCCGGACTTTTGAGCGCTACACGCAGCCGATTCGAGTCGGACAAAATATTATTGGCAGGGTGTGGCGCTTCCGCGATATTACTTCTCGCGAAAAGGTGACGGCAATGTTGGGCGATTCTCAACGGCGCTTTCGGGCAATTTTTGATTCTTCGTTCCAATTTGTTAGCCTGCTCAAACCGGACGGCACTCTGCTAGAAGCTAACCAAACTTCTCTAGATTTCGCCGGAATTAAGCTGCGGGATGCGGCAAACCGCCCGTTTTGGCTCTTGCCGTGGTGGGGAGGTTCTCAGGAAGTTCGGGAACAGTTGCAAGATGCTATTTCTCGATCGGCAAAAGGTGAATTTGTCCGCTATGAAGTGGAACTTCAAGGTGCAAATCGGACGGCAACTGTTGATTTTTCTCTCAAACCCGTGGCGGACGAAACTGGTAAAATCGTCTTGCTGCTGCCGGAAGGTCGAGATATTACTGAAAGCAAACAAGCCCAAGTCGCGCTGCGCCAGCAAGTTGAGCGGGAACGCCTGATCGCGCAGATTCAATCGCGCATCCGTTCTTCTCTGGATCTTAAAGATATTCTCAAGACTACAGTAGCGTCCGTGCGGGAGTTTTTGGCAACCGATCGCGTGATTATTTTCCGCTTCCGCCCAGATTGGAACGGAGATGTGGTGGTGGAGTCGGTTGGGGAAGAATGGATGCCGCTGATGGGTATGACTGTAGAGGATTGCTGTTTTGCTAATACTTACATCGGACAATATTTGAAGGGCAGAATTCGATCGGTTGAGGACATTCACGCTTCTAATTTTGCCGAGTGCCACGTCAATTTTTTGGCGGGGTGTCAGGTGAAGGCGAATTTAGTCGTCCCCATCGTGCAGCAGGGAATCGAACACCGCGACGGCAATCCTACTTGTCAAGTGC
>JAUBOH010000055.1:0-25222 GCA_036700145.1 Microcoleus occultus BM001215366
CCACAAACACTCGGAAAAGTTTCAGCCACATTAGAAATAGCACAATTGTGTTCCATAAACACAAATCGATCGCCCTGATCAGCGCCGCACGTTCCATCATCCACCGATTCTACAGGATACCACTCAGCCATGTAACCCTCATCCCTGCGAAGCTCCATCAACCTAGCCACTCGCTCTTCCAGCAAACCCGCACCCATCATCCTACGATACTCCATCGCCTTACGTTGCCACTGTTTTCGCAGGATAGAAATCACCTGCTCGCGGCCAACAGTCTCAGCCAAAGTATCCAGAAAAGAAATCGCAAAATCGCCATAACGATTCGGGAAGCGATCGCGCCCCAGACTGGTAAGCTCATAGATGTGTTGTGGTCGCCCCATCCGAGCCTGAACCGACTGATACTGAATCAGCCCCTCGCCCTCCAAATCCTTCAAATGACGGCGAATCGCCTGGGGGCTGATATCCAAAGACTCGGCCAACTGGAGAGCCGTCCCTTGACCCCCCTTGAGCAAAAACTGCAAGATGTCTTGTTTAGTGGAAGTCTGCTGAGTCTGCATCATCTTCACAAAAAAATATTAATTTGACTTTGACAAGATCGCTATTGTTAATGTAGCTTAAAATATAGTAAAGCAATAAACTTGTTGTTTAACTCAACAGAGCAGTCCAGCAGAACTCGCTCAAGCCAAGACAGGGATTGCCCCGTCTGTCATCTTTGAGAGCACTATCTAGAACACTGAACACGCAAAATAATGAGTTCTACCACAGCCCAAACCCTAGTCAACCAGCCCTACAAATACGGTTTCGTCACCGACATCGAGTCAGACACCATCCCCCGCGGCTTGAGCGAAGATGTAGTGCGGCTGATTTCCTCCAAGAAAAACGAACCGGAATTCCTGCTGCAATTCCGCCTCAAAGCATACCGCAAGTGGCTGACAATGACTGAGCCGACCTGGCCTCATGTCAACTATCCGGCGATCGACTACCAAAACATTATCTACTATTCCGCGCCCAAACAAAAGCCCAAAAAGCTCAACAGTTTGGACGAAGTTGATCCGACACTATTAGAAACCTTCGAGAAATTAGGAATTCCCCTATCCGAACAAAGACGGCTGGGAAATGTCGCCGTTGATGTTGTTTTCGACAGCGTTTCAATTGCCACAACCTTTAGAGAAAAACTAGCCAAAGACGGCGTTATCTTCTGTTCCATCACAGAAGCAGTCAAAGATTATCCCGAACTCATCGAAAAATATCTTGGCACTGTCGTACCAGTCGGCGACAACTTTTTCGCAGCCCTCAACTCCGCCGTATTCACCGACGGTTCCTTCGTTTACATTCCCAAAGGTGTAAAATGCCCAATGGAATTGTCAACCTATTTCCGCATCAACAACGAAGATTCCGGCCAGTTCGAGCGCACCCTAATTATCGCAGAAGAAAACAGTTCTGTGTCTTACCTAGAAGGCTGCACCGCGCCGATGTTTGACACCAACCAACTGCACGCCGCCGTCGTGGAATTGGTAACAATGGACAATGCTGATATCAAATACTCGACAGTCCAAAACTGGTACGCCGGCGATGCTAATGGAAAAGGTGGGATTTACAACTTCGTCACTAAGCGCGGCTTGTGTCAAGGAGTCAATTCCAAGATATCTTGGACGCAAGTAGAAACCGGTTCCGCGATTACCTGGAAATATCCCAGTTGCGTGTTAGTCGGCGACAACTCCGTAGGCGAATTCTACTCAGTAGCGCTGACAAACAACAAACAGCAAGCTGACACCGGCACCAAAATGATCCACGTCGGTAAAAACACTCGCAGCACGATTATTTCTAAGGGAATTTCGGCGGGAAACTCTTCTAACAGCTATCGCGGCTTGGTCAAAATGGGGCCGAGTGCGAAAGGCGCTCGGAATTATTCCCAGTGCGACTCCATGCTGATTGGCGATAAAGCTCAAGCGAATACTTTCCCTTACATTCAAGTGCAGAACCATACTGCTAAAGTGGAACACGAAGCTTCGACTTCCAAAATTGGGGAAGAACAATTGTTCTTTTTTGCACAACGAGGAATTTCCGCAGAAAATGCAATTTCAATGATGATTAGCGGTTTCTGCAAAGATGTGTTCAATCAATTACCGATGGAATTTGCGGCGGAAGCTGATAAGTTGTTGAGTCTGAAGCTCGAAGGAAGTGTCGGGTAGAACTCATATCTTGTAAAAAAACAGGTTTGTAGTGAGGACTTCAGTCCTTCCTAAATTAAGGACTAAAGTCCTCACTACAAACATAAAAAACAGGTTCGTAGTAAGGACTTTAGTCCTTCCTAAATCAGGACTAAAGTCCTTACTACGAACCAAATAAACCGCTCTCGTTGCAGAGAAATGAGGAAAAAAAAGAGATGATTGTTGAAAATAGTCAAGTGGTATTATCCGTCCGCAATTTAACTGCGAATGTCGAAGATACTCAAATCCTCAAGGGTTTGAACCTGGAAATTAAATCCGGGGAAATCCACGCCATTATGGGCCCCAACGGTTCAGGAAAAAGTACCTTATCCAAAATATTAGCTGGCCATCCCGCTTATACGGTAACAGGTGGAGAAGTTACATTTTTGGGGCATAATTTACTGGAATTACCACCAGAAGAACGCTCTTTAGCTGGCGTATTTCTAGCTTTCCAATATCCTTTAGAAATTCCGGGCGTTAGCAACCTGGATTTCTTGCGCGTGGCTTACAACGCTCACCGCAAACATCGCGGCTTGGAAGAATTAGATGCTTTTGATTTCCAAGATTTTGTCGAGGAAAAGCTGGATATTGTCAAGATGAATGACTCTTTCTTGAACCGCAGCGTCAATGAAGGTTTTTCCGGCGGCGAGAAAAAGCGGAATGAGATTTTGCAAATGGCTATATTAGAACCTAAATTAGCTATTTTGGACGAAACTGATTCTGGTTTGGATATCGATGCTCTCAAGATTGTTGCCGGCGGTGTGAATCAGTTGTCAACTGCTGAAAATTGTATGTTGGTGATTACTCACTATCAGCGCTTGTTGAATTACATTATCCCTGATTTCATTCACGTCATGGAAGCTGGTAGAATTATCCTGACTGGCCCGAAAGAGTTGGCGCTGGAATTGGAAGAGCGCGGTTATGACTGGGTTGTGGAAGAAGAAGCAGCAGCAGGAGTTGGCGCGCGATGATTAACACTCAGGTTGCTACTAGAGAAATGTTTTTGGCTGGTTTGGTGAATCAGTGCGAAAAGTTAGGCGAAGCTAATGGCAAAAACTCAGCTTTTGGGTTGCAGGAATTGCGAGATACTGCGGCTGAATACGTTCTGTCTGCGAGTTTTCCGACAGTAAAGGATGAGGAATGGCGGTTTACTGATTTGTCGCCGCTTTTGCAAGTTCAATTTAATGTGCCTCAAAGCAATCAGTCAGCAATTGCACTGTCTGATATTATTATGCCCGTGAAAGACAAGGATGATTTACCTTTAAGATTGGTATTCGTCAATGGTGTTTATACGCCGGATTTGTCAGCGGGGAATTTGCCGGACTTTTATGTAGGTAATCTATCCAATGCACCGGAAAAATATCAGGCGCGCATCGCCGATGCTTTGAGCCAACACAGACAACAAACTGAAGTATTTACTGCTTTAAATATCGCGGGTTTAGTCGATTCTGCGGTGGTGTTCGTGCCGGCCAATATGTCTCTTGATACTCCGATTCATTTGCTGTTCCTGACCGCACCAGGGGCATCTCCGACTATGTGTCAGCCGCACTGTGTGGTTATAGCAGAGCCTGGAAGCAATGTCACGCTGGTTGAGGATTACGCAACTATTGGCAATGTCGCTGCATTTACGAATGCTGTAACGGATGTTGTTGTGGGCGAAAATGCTGCGGTGAATCACGTTCGACTCCAGCGGGAAGGTTTGAACGTTGTTCATATTGGCAGAAGTGCGATCGCACAATCTCGCAATAGTCGTTATACTTGTCATGCTATCAGCTTGGGAGGCAAAATATCCAGGCACATTTTAGAAGTATTTCAGCACGGCGAAGCGACTGAAACAACTCTCAACGGTTTAACTGTAGCCTTTGGCGAACAGTTATCTGACACTCACAGCTTGATTAGTTTCAATCATCCCCACGGTACAAGTCGCCAATTGCACAAGTGCATTATAGGTAACAAAGCCCGCGCTGTATTTAACGGCAAAGTTTTCGTTCCCAAAGCCGCACAATTAACAGATGCGGGACAGTTGAGCCGGAATTTGTTGCTGTCATCAAGAGCTCGCGTAGATACAAAACCGCAGTTAGAAATTGTCGCTGACAACGTGAAATGTTCCCACGGTGCAACTGTTAGCCAATTAGAAGATGATGAACTTTTCTATCTGCAAAGTCGCGGCTTAGATTTAGAGAGAAGTCGCTATTTGCTCATCGATGCTTTTGCGGCGGAAATCCTGGATAAATTGCCAATTGTTGGGGTAGCGAAAATGCTTTCTACCTGCATGGCTATCCAATCTTAGTCTAACCGTTTGTAGTAAGGACTTTAGTCCTTTCTTGCTAAGCTATAAAAAAGAGGACTAAAGTCCTTACTACGAACCTTACAAGTTTAGTCTTTTCTTCCTTCTTCCTTCTTCCTTCTGCTATATGACACTTATTCAAGAAAAAACCTTAGCCTCAAAAGTTCGCGGTGACTTCCCAATTCTCAAGGAAAAAGTCAACGGTAAACCTCTAGTTTATTTAGACAATGCAGCGACATCTCAAAAACCCCTAGCTGTCATCAACGCTTGGCGCGATTACTACGAACAATATAACTCCAACGTCCACCGCGGTGCCCATACTCTCAGTGGAAAAGCCACAGATGCTTACGAAGGCGCTAGAGATAAAGTTGCTGCTTTTATCAATGCAGCTTCGCGACAAGAAATTGTTTACACTCGCAATGCTACCGAAGCGATTAATTTGGTTGCTTATTCTTGGGGTTTGAGCAACCTGCAAGCAGGAGATGAAATTATTCTGTCGGTAATGGAACACCACAGCAATCTGGTGCCTTGGCAAATGATTGCTCAAAAGACTGGTGCGGTACTGAAGTTTGTGGAGTTGACAGAGACTCAGGAGTTTGATTTAGCACAGTTTAAAACGCTGATTTCCGATCAAACTAAGTTGGTGTCTGTAGTTCACGTTTCTAACACTTTGGGCTGCATCAATCCAGTTCAAGAAATCTGCCAAATCGCCCACACTTTCGGTGCAAAAGTTTTAATTGATGCTTGCCAAAGCGTGCCGCATATGGTAATAGACGTGCAGGCAATGGATTGCGATTGGCTGGTTGCTTCCGGGCACAAAATGTGCGCTCCGACTGGCATCGGTTTTTTGTATGGAAAGCTAGATTTACTGAGAGAAATGCCTCCGTTTTTCGGCGGCGGTGAGATGATTGCTGATGTGTTTCTTGAGTATTCCACCTATGCCGATTTGCCGCACAAATTTGAGGCCGGCACGCCTGCAATCGGAGAGGCGATCGCCCTTGGTGCCGCGATCGATTATCTTACTAACATTGGCATGGATAAGATTCACGCTTGCGAAGCCGAATTAACGGCTTATCTGTTCCAACAATTGCGCCAAATTCCTGAGATTAAAATCTACGGCCCGCAGCCAGACACCAACGGCGAAGGTAGGGCAGCGCTAGCGGCATTTACAGCCGGAGAAATTCACCCTCAAGACCTGTCTACGATGCTAGACCAGGAGGGAGTCGCGATTCGATCTGGACATCACTGCACGCAAGCTTTGCACCGCTATTTGAACATTTCATCTACGGCGCGGGCGAGTTTGTATTTTTACAATACTCGCGAGGAGATTGATGTGTTTGTGAAAGCGTTGAAAGAGACGATCGCCTTTTTTGGTGAGATTATGGGATAAGTTGGTTGGTGATTGAAATCGCTTTTTTTAACCGCAGATGTTGACGGATGAACGCGGATGAACGCAGATTTAAAAAGAGCGATCGCCCTTTACGACTTCCGCGTTCACTGTAGCAACGCCGTCCCTGTGTGAAAATTCTCCGAGAGCGTAATTTGAGAAGAGAGTCCAGGATGCGTTTGTTTTGTAGTATATTTATTTAAATATCATTTCACTTACAGAGGTTGACGATGAAATCTTCAGAACCGCAATCAACACCCTCCAGCATCTTTGACGAAACCTTCCGCGAGAATTCCGATCCTTGGGGATACACAACTAATTTTAATGAAATCAGTAAATTCCGAGCAACTATCAGAGCTTTGCCAAAAGTCCAATTCAAAAATGCTTTTGAAATCGCCTGCGCCATCGGTGTACTTACTGAGAAACTAGCTCCAAAATGTGACAGGCTACTGTCAGTAGATTATTCGGAAGTAGGATTAGTGGAAGCGCGGAAACGTTGCAGCAATCTCCCGCAGGTGCGGTTTGAGCGGATGCAGATTCCCCAGCAGTTCCCTACTGAGAAGTTCGATTTGATTTTATTTTCAGAAGTTGGCTTTTTTTTGACTATGGCCGACCTTTTGGAAACTAAACAAAAAATTATCGACGGTTTGCTTCCTGGAGGATATCTCTTGATGGTTCATTATCGAGCAACAGCGGGCGATTATTTTATCCTGGATGGGGAGACTGTTCACGATACTTTTGTCCAAAATTCGGGACAGTATTTGAAACATCTTGGCGACCCGCGCAAAAAGTTTTTTATGATAGATTTAGTACGCCATCACAAACGCTATCGGATGGATTTGTTTCAGCGTTTGTAAATGATATAACCCGATAAATTCAAACAGGGCGTGTTGACAATTAACGGTCGATCGCCCTTTCTTGATTTTAGCCGTGTTTATCTGCTTACATCTGCGGTAAAAAAAAACTTATCGCCTACAGAAAAGTTAAACTCCCAAATAAAACAAAGATGCGATCGACCTTTTTGGTAGTATATTTAGCTAGATGTTGTCTTACCTACAGACCTTCGCTATGACGCCTTCAGACCCCAAATCAGTACCGTCCAGTTTTTTTGATGAAACCTACCGAGGAAGTCCCGATCCTTGGGGATACACGTCCAATTTTTATGAAACCAGTAAATTCCGAACAACTATTAAAGCTTTGCCAAAAGTCCGATTCAAAAATGCCTTTGAAATCGGATGTGCGATTGGTGTACTCACCCAGAAACTAGCCTCCAAGTGCGACAGACTGCTGTCAGTAGATTATTCAGAGCTCGGATTAGAAGAAGCCCGGAAACGCTGCGCCAATCTGCCACAGGTGCGGTTCGATCAGATGCAGATACCCCAGCAGTTCCCAACTGAGCAGTTTGATTTAATTTTATTCTCAGAAGTCGGCTATTATTTGACAACTGAAGACCTCCGGGAAACCAAGCAAAAAATTATTGACAGGTTACTTCCGGGTGGTTATCTCTTGATGGTTCACTATCGGTTCCCTGTGGAAAGTTTTATCCTGAATGGCGAGATTGTTCACAATACCTTTATCCAGGATTCAGCACAGTTTTTGGAACATCTTGGCGACCCCCGAAAACGTTTTTTGATGCTAGATTTAGCGCGCCATCACAAACGCTATCGGATGGATTTGTTTAAGCGGTTGTCAATGACATAAATCGATGAATTCAAAAAGGGTGCATTGATAATTAACGATCGATCGCCCTTTCCTCATCTGCGTTCATCCGCGTCTATCCGCCTGCATCTGCGGTAAAAAAAGATGAGCCCAACTAAAATTCCCGAATCTCAGGATGAACAAACTGATAACCCGCCGCCTTAATCTTGAGATTAGACACCCTCGCATTATAAGGTCGCACGCTAGGACTTCCATCCCAAGAAGCTTTCGGCAAATTGTGAGCTTCAAAAATGCGATCGAGCAATTCGCGACTAGATAGCGACACATCACCAACTAAATTGTAAATTCCCTGCAACCGATTTTCCAAAGCAAATGTTAACCCCCCAACAATATCATCCCGATGCACCCAATTAGTAGCATCTTCTCCCGCACCCGGACGAGTAGTGCCGGCCCAACGTCCAAAGATTTTAACTAATTCTCGCCCCGACCCGTAAATTCCACCCAAACGGAGAATAGAAACTTTGAGATTTGGACTTGATGCTGCTAATAAAACCCGTTCCGTTTCTGCCAGAATTTCACCGTTTGGATTAGCAGGTGCGACTGCTGATTCTTCATTGACTAATTCACCTTGGCGATCGCCATACACAGAATAAGTACCCGTATAAATGACCTGCTTTACTGTCGGTATCTGCTTTAAAACCGATACCAAAGTTGTCGCAGTATCTAAGTAACTTTCCTTGTAGCTATGAGAATTGCGAGCACCCACGCACAACAAAACAGCATCTTGTTCTTTTAACACAGCCGTCATTGCATCTTTGTCATTTCCCTCGAGCACGGCTACCCGCTGGGCGACACCCTCCAATTCAACTACTCGGGCCGCCGTCGTAGTTGTCGCCGTCACGGTACAATCAGATTTCCCGCGTAAATGTTGGGCTGTCGCAGTACCCACATACCCGCAGCCGACGATCGCAACTTTCATAAAAAATTCTCCACTGTGTCATCCTCTCTAAAATTATTGCCGATTTTTGCAATCAATTCGAGGTGAGTTTTATGGTAAAATGCAAAGCGTCCCGATCGCTCTGGGTAGAATCATGTCCGAACCAGATATTTTTGCCCAATCCTCAGAAAGCGAACTTTTAGCTTTTTATGGTTCTTTATTTGCGATCGCAGCCGCCGACGGTTCCGTGGATATTGACGAATTAAACTTGCTGTTTAAAACCCTAAATTTAGACAAATTTTCCTCTTCAGCAAAAACTCAAATCCAGTCCTACACAGCGAATCCCCCATCACTGGGCGACTGTTTGCAAACAATCAGCCAGTCAGCAGAACCGCTGCGTTTGGGAGTCATGTATTTTTTAATAAACATTGCTTGGGCAAATAATACGCTGCATCCCGGAGAAAGCGAGGCGATTCTATCAGCAAAAAAACTGCTGGCGGTTTCCGACTTGCAAGTGCAAGCCATGCAAGAATTCATCGCAGACATCAAACAAATACTGGAGGCGGGGCTCAATAAAAATCAGGAATCAGCATCTTTCAATGCTGGTGTTTCCCAGCTCAAAACTAAGGGCATCCCTCTCGATTTAATCGCTCCCAAAAGAACCACAACAAACCTCAGTGATTCTCATCTCAAATACTCAGAGGAAAGTTTTTGGGCTCAAATGAAAAACTTTGCTTTAACCGCAGGAAGAGAAGTAGTTGAAAAAGCTTTGATACTTTACTATACGGCTCAAAATCCCAACGTGCCTGCTTGGGCCAAAGGAGTTGTAGTTGGAGCTTTGACCTATTTTATATCTCCTGTTGATGCCATTCCCGATATATTAGTCGGTATTGGATTTACAGACGATTTGGGAGTATTGCTGGCGGCGATCGCTACTGTTTCAGTATACATTAATGCTGAAACTAAAGATCAAGCAAAACAAAAAATGAACGATTGGTTTGGGAAATAATATTGAAAGGCGGAAAGTTCTTGATTATCGGTTATTCGTTAGATCAATTCCGGTTGCAACGACCTATGATATAGAGTCCAAGGCAGTGCCGTCTCCCTACTGAAAATAATACTGTAGGGACTAAGGCACTCGCGGTCTCCTAATTTCGGACACTAACAATTCCGATGCTAACGAATTTGATATTATTGGTTTATTATCATTACTAATTACCAATTACCGATTACCAATTCCCAAATTCAATCTTAAATCGCCTTGCCATCTCGATTGACAATCCGGCTTTCACCATCTGCAGCCGTGACATTTTCGTAAACACCTTCATCTCGTTTCACGTACTTGGTGAAGCCCTGATTTTTATAATCGGTGTCGGATGTCGGCTTCATCAACCTCGGAGCGCTCACCAAACGGCGTACGATCGCATTTGCGGGAGTTTCACCCGGAGAGCACTTAGCTATCTCGCACAGTTGACCCCAAGTCGAAACTTCCAGGTTCATGCTGTGCGAAACTTCTAACTTCTGGTTGTTACTGGGACAAAAATAATCGTATACAGGCATATTAAGAATCTCGCTTGCAACTACTAAAATTATTAATTGCACGGTTGTTGAGGGTATTGTAGCCCAAAATTACTAACAATTCAAGCCCAAAAATTAAACTTTACTATTTTTAACGGTTGTTAAAACACGAAATCAGCTATATTATTAACCCTGTGCAGTTGCTCCCGGATGCGATCGAGAGCAAGCCCAAAAGTACGCTACCCTGAAGTCCTCAGGCTCGATCGCTCGACGCGCACGGGCGAAAGAGCAAAATGCCCGCAAGACGGACGCGAATGCCGTCAAAGAATTGATCGTCCTGAATCAGACTGCACCCAAATCACAGATTCTAAGTTTCAATTTTATTTATCAACTCACCAGCGAGGATTTACCGATGAGCGATTTCAAAGTTACGCCAGAAGTAGAGCTGAACACAGCTCAAATGTTGGAGCGATACCAACTCCAAGATGAGACAAATCTGCGGCGTTGGGCCAAATTGCACGCCATCAACAGCACTCGCGGTTTCTTCTATCCCAGTGAAGTAGATTTGATGGATCACGCTCACCACCACCTTTACAATTTGGGTATGAGTATTGCTGAGTACCAAAGTCTTTTAGACCGGCGCCGCAGCAATTCCCAGACATCAGGCGACCAAAATAAAACAGTAGCAAGTCAAGTTGCTGACGAAGCTTATGATGCCATAGAAACGCTGACAGAACAGTATTCTGAAGCTGTTGATTTAATGGGAGAACGTATAGCAGACCATTTCATCGATGAACTCGATTTATCTGTGATGCGACATCTTTCTCAAAAAGTGAAAGACCGCCGCACTCTCAACGGTCAAACTAAAAAGCCTAACCGTTTTCTCCAAGTGATTAAAGCCGTGTTGCAACCGAGCAGCGAAAATACGCTTCTGGTTCCCAAAAAAGATGATGACTCTAGTTTAGAATTAGAACAGCATCACCGCCTCGGCTAGCTGCCGATTTCGTTGAAAGACTAAGCGCTACTTATAGCGGTAAGGTGCGCCCGCGCACCCTACATAATTAGGTTCTGCGTCCAGGACTATGAAGGCAATAAATTTGGTGTTTTTAATAAATTTAAGTAAGCTGTGAATTATAAATTTAAGACTGGATGCAGATGTATTTGGCGCCGGAAGTACCTAAAGTATATGTTGAATCCAACCCGTCAATCTAACCAAAGGTAGAGCAATGATTAAATCCTGGATGGTAGTAGGAGGCGTCGCCTTTGTAGTAGCTTTAGGCGCTAACATAATAGCGCCCAGCGACATCCAATGGTTCAACCGGTTGCAGCGTCCGAGATGGCTAGTATTTGAAAAAGCAATTCCCCTAATTTGGACAGTAATTTTTATTTGTGCAGCTTGGTCAGCAGTGATTGTTTGGGAAAAAGCACCGGGAACCCAGGAAACTTGGCTGCGAATGGGTTTGTACCTGCTTTTAGAAATAGTAACCATGTCTTACACCTCGGTTATGTGCAAAGTTAGGAGCCTAAAAGTCGGCACAATAATCGGCGGAACAGGGGCTATTTTAAGTGTGTTCCTAGCTTTAAGTGTCTTGCAAGTTTCAGAGTCAGCGACCCTGTTATTATTGCCTTACATACTTTGGAGTCCGATCGGCACTTACACGACTTGGGCAATGATGCACTTGAATCCGGCAGATGTTTAGTATCATGTCCGATCGCTCGACCACAATAAAATTGGTTTGATCGTTCGGACTTTAGTCCTTCAAAATCAGAAGACTAATATCAATTCCAGTTGTATCAGAATTAATTTTACCCGAAATCAGGACACCGCGCCGGCCGTTTCCCTACAATCGATCGCGGTAGGGAGACGGCATCTTGAGTATCCTCGCTTGTCATTCCGCCGCAGCCGGAATTGATATTAACGTCGGGTAAACCAGTTAGCCTAGCGACTTGGAGACCTGCTAGGTGGCTCGGTTTCCGGGGGAACGGGAGGGGGAGACTCAGCAGCCGGAGGATTCAGGGACTCCTCCCAAACTTGGATTTGCGATCGAGCTTGCTCAAAAGCCCGAGTACCCGAGGGAATCTTCTTCAAAGTCGCGATCGCCCCAGCCAGATCCGACGACGACTGTTCCACACCAATGGCCAAAATCCGCTGGCTCCACTCATCAATCGCCTCGCTCGCCTGCGAGGAGAGCGAACTTGACTGTGGCACCTGAAGGGCCAGAGAAATTGCCGTTTGCAAAGCGTCAGCAGTTCCTGCTTGAGCCGCCTGACGGGCGCTCTGCAAACCTTGCTCGCCCTGAAATTGAGCTTCCCAATTGCGAATGTTCGATCGAGCTTCCTCATAAAGCACCCGTCCCGATCGAATCCGGCGCGCCATCTCAATTGCCTCCGCCAAATTGCCCCTAGCCGCTAGCTGCTGAGCTCTCTCCAAAAACGGCCCGTCAACAAGCCGCTGTCTCCTCTCGATCCAAGCTTGAATCTTGGTTTGAGCTTCCCCGTAAAGCGCCCTACCTTGAGAGATCCGAGAAGCTTGAGCAACCGCGGCCTCCAGAGAATTGGGATCGCCCGTATTCGCCAAATCGTTAGCTCTTTGCAGGTACGGACTATCTTCGAGCAGCTCGATTTGACGGCTCAAGCTGCTAATTTGACGGAGAGCTTGCTCAGAGCGGGGATTTGATGGGGGGACTGTTTGCAATTGCGCGATCGCAGCCCTCAAATCATTTACCCCTCCCGGCGCCGCCAGCCTGCTTGCCAAATCCAAAACTTTCACATCAGCCATTTCTTGCTGCCAGCGGCCGGCTAAATCTTGAGCTTGTTTGTACAAAGGGCGGCCGGAGTTCAACTTTTGAGCAATCTCGATCGCCTTCGACAAACCCTCAACAGAGCCGGTCATTGCCTGAGCAGTAGCATTCGCCAACTCGTTAAAATCCTGAACTTGTGCCTTTAAATTTGCCGAGGCGGGAATCTTGTTAGCGATCGCCGCCGCCTGCTGCCAATCGCCTGCTTGCAAGCGTTTTTGGGCGATCGCCATAATTTTCTTGCTAAATTCCGCAATCGCCTTATTGGCAGCTTGATACAAATAACTGTTTTGACCAATTCCCTGAGCCAGCTTAATCCCCGTCACCAGATTGTCGAGTCCTCCCTCGGAGGCTGTATTCCGGGCTTTTACCAACTTATTGCCCTCAGCCTTTGTCGCCTCAATTACTTTAGTCAGTTCCTCGTACTTAGTCGATTCCCAAAAAGTATTTCCCGAATCCAACAGCAGAGTAGCTTGGCGGAAAGCCAGCGTCCACTCTTCCTGACGCAAGCGATCTTCGGCCGTGCGGTAAATTTTCTCTGCATCGCTCCATATCGACTGCCACTTTTCAATCTGCTTTTCCACCGTCGGGTAAGCGGGAACGTTTTTAGGAACCTTGCGGGCGATCGCCATCGCTTCCTCCAGCCTTCCTTCTTGGAAACTAGAATTTCCCAGCCTGAGAATATCCTGAGACCACCGATCGATTTGACCGTTAATTCTCGGCCGCAGCGGGTGGTCTTGGGGCAAAGCATTGACTAATTCGATCGCCAACAGCAAATCATCCGCCGTCCGCTTGCTAGCTGCTTCTTGAGCGCAAAAAAAGCGATCGTTAGCAGAAGCCGTCGGCCAAAAAATCTTCGAGCAATTCGACTGCGATGTCAGGTTGAGCAAAGACGAAATTGCCACAAACCCCATACCCACCGACAGCATCAAACTCACCGCCAGCCAAAACTGCCACTTCTTCGACCAGATCCGCCACAAAGGATTGTGTTCTCCCGGCTGCGAGTTTTCTCCAGACTCTTTCGGCGGTAGTCCCCGATGCCCTCCCGGCAGTTTTCCGGAAGTAACCAGCTCTCGGAGCTCTTTAAGTCGCTCAGCCCGGTTTTTCCTTGCTGGTACCCGCACCAGCGATGAAGTATCCTTTGTTGACTCCAAGGATTCTGATGCAGACCAACGGCCTGGTGTTTTGCGATCTTGACTCATCGGAAAATGTGGGTGGAAACCCCGTCCTTGTAGGACGGCTTTATATTTGGTACAATTTTAGTGGTCAACGACCCACCCGCGACGATGGAGACATAAACCCTAACACCAAAGTTTGCCAACAATCGCAACGGGGCAGAAAAATCGGTAGACCGGGAAAAGATGACGGGGCAATGGTGAACATCCCTAGAATCAAAACAGTAGATCAGAATTCCTTTTGGGTTTTCGACACATAAAAACCGCTGGACTAGCGGGGTTAGTCTGTGGAGCGAACATAAGACCATAAAACTCCTTGTGGGTAGAGGCAGTTGCATTGAAGCAGAAATATCTAAGAAGTGATTCTTGGAATCCCGACGCATCGACGGCTTGGGAGGATGTCAAATCGTGCTTACCACAAACAACAACCAGTAGATAATAGGAGGCTGATTTTCCAGTAATTGCCTGAAAAATCTGGAATCGCGCTCAAAATTTGTAGGCATATCCATCCCTCCTAAAAACAGATTGCTAGTCCTTTTTTTTAACTGATTTCTGAGTTTTATCTAGCAAAGTAAGAACAAAAATGCCTGACGACCTTGGCGTAATTCGACCTATCCCACACTGCGGGTGACGCGGATAGTCCCCTCGCTCGCAAACCAAAAATAGGCTTGAGGGGGTTGTTCTGCATCAGAGGTAGATAATTCCGTAAATTTACGGGAATTACCAAGGTTTAGCCTCAGAGTCTTAATTATTTCAAAACAGCGATCGCGATATCGACTGCTCTCTAGAATTTATCCATCACTTCGATCGGCTCCCGCAGCCCCAAGACTCCAAGAGCAGATCGCCGGCATCCCAAAAATCAAAATTTTGCGATTAGGTAATTGATAATGGGTAATTGGCAATTGGTCAAGGCCTTCATTCCTAACTCGCACTCCTATTACCAATTACACATTATCGTCTCAAGAACCCGAGTTCGATCGCATTTCGCCGATCAGTTCCGCAAGTTGGTCGCTGTTAGCTTTGTAAACCTCGTTGCAGAAATGGCACGTAGCCTCAGCCCCGCCATCTTTTTCGATCATGTCTTGGAGTTCCGCTTCGCCCAACATTTTTAAAGCTCCCAAAACTCGATCGAACGAACAGCCGCAGTGAAAACGCACCATCTGAGTTTCCGGGAAAATCGAAAGCCCCATATCTCCCAGTAACTCTTCGAGAATCTCGTGCAGCGTTTTGCCCGATCGCAGCAGCGGCGTAAAACCCGACAGTGCAGCTACCCTAGATTCTAGAGTTTGCACCAATTTTTCGTCCGCAGCAGCCTTCGGGAGAACCTGCAACAGCACTCCACCAGACGCTTGCACCCCGCGGGCCCCCACAAACACCCCTAAAACCAGAGCCGAAGGCGTCTGCTCCGAGGTTGCCAAATAGTGAGTCAGATCGTCGCCAATTTCGCCGGAAACCAATTCTACCGTACTTGAGTAAGGGAAGCCGTATCCCACGTCCCGCACCACGTACAAATAACCGTTACCTATTGCTCCGCCGACATCGAGTTTCCCGATCGCATTCGGCGGTAGTTCCACCCCTGGATTATCCACATAACCCCGAACCGTTCCATCGAGTCCCGCATCAACCATAAGTCCGCCCAGTGGCCCATCTCCTTTGATCCGAATGTTGACTCTCGATTCAGGCCGCTTCATGCTGGAGGCGAGTAACAGCCCCGCTGACATTGTGCGGCCGAGGGCGGCTGTGGCCACGTAGGAGAGCTTGTGCCGCCCTCTTGCTTCTTCGGTGAGGCGGGTGGTAATGACGCCTACAGCCCGAATTCCGCCATCTGCGGCTGTTGCGCGAATTAATTGATCGGCCATGAAAAACCTTGCTCTTGTCTTTAGATATTTACTTCGATTTCTATTTTAGAAGTTCCTTCTCTTTGGTGCAGCAGTTAGCAGCAGACTTGTCCGATCGCGCGATCGAACTTCACTACTCCCCTATTTTTTCGATTAAACCTTGATTAACCGACTATTTATGCACAAATATTCCGAGGGATTCTTGAACATAAATATTTATTTGAAAAACCCCGAATAACGAGTGCATTTTTTTGTCTAGCCAGCGTACCTTCAGTCATGTTATAACAACTCACAACTAATAGACCTATCCAATAATTGTGGAACAGGCATCATGCCTGTTCAAGACTTGATTTTATCGAGAGGTCTAATGACTAAAAAGTCTAGTTCGCGAGCGCAATCGCCCACAAATAAACCGGGTTTTTTAACTCTCCAAACAGGGTTTTAAACCTATGTATTTTGGCTAAAAAAACCAGGTGATTGCCACCCGTGCGACCCGGAACTAAACTAACAACTAATGACTGATGACTGATGACTGATGACTAACAACTAATGACTGATGACCGATCGCAAAAGCTTATCTTGCCGCTAACCTGACGATTACCAAACCTTTACCTTGGTCGGCTAGAGTGAGAGCCGTAGGTCTCAGACCAGTGTTTTTTAGCTGGAAATAACGGATATGCCACCAACATCCAAAGCACTTTTAGCGGAAGTCCAGCATAACACAGGAGCAACTCGAAACTTGCATTTTTATGCCAAGGGCGAAACCATTCCTTTGATGTCGCAAGGCATTTGGCGAGTCTGTCAAGGTTTAGCACAACTGAGTACGCTTTATCCAACCGGAGAAGAAGGACTTTTGGGTTGGGTTGGGCCTTCGATGTGCTTTGGTTTGTGGTTGACAAACTTGCAGACTTACCGAGCCACGGCGACATCAGATATTTATTTGATGTGGTATTCTATGGTGGAAATCGAAGCTTCTCCTCAATTGGCTCACGAGTTGTTGCCTCAAATGGCACGGAGGCTGCGGCAAATGGAAGCGATTTTGGCGATCGCCGGACAGCGACGAGTAGAAGACCGTTTGTATCAGCTATTATTATTGTTGAAACAAGACTTCGGTCAGCCGGTAGTTGAAGGGACTCGCTTGACTATCCGCTTAACACATCAAGATATTGCTAACGCTATTTGCACGACTCGGGTGACAGTCACTCGAATGCTGGGAAAATTGCAGCAGCAAGGGTTAGTTAGTCGAGATGGCGATCGGCATTTGATTCTCAACAAAGAATCTTTTGCTAACTCATCTGATTTGTTTGGCTGCAACCCTCAAGCAGTTTAGAAATAGCACTAATTTGCATCTACATTTCGCATCTACATTAAATTTTTCCAATATTAGGTATCAAATCCGATTGGATGAGAATAGTTTGTATTACTCTTCTTCCCGCTATCTACAGCAATCCCTTGGCAACGGGAAATGATCTAATTAAAAGGTGCATCTATTATTCAGGAAATAACTCCATGATTAATCGCAATCAAGAATCATCCTCACCAGACAAAAAAGAATTAACCGAAATCACGGCTAAACCTCAGCCGGAAAAACAAGAAGAACCGCCCAATAAAGGTGACGGAAGACAGAAATAGCCGATAGTTAAGTTGTTTGTTATTGGTTATTACTTGTTCCCAGGAAGAGCCTGGTAACGCAGATAGGCGAGGAAGAGCCTCCAATTTGCCCTTCTCTGGCGAGGCAGAGCAAGAGTCACATCAGTTCCCAGGCTCTTCCTGGGAACCAGTTAACCAGTTACAATGCTACCGGATTTGACATCAATTAACTATTGACAAATTACTCGACTTGTGAATCAGTGTTGCGCGATCGCGACTTCGGATTTCCAGGCGTCGCCCTGCGCCCATCAAGAGAAACCACCTCAGCCGAGGAGCTCTCCCTAGCCACCCGAATCAGCAGCCCCGACAACAAAAAACTCGCCACCATCGAAGAACCCCCGTAACTAAAAAACGGCAGCGGCAAACCCGTAGTCGGCAAAACCCCAGTCGCCACCCCAATATTCAGCAGCGACTGTCCCACCATCACCACCATCGCCCCGATCGCCACCAACTGACTCTCAAGATTCCGGGCCTTCATCGCCACCCTCAAAGCCACAGTAGAATAAGCCGCCAACATCAGCAACAGCGAGAAACCCCCCACCAAACCAAACTCCTCAGCAAACACAGCAAAAATAAAATCGCTGTACTGAATCGGCAAATAAAATAACTTTTGCTGCGACATCCCCAAACCAACGCCCCAGATGCCGCCCGAACCCACAGCCAGCAGACTTTGAATCAACTGATAGCCATCCTGCATCGGATCGGCCCAAGGATTCAGAAAAGACATAATCCGGCGGCGCTGATATTCCCGAAAACTAATACTTAAAACCGCCAACAGCATTCCGCCTACAGCCGTTGCGCCCAACTGCAAGTAAGGCAAGCCAGCAGCCAAAGCCACCAGCCACAAAGTCATCCCGCACAAAGCCGTGGTACTCAAATTTGGCTGCAACAAAATTCCCAACAGCATCGCACCGAAAATTCCCAACCAAGTCAACCGCACTTTATTCGTCAAGCGGGGCCAGTTGCCGAAAATACGGGCGCTTTGGAGCACGAAAAACGGTTTAATCAACTCCGAAGGTTGAATAATCGGGACAGGGCCCAAAGATATCCAGCGAGTCGCCCCGTTGATGGTGGTTCCCACTCCCGGAACTAAGGTCAGCCACAGCACTCCCAGCAGCAACAAAATGCCTAACTGAGCTGTTTTCAGCAGGTAGCGCAGGGGGGAGTATACCATCAAGTTAAAGCCGGCCAGCCCGATCGCCACTGCGATTAGCTGACGTTTAAAATAATAAAGCCCGTCTCCAAATTCGGAATTGGCGATCGGATAGGAAGCCGAGAACAAAGCTGTCAGCCCGACAAACAGCCACAAAAAAGTCAGCCAGCGCAGCCAGCGGGCTTCAGCGGCCCATTCAGACGCGCTGGGGTCAAAAAATGGAATCAAGCGTCGAATGTCAGTAGCCATAGGGTTTTAGAATGATTTCAATAAATTTTAACAAATATGATTAAAGTACCAGATTGGTTAATTTACTCATTAATCTGTTCGCTATTATATGGTTTCTGGGGATTTTTCGGCAATTTAGCGACTAAATATATTGATTACCAAACTGCTTTTGTTTATGAAGCAATTGGTGCTAGTTTAATGACTTTATTGATTCTTTCCCAAACTAAGAGTTTGAGTTTTCAGGGAGATGTGAGAGGAATTTTGTTTGCCATGTTAGTTGGCGTTTGTGCGACTGTGGCATCATTGTTATTTTTTATAGCTCTTGGCAAAGGTGAAGTTGCGAATGTAGTCAGTGTCACGTCGATTTACCCGCTGATTACTATAGTATTGTCGGCTTTATTCTTGAAAGAGGCTATTACATTAACACAAATTATTGCTGTTTTGTTCGCGATCGTCGCAGTGATACTTTCGGCTTATTGAAATCTTGCTGAATCTCACCTAAAACGATCGCAAACAAAAAAGAGGTCGATCGCGACCTCTTGCCCCTCTACCAATCCATCCTCGGATTTTAAAGTAGGCCCGTATTAGCTCCCGGCTTACCGGTAGCCAGTTGCACTTTAATAATTCTGCCGCCCATTTTCATAATTCTTTGCTGTTCCCGGAACCAGTTGTCGTAGGGAACCAGCTTAGTAAAATAGGTATTTTGCAATTCGCGCTGAGTGCGGATGCGAGTTTGGCTGGGGACGCAAGCAGTCACCTTAAACATTCTCATGGGAAACTAACTCCTGAGTAGGTTTACAGATTTTTAGATGGATTTTTTAAAGATTGAAGTCAGGGAGTTAGGAGTCAAAACTAGCTCGTTAAAACTCGTCGGGCTTTCTCGACAAGCCTTTGACGGTCTAGCAATCACTCTCAACTTCCCTGACCTCTTTCAAAGGCAAAGGTAACAAGTCCAAAGTTCCAAGAGGTAGGAAATAATATTTTTCTTTCTTCCTTCCTTCTTCCTTCTTCCTTCTTCCTTCTTCCTTCGTGTTAGCTCAAGCCAGAGCAGATGTAGTCGAAATAGACGCCCATTTCTTTACCAGCGTCAGAACCGACCAAACCGGCGGTGACTTCTTTCATTGCTTGGATTGCTTGTACGGTAGAACCGATCGGCACGCCCAAGGAGTTGTAGGTTTCTTTCAAACCGTTGAGCACGCGCTCGTCGAGGATGGAAGGGTCGCCAGCTAGCATGGCGTAGGTGGCATAGCGCAGGTAGTAGTCCAAGTCGCGAATGCAAGCTGCATAACGGCGAGTGGTGTACATATTGCCGCCGGGACGAGTTACGTCAGAGTACAACAGAGACTTAGCAACTGCTTCTTTGACGATTGTGGCTGCATTGGCGCTGATGGCTGTAGCGGCGCGGACGCGCAGTTCGCCAGAAGCGAAGTAGTTCTTGAGTTTGTCTAGAGCGCTGATGTCGAGGTACTTACCTTGAACGTCAGAGGAATTGATAACGGCGGTAATTGCGTCTTGCATGATGGTCTTGTTTCCTAGAAAGTGGCTGAGTTCAGTCCAATTTTGTAGCTGCGATTTGAGATTTGGGATTTTCGATTTATCTGTGGTTTGTTATCTGCAAAAGCTTTGGGCTTCGTGCCGGCAACTCCCGAAAAGCAGCAATCAAAAATCTAAAATCTAAAATCTTTACTGCATCGCACCGATAACGTAGTCGAAGTAAGAGGAAGCTTCGGAAGCATCTTCTCCAGAAAGCAGCGAAGAAGCTGCATTTTTCATAGCGCGAATGCCTTCGGCTACGGCTTCAATCGGGGTTCCCAAGGATTTGTACATTTCGCGGACGCCGACAATACCGATTTCTTCGATCGGGGTAATGTCGCCAGCTACGATTCCGTAGGTGATCAAACGCAGGTAGTAGTCCATGTCGCGCAAGCAAGTTGCGGTCATTTCTTCGCCGTAAGCGTTGCCGCCGGGGGAAACTACGTCAGGGCGTTTTTGGAAAAGTTGGTCGCCGGCTTGCTTGACGATACGTTCGCGGGATTCGCTCAAAATTTGGGCGATGCGGACGCGGCGTTCACCAGAGGTGACGAAGCTTTTGATCCGGTCTAATTCGCCTGGGCTCAGATAACGAGCTTCAGCGTCTGCGTTGACGATCGATTTGGTGACGATACTCATCTTGTGTGTACCCGCTGGATATTTTGCTATAGGAACTGCTCCGCGCTTTGCTGAGCGACGGCGGGCGCACCCGTCTCGTACCTCTCATGCTCAGGCAGAGCTTCAACGATTTGGGGAACCTAACCCAGCAACTGTTTAAGTTGTTGGCGATCGGCTACCTTGGGCGTTTGACGACGCTGGTTTTTCACGCCGGTGCGCTTGGTCGGTGCTCGCACTAAGCCTGTCGCTTAGAATACCACAAATGACTGATGCGATCTTTAATCTTCGATCGAGATTGCAGCAGGCCACTTAGTGGCGATCGAGAGACTGTCGGGCAGTTAGTAAGGATATTGCTTCTCTGACACAACTACCTCTGGCAAGTATTCTGAGGCATTATGTTCACATTCTGAGTGTTACTGTAATAGTTTGTAACATTCCTTTTCATTTTGGGGCCCCTGGTTTGGTGTTTTCAGTGAAAGTTTTACAGTTCAAAAAATCGCTAAAGTTATTGATCAGCAATGGTTGCAGGCGATCGAGCATTGAGGCATTTCGGGCGGGTGACGGCGCGAGGCTGAAAAACTTTTCCCTGATACGGAGACAACCCGGAGATGGGGAGACAGGCCCGAGACAGGCCCTCCTGATGTGCGATCGTCGGATCGGAAATCGTGACTTTCCTTCTTGTAGCTCAATTTGACTCTCACTTTTAACCAGGTGCGCCGTGAAAAGAAATCTATCAGCCCTTAAAAAAGCTTTGCAGTTTGGGATTAGCGGTGCTGTCGGCGGTTTCGCCGGCAATCTCCTCACCGAACCTTTCATGCACCAACTCAATAATTCACAATCTGTTTCTGATAGTGTATTATCTACGGCTCGCTGGTTTGGATTGGTAGGCGGCTCGATTGCTGCGGCTATTATGTTCGGCTATTATTACTATATCAAAGGCAAGCCTCAAATTAAACAGGCTTTGAAAAATGGCGGATTGTTTGGTTTAATCGCGGGGGCTGTTTCTGGGGCGATCGCCGAAGGTATTTTTAGCGGGATTGGCGACGGCGAAAACGAGTTACTGCGGGTAATTTGCTGGGGAATAGCTGGCAGTTTGTTAGGACTTGGACTTTCCAAACGGATTCCTAATTTAGGAATGCTTCGCGGCGCACTCGGCGGCGGTGTTGGAGGCGTGTTGGGTGGCTGTTTATTTATTCTGTTTGCCTATACTTTATCCGGTACGGCGGGCCGTTTGGCTGGCTGTGCTGCGATCGGCTTTTGGATTGGAATTATGCTGGTTGTGGCTGAAACTTTGTTTAACAAAGCTTGGCTGGTAATTAGTTACGATACTGGAGTCAATCGCACTCTGACTATTGGTGCCGAACCGGTGACTTTTGGCAGCGATGAAAACTTGTCTATTATCTGCATTCCGAATGTTTCGCCGCTGGCTATGCGCTTTCAGTTAGAGGCTGGTCAAATTGTCTGCAAAAATTTTGATAGTGGGGCGGTGAGTTATTTGCGATCGGGCGACCAAAAGAGAATCGGCAACTGTACAATTACAGTAGGAAACTCTGACTTGCCCGCCCAAAGTGAGGCTAAAGTTCCGCCTACCTTTATGTCAGCTAAGCCCGCAGTAAATTCTTTTACCAGTAGCCAATTTTCCCTGAAATTAGGCAGTCGAGTTATTCCTCTGAGTGCGGGAACTCAGCTATTGGTCTCTGACATAGCGAGTTTAACTGCGATCGCCTCTAACGGTGTTGTCGCTGCGGTCAATTCTCATTCAAAAGACGAGCTTTCGTTAGGATTGACCAATTTGGGCGATCGGGCTTGGTGGGCCACAGACATTCAAGGCGATATGAAAATGGTTGAACCTGAAAATACCTTAACTTTGGTCTTGGGAACAAAAATTGAATTCGGTGAAATTGACGGCGAAATTGTGTAAGTAAGTGGGTAGGTAGAAACTCATCGAAAAACATCATTTACAATAAACCTTTCATGGGCGGGCTCTTCGGCCCATCCACAAAAAAATTCACTCTTTGTGGAACAGGCCGGAAAGCCTGTTCTTAACAAGAATTCAAGCAGAACTGCCACTAACTCCTGTCATGACAGCCGCACCAATCAAATGAGCTAAACGCAAAGCTTCAGGAACTTTACCAGTGTCAGTCAAACGCTGGAGCACCGCTGCAATTACTTCTGATTGTTCGCCGCAGACTTGAAAAAAAAAAGGTTCAAAAGCGTGAATTTTCCCGGCGCGGCGCAACAATTCTAAGCGGTATTCCAAGTCTGGTAAATGACCGAGAGCTTTTTCAACAGCAGCTAAATCTGGCTGGCGGCGCATGACAGCAACGCACGGAATTTGCAACCGCGATGCTAACTCGGGAAGGTCAATAATATTGAAGCCGCCGAAAGCAATTCACTGTAACGTTCTTTCTACTAATTTAAAGACCCGCAGGTAGATTACTCCTGTGGGTCTTTTGATTGGATTCTAGACTTTAACGATGCTACACAAATTCTTGAATAGCTCGCGAACGCACCGAGCTATCACCCGTTGACGGGCTAGCTTGACAGGCGTCCCACCTTTTTTTCTCCGTTTGAGATTTTCAGATGGTGACATCTGCTCTGCCTCCTTGCCCTGACCGTAAACAAATTTCAGCGGCGGATTGTTTCTAGCTACCTCTAGGCGTGTAAAACACCATTGCCACAGAGCTTTGCGACACAGCGCGCTACCCGATTGTTTCCCCTTTTTTTTCTGGCCACTGTCGTCCCGAATTACGCCCATGCCGACCGCTCGCATAAAACGGCGTTCGGAGAGTTTAAGTTTTGATTCTTTCCCTGTTTGGCGGTTTTTGCGGAGTTTGACTTCGGGCCGACCGTCTTTCAAAAAATCCTTGATCGGATAGATGGCACCCAGCAAGTAGCCTCGAAGCTGGTAGCCAAAACCAAAATTTGTAAAAATCCGCTGATATTCATCAAACTGCGGGTTGTCTATGAGCAAAACTAACTGCCTCTTAATCTTAAAAACTTCCTCCTCAATTTCGCAGTATTGATTTGCGGCCCACCGAGTTTCAGGCTCAATGCCAGAGCCGCTCGTTGCCTCCAAAATGCGATCGTACTTTTTTGACTTTCGCCGTCCGGCCAGCCACCCCCACATTAGCGGTGCCAGCTCTTCTTGCAGCTTTGCCGATCGCACTTGAGCAATTTCCGGGCATTGCCAAGTTAGCTCTTGCCTCATTCTGTTAATAATGGGACTTTGCAATCGGTTTAAATGTTCGAGCCGCAGACAAGCGCGTTTAATCCGCATAACCAGGGGGTCTCGAATCTTTAAGTAGCTGGTTTCTGATTTGTCGAAGTACCAGCAGGCGATCGCAAAAGCGTCAATGTCGTCAGTCTTTGCGCCGCTCTTGCCTTCCTTTCCCATCAGCTCTGCCCTGTAGTTAGGCAGCTTGCTGTTAGAAATCATTCGTACTTCGACACCCCAGTCATTGAGCTTGTTCATCCAAAGCTGGGCGTAGTTCATCCCGGTCGGCTCGCAAATAGCCACGATTCTATCGGCTTTGAAGCTTTCAATTTTTATTCTTAATTTATTCAAATTTTCAAGGTTCGAGTGAAACACTTCGATATCGGCGTCGAAGTAGTCATCACGGGGATTGCTGGGTTTTTCCAGCATAAAACACGCGGCAATTGACGACCGACTAACGTCAATGCCTACGATTAAATATTTCATCTGGTTTAGGGAGACAAAGGGTTAAAAGGACAAAGGAGCCTACGAATCTCCCAAAAGCAAATTAATGCTTACTTCACTGATTAAGGCTCATTTATTTTGTCCGGTTTGATGCGGGCTGGCGCTTACGAAGGGATGATAGCAATTAAGCTAATTTCACTTTTAAAGCGCCACTCATCTTGCGACTCATCCCGCGACTCCCCCTGATTAAGGAGAGTTTCGGCCGCTGAGTCCGTGCGGCGCTCGTCAGGCGGCAGCGATGCAATTGGTTGCGACAAGTGCTATGTAGGCGTACAGCGTGTCAGGTTTTTTGAGTTCGGCGGTTAGCTCTTCTCGACCAAACTTGTGAATTCTGAGCAAGTCGTTGGCAATGTTTACTGTCTCTGCCAGCAGGCAGTCGCGGCGGCGGTCAGGGCCGAGCAATCCTCTAGCTTTAGCCTCTTTCACGATGATGAAAGATTGTTTGACTTTGGCTTCGCTAAAATCTTCTTTCAGCAATCTTTTGCAGTCGGCGACTAACTGACTAACAAGTCGATC
>JAUBOH010000056.1:0-25073 GCA_036700145.1 Microcoleus occultus BM001215366
GAAGGGGGACTTTGAGAAGACTCTTGTCCCCCCCTTCTTAAGGGGGGCTAGGGGGGATCTGGCCTTAATCGTCAAACAGCAGTCTGTGACTGGGTTTAACGTTAAGTTGACACCAATGGGCAATGCCGTTTCCCTACAATTTATCGGGGTAGGGAAACGGCACTGCCGTCTCCTCCATTTCTATCTTTCTGCCTTCATCAACAAGATTATTAGAAATCAAAATAGGTAGAGGTTCAGAAGCTTTTAAAGACCAGGTGCGATCGGCGGTTAAATCCAAAATAGTCTGGTGATAATTACTCAAACTTTCTCGATGTCCAATGCTCAAAAATGTCATACCAGAGGCTTGTAACTGTTGATATAAATGTTTTTCATTGTGAGGATCGAGGGCGCTAGTAGCCTCATCTAAAATGGCATAGCTAGGTTTATTGAGCAGCAGACGTGCGAAAATTAGGCGTTGTTGTTCTCCTAAAGATAGAAGCTCTGCCCAGTTTTGTTCAGTGTTAAATCCTCCATGCGTTTGCTCTAAGTCGGGTAAATTTACCTGAATCAAAATTTGCCTCAATTGCGAATCTTCGACTTCAGCATTCATGTTTGGATACAGCATTTGATCGCGTAAAGTCCCTAAAATCATGTAAGGCCGCTGCGACAAAAACAACATTTCATTTAGGGTAGGCCGCAAAATTGTACCAGTCCCTGCATCCCACAGTCCAACGATCGCCCTTAGCAAAGAACTCTTCCCGCAACCGCTAGGCCCTCTCACCAGCAAACCCTCGCCAGTAGACAGTTTCACAGATAAATCCTCAACCAAAGTCCGTTGACGGTTCGGTGTTTGGAGGGTCATGTTTTCGATCGCCAGTCGATCGGCAATTTCAGTTTTGATACTTGTTTCCTCAACGCCGTCAGACTCATGAGAAGTTAAGTGATGAGTTTCCAAACACTCTAAAAAAGTGTATAAACGCTCGACACCAGCGCCAAAAGTAGCAAGGGATTGAAAGCGTGCCACAATTAGATTAAGCGAGAAAAAGACTCGAATAAAAGCCCCTTGCGCCTCGGTAACTTTCCCAACCTCTAAATCACCCGCAAAAATGCCGGGGGCGACTACAATTGCTGGCAAAATGAACGGAATAAATTCATAGGCGTTAGTCAGGATATTGAGATTCAACTCCCAAAAAATCAAGCGCTTGAAGTTATCAAAAGCTTCGACAAATCTACCTTTAATTTGAGCTGACTCACAGTCTTCTCCTTGATAAAAGGCGATCGCCTCCGCATTTTCTCGCACCCGCACTAAACTAAACCGAAAATCAGCCTCTTTTTTAAGCTGACCAAAATTGAGTCGCATTAAAGGCTTCCCGAATACCCCAACCGTCGCCAAGGTTCCCACCAGGGCGTAGAGCACCAAAAACAAGATTAACGGCTTAGAAATGCCCCAGAGCACGCCACTAAAGGCCGCTACGGCTAACAAAGAATCAACTACCGCCAGCAGTAGCTTTAACGATTCTTGGGTAAAGCTTTTGACATCTTCAGCAATCCGCTGATCGGGGTTATCGATATCCGCATCGGCATGATTTAGATTGTAAAATGCCCGATTCTGGAAATAGCGATCGATAAAATGGTTAGTCAACCATCGCCGCCACTCCAAGCCCAGGCGATCGCGCAAATAATCATAGCCTGCATAAAGTGGTGCATAAATAACTAATGTTCCGGCAAAAATTAGAATCGTTTGCCAAAATCTAGCTTCATCGTGAGCAGACAATGCCGAAATTAGCTCGCCTCGCTTGTTGTTGAGCAGCACGCTCAGTCCTGTGTAGCCAAAGGATAACAGGATGACTAATAGCAATAAGCCGCGCGCCCGCCATTTTTCGTCGCTTGACCAGTAAGATTTGGCGATCGCCCAGAACTGTCTGAGTATAGTTAGATTAAATCGTTGCATTACTTTTATTCATACAAGGTTGCTCGCCTATTTAATATAAGACAAAAATAGTATTGAAAGCACAACCCTTCCGATAACTTGCTTTGCCAGTATCATTAGACTTAGCAGTGCGCCGATCGAATTGCCAACAAACGTGGCAGGTTCTTATACCAATTCAGCATAAAAATCAGCCAGCAACGCTTCCCAAACTTCAATCGAGTAGTCGATCGCAGGCTGATCTGACCCGCCAAAGCCGAGCGATCGCGATCGCAAACACGCGATAGCCACCTGAGTCCAAAACAGGAACATTTTGTCGCCAGTGACCGATCGAAACGCCAAGTCTATGAATTAAGATTAGGAGAATACCGCTGCCCTGCACGATGTAGCAAATTCGGTGTTCCTGCCAGTTCCAGTATGATTTCGAGATGCGGGGTAGCTGCTCGGTTGTCACAGTCCAATTGATGATTGAGTTTCTTTAACTATTGTTTATCATAGCCGGAGGGAAATCGCTCCGGCTACAGGGAGAAAAATGGTCACAGCAGACGAACTCACACACAAAAGCACAGACGAACTGAAGCAAGAATTGATCGATCGAGTGCGCGATCGAGACGGCGAGGCACTCGGTAAAAAAGTCGCGTTTGCCAAAACTGAGCTAATGCCCTGGTTTGATGAACTTAGCCGCCGCAATCCGTTTCCAAATGCGATCGATCAGATTGATTTGGTGGTCGGTGTTTGGTCGCCTGTGTGGTCTACAATTCCATTTCAAGACATATTTCCCGGACGGATTCATGAGCAGTCGTATCAAATCTTTCAAGCCAATGGCTACTACGCAAACATGGCGCGATATGCACCGGGACAACTGCCTTTGTTAAAGCGATTTATAGAAAAACTGGTGGCTTACGACTTCATGATCTTGCAAAAATTTGAGGTGCGATCCGATCGGTGGTTCATTCAAAACATTGGCATTCAGCAAGGTTTTCGACTGAATTTTTCGCCACTGTCGATCGAAAAAGCGCAAGCCTGGTTTGAATCTGCTGTGCAAAAACAACTGGCAAAAGGCGAAGCAAACACTACGCCAGATTTTCAAAAGCTCGATCGAAGCACCGCGAAAAAGTATGAAAAAATCTTTCAGTCCATACCGCAACTTGAGCATTTGTACATCGATCGCGACTTTCGACTTGTGAAAACGCAACGCGAAGCAAAACAGCGACCTTCGTATACGATCGCGGTTCGCAAAGCTTAATTTATAGGAATTATGCGGTTGCTATAAAATCATTGTTTTGATATCCTCATGTGTGGTTTGTTGAGTTAGTGGTCAGATGAGCGATCGCGACCTTAAGGTGACTCAGTTGTTCACATTCTTCAACGTTTAGCTTATTTAGAACACTCAAGTTCCCTGAGTTAAGCGGTGATTTAATCTTTCTATTCCTAAAAAAACATGGATGCTTTAGAGTTTCACTGCTTCAATGATGCTGAGCATTGAGGGTGTTGAAATTAGTCGCGTTAGTTCAAAACCATTGGATTGCAACAACGATCGATACTCTTCTTCAGATCGTTCCCGTCCGCCCGTCAGCAATAGCATAATCACGTCGCCGAACTTTGCGGGAGAGGGTTCGTTGCCGGGTGGAATGATGCTTTCAATTAGCAGTAGTTTGGCGCGATTCGGCATGGCTTGATGACAATTCTTCAGAATGAGCGAGGACTTTTCATCATCCCAATCGTGAAGAATCCATCGCATCAGGTAAGCATCGCCTCCAGTTGGCACAGACTCAAAGAAGTTTCCGGCAACGGGTTGAATTGTTTCGTCTACATCGGCAATGGCAATGATGTCGGGTAAGTCGAAGAGAATGCCGTTGAGATGGGGATGCGATCGCACAATTGTAGAAAGTAAGCTGCCGCGCCCTCCCCCCAGATCGACGATTGTATTCATTCCAGAAAAGTCATAGCTGGCAGCAACCGCTAGTGCGCTCTCTGCTCCGATACTATTCCTCGACTGCGCGAATGTCTGAGCCTCTTCAGGGTGTTGAGCGAGGTAATCCCAAACCGCCATGCCTGTTACGGCATCGAAAGTTTTTTCGCCTGTCTTTAAACTATGTAGCCCGTGGCTCCAGCCTAGAGAAGAGACGTAGCCCATCTGTGCCATCGCGACAGACCGCATGGAGCTAGGGCTATTGCTTTGCAACGTTGCAGCCAAAGGGGTCAGCGCGAAGCATTGATCTGAGACTTCGGTAAAGATGCCAACACTTGCCAAAGCACGCAGAAGTCGATACAGAGAGCGCGGCTCCGTGTTCGTTGCGGCTGCAAGTTGAGCGATCGTTTTGGGCCGATCGTCAAACCAATCGGCAATGCCTAACTCCGCAGCGAGATAGATCGATCGAACAACCCAAAAACCACTGATTAGATTGAGCATCGTCTCTTGTGGGGTAACTTCTAATTTTTCCGTCTGATCCTGAGAATTGCCGATCGATGTAGCGATCGAGAAACGGGGAGCA
Organism: Microcoleus occultus BM001215366; assembly: GCA_036700145.1. GTDB lineage: Bacteria > Cyanobacteriota > Cyanobacteriia > Cyanobacteriales > Microcoleaceae > Microcoleus. Next base: position 4,402 of record JAUBOH010000056.1, read on the forward strand.
ACTTCTGATTTTTCCATTTGAACATGATCCTCTTTACTTTATTTACTTAGGACTTACGCATTGACAGAAACAGAGTGGTGTGAGTTGTTATGCTGAGGCGAGTAGTTTGACGAAAACCAGGAAACGCGCTTATTCTCTGTACCATACACGCACACATTGAAAGCAATTGATTGTAATGCCACTACTGACCGTCACCGCGTAGACACCATCACTTGTACCTACTCCGTAGACACCATCACTTGTGCTTTCGGAACTATCTGGTAAAACAACGGTTTCAACATTGATCGCCTGTATCGTTCCATCTTCGATCCACTGATTCACAGCACTAACAACCTCAGAGAAGGATTCATACTCGGCTGGTCCGCCGAAGGGTCCTTGTTTAGTTCCGAGGCGCAAAATCTTGGCAATTAATCATTTTATCCACCACCTTAAAATTGTAGAGTTGACCATCACTTCAAGAGACGATCGTGATTTGACTTGTCTGACGTATGTTGATTTGTTTGACGCGATTGTTTCGCTTACTTCACCTTCATCCCCGTCCAGTGAGCGGCAAATGCCCACATATCCGCCGTTTCCTCTTTTCATAGTCGCCCTCGCGGGGTAGAAAGCGCTACAACAACCATTGGGTCAGCGGATGAATCAGGTAGCGGAGCGAGAACGCCTCCCAGATCGCGCCGACGATGAAAAGTGGGAGCGTGGACAGGCTCAGCCAACCGAGCTGTTGCAGCCCACGCACGTAACCCTGACGATGGTTCCGAGCACCGATCGTTGCGGGGCGAACCCAAGACCGACCGAGGATGTATGCGCCGAACATAAGCAGAGCGTATGCCTGGAATTCGATGAGTGCCGTCAGCGAGTGCGGGATCAGTCCCACCGCAATAATCTCGGTAGTCGGAGCCATGACTAAACCTAAAGTGAACGCCTTATACGCAAATATAGCGATGCCAGCGAAGGGAACAATCAGCGAAGGGAGTACGATTGACAGCGCGCCGGTCGTGACGTTGACTCCCAGGATGGTCAGCGAGAACAGCCAAGGGTTATAGATTAGCGATCGGGCAAGATCCGCCGTTCCGTTGTCTTCCTGGGTGACCACCTGAGTTGCGCCTAGGTTGGGGAAGACCATCGCCGCTACAAACCCGGCGATGACTAAGCCATACACAATGGCGTTGATGATGAGGTAGGCGCGAAAATTGGCGCGAACGATCTGAAAGGGTTTGCGAAGAAATCGCCGAAGCGGGTGTTTGGCATTGGGAGTAAGTGGTAGTTGTGGAGACTGAACTTTTGTGGCGACCGTTTTGCGTGACATATTTTTAGCTCCGATATTTGGTGATGGATGCAGTGATGCTCAAGGTTGAGAACCGCCGCATCCGTGGTTATAAATCGTCTGCGATCGTTTCGCTTACTTCACCTTCATCCCCGTCCAGTGAGCGGCAAAAGCCCACATATCCGCCGTTTCCTCAATGAACTTGTCAACGGGCTTGCCTGCTCCATGTCCCGCGCGTGTCTCGATGCGGACGAGGTGCGGCTTGGAACCGATATCCGCTGCTTGGAGCGCGGCGACATATTTGAAGCTGTGACCAGGCACTACGCGATCGTCCGAGTCGGCAGTGGTGGCGAGGATCGCGGGATATGCCTTGCCAGATTGAATGTTGTGATAAGGCGAATATTTGAAGAGGTTACGGAAATCTGCTTCCTGTGCCACAGACCCAAATTCGTCTACCCACAATTTTCCGCCCGTGAACTTATCGAAGCGGAGCATATCCATAACACCGACTTGGGGCAGCGCGGCGGCGAACAGATCCGGTCGCTGATTGACCACCGCACCGATCAGGATGCCGCCATTCGATGCGCCATCAATCGCCAGTCCATCTTGTGACGTGATGCCCTGCGCCTTCAGATACTCGCCCGCCGCGATGAAGTCGTCGAAGACGTTCTGCTTGTTCTGACGACGACCCGCGTCGTGCCATGCCTTACCATATTCGTTGCCCCCACGAATATGGGCGATCGCAAACACCCCGCCCTGTTCGATCCACGCCAGCCGATCGGGTGAGAAAGCGGGAGGCTCACTGAGGGCAAAGCCTCCATACGCATGGAGCAGAGTCGGTGCTGAGCCAGTCAAATCCTTGCGCCGGACGATAAACATCGGCACACGGGTGCCATCCTTCGACTTGTAGAAACGCTGTTCGACCACAATCTGGTCTAGGTCGATCGCCACCTTTGCCTCGCTCCAGACGCGCGCCGTGTTGCTGGCGACATCGTATCGATAGATGGTACCTGGGACGTTGTAGCTGGTGAAGCCGTAGAAGCTTTCCTTGTCGTCCTGACCGCCTTCAAAGCCACCAGCGGTGCCAATACCAGGCAGTTTCACCATGCCGTCAGCCTTGCCTTCGAGGGTGTAGCGTCGAACCTCGGTCTTCACGTCAACCAGATAGGAGAGCAGCAATCGTCCGCCGACCAGCGACGCGCCGCTCAGAACCGCGTCCTGTTCCGGCACCACATCTTTAACCACCGGATCGGCTGCGGCTATGTCCATCGTCACCACCTTGAGGCGGGGCGCGTCTTTGTTGGTCTGGAAGAAGAGCTTTGTCCCCACATTGCCGACGATCGCCCATGAATTATCAAAATTAGCGACCAGCTTGCGGGGTTGACCGTCGGCGCTCTGGAGATCCACTACGGTCAGATCCTCGCCCAGTGAACCGGGCGAGGAAACGATCGCGACGTAACGCCCGTCTTTGGTGATGTTGAATCCGTGCAGCATGGTCGGCTGGTCGGGAGTTGCGTAAACCAGCCGATCCTGTGTCTGGGGCGTACCAATCGCGTGAAAATAGACGGCATGATTCTCCACGCTTGCCTGGGATGCTGCGTCCTGCTTCGGTTCAGAGGAACGAGCGTAGAAAAAACCATACCCGTCCTTAGTCCACTTGATGCTAGTGAACCTCGCCCACTTGACCTCATCCTCAAGATCCTTGCCCGTGTTTACGTCCAGCACCCGAATGGTACGCCAGTCTGTGCCGCCATCCTGCACTGCATAAGCCAGACGTGTGCCATCGTCGGAAGCCGACCATTCGACAAGCGCGATCGTCCCGTCCTCTGCCCAGCTATTGGGATCGATTAGCACTCGCCCTACGCCATCCACGCTATCGCGGACATAGAAAACCCGCTGGTTCTGAACACCGGAGTTACGGAAGTAGAAATACCGTCCGCCCTTTTTGACCGGGATGGTAAATCGTTCATAGTTGTACAACTGTTTCAGCCGAGCCTTGAAGATATCTCGACCAGGCAACTTATCGAGATAAGCATTGGTGACTTTATTCTGCGATTCGACCCAGGAGGCGACTTCCCGATCGCTGCGAACGTCATTTTCCAACCAGCGATCGGGGTCGAAAACCGTCTGTCCGAAAGGCTTCTCGACGACATCGCCCCGCTTGGTTTGAGGATAAGTAATCATAGGTATCGTTGTTGGGGACTGTGAACAGGCGAAAGCGAAATGGGTGGTGAAGAGCAGCGAGAGAGCGAAAAGGGCTGCGCGGCGCATCAGCATCTTTTGAATCATTTTTGCTGTGCTCCAGTTTTTATGAGGAGTCGATCGAACGCCTGACGTTGCGGGCAGTCGCCGAGTCGATCGTGTTCTAGATTTGTTGTTGAGAGTTAACACCAACGAACTCCGTCCTGCTCTGCTCAGGCGGGTGGCAACGATCGCTATGCTGCGAGATGTCCGATCGCCGAACTAAATACATCATCCGGATCGTATGTCCGCTTGAGGTCGAGCAAGTGATCGTAGTTCGGACCGAAGGCGAGAGGAACGCGCTCCTGCTCCTGCTCATCCAGGAGATTGACATATCCCCCTTTGAAGGCATAGGGTGCAAGGGCCTGTGAGATGTTCTGCGCCCATTCGATATGCGGCTGCTCGTCTGGAGACTGGGGTTCCCAGCCTGCAACTAGCTCAAACATGAGATGATCCTGCCGCAGCGCAAAAGCAGTCTCGGACACGCCCACACGACTCGCGGCTCCATGAAAGTGATGAGCCGTGATGAACGAAAAGGGGGAAGAAAATGGCAGTCCTTGTTCGATCAGCGCCTCGATCGCCTCAGTCTGAAAACCCTTGAGTGACTGTGTTTGGACGTACCAGTGGCGACCCTTCGGTGCATTCACATCCCACTGATGAATCAGGTCGTTATAGGTGACGGCTTGCACCTGATCGACCAGCAGATTGCCAAATGTACGCAGTGGTGCGAGCACCTGCTCACCTGCTTCGAGCAGACCACAATAGGTGGGTAAGAGACAGAGAACCGTCAAGCCCTCTGGCGTTTGGATGAACCCAGACGCGATCGTCAATTCATCGGGTGCCGTGGCGATGAACTCGTTAAAACGTCGTAACACTGCTCTGGCTCGATCGAGAGGATACAGCAGCATACCCGATAACACCGTCGTGAGCGGATGCAGGCGATACTCCAGGGAAACGACGATTCCAAAGTTACCGCCGCCGCCACGCAGTCCCCAAAGCAGGTCTGGATGTTCCTCGGCGTTAGCAGTCACAAGCTGCCCGTCGGCAGTCACCACTTGTGCCGACAGCAGGTTATCGGCAGCCAGTCCATAAGCACCGATCAGCGGACCATATCCTCCCCCCAGGGTAAGTCCAGCCATTCCAACGGTGGAGCAGTTTCCTGTGGCTGTTGCCAATCCATATTTCTGTGCTGCCTCCATTAGGTCGCTAGCCGTTGCTCCACCTTGAACATGAGCGGTGCGCGCGTCTGGATCGATAGTGACGGCTCTCATCTGGGACAAGTCGATCGTGACACCATTCTCAGACAACGCTCGTCCGGCAAAATCGTGTCCTCCACCTCGAACAGAAAGGGGCAGCCCATGTACACGTGTCCAGCGAACCGTATGAATGACATCTTGCACAGTCAAACAACGCACGATCGCCGCAGGTTGGGTCTTCACCTTCGCATTCCAGAGTGGGCGCACCTGTTCATAGGCAGCGTTCTCAGGGAGCAGAAGCTCTCCTGTGAGCGGTGCTGCGAGATCTTTGAAAAAAGCCTGGTTCTGAACAAATGTAGTTGTCATTGTTTTTCCTCTTCAGGTTGTAGATTGAATAACTAACGTAGTGTGCAAATTATTAGACCTCTTGCGTGAATGGTAAATGAGAAAGTTCAAACTATTAGAAACTCATTCCAAAAAATGATTCATGCAAGAAGTCTATTGAATGATATCGCTCAAAGCATTAACATCAAGTTATTGCTCTTGAAAAAACTGACCGTGAAAACCGAATGGTATTATGTGTTGCGGCAGCCTGACGCGAGCAATTTCCCCAAAATATCGTCCGTCTAGAACTAATAAGAACGATGTGTCACGCTGTGAGTCAAAAACCACCGATAAGACTGCGCCCGTATCTTCGTTAGTGGCTTCCGGTGCAGCGACAAATACAGGTTCACCTGGATAGCAATCGGCTTCATACCACTTCTTGACAGCTCAGCCCAGGCGAAGTCATCGTCGATCGTGGAAGCGACCAAAGTTGCACGTAAATCTGGAACCTGGGCAAACAAGCCAGTCCAGTTCTCCCGGACTTGGGCTAGTCCGGTGAAGGCACTCTCAGGATGCAGCGGTTGTTCACCCTTGTAATCATTAGCGAAGCAGCTCACGAGCGCGTCAACGTCGTGTGCGTTGATGGCATCAGACATTCGTTGCAGCACTGTTGGCGTTTCATGTTGGGCTGGCGCGCTCATGTTTCCTGTTGTGTTAGACATATTTCAATCAAGGATTGTAGAAGCGTTCACGATCGTCCATTCTCCTGGCAGCACTTGGAGCGCTTTGCCTCCGCCAGATGGAACGGCGATGTTCTTCAAAATAGTTTCCATGAATCATCCTCCTGAGATGAATTAGTTGTGTTGTAAAAACTTTTTTAGTGTCGAACTTTGTCTCGTGTTTGCTCCAAGAGTAGGGTGTCTAGCTTTGCTGTATACCTTTCCTGGTTCGTTTCAAGCGATCGCGATAGAAACTGCAAAACTCGTCGGTTGAACTTTTCTGGATTCTCGATGAACATGAAATGTCCTCCACCTTCAGCCTCCTCAAAGATTTCTAGCTCAGAGTCAGGAATGCTTTGATTGATCCAGGCTTGCGATGTCCACGGAACCATACTTTTTCTGCCACCAATAATCAGAGTTGGCTGACGAATTCTGACAATTCGATCGCGCCAGTCCGTATGAAGATGGTTGTATAGCAGAGTTGCAGCGATCGCGCGCAGACAGCGAAAGTTGCACTCGACAATCCACTCAAACTGTTCCTTTGACATCGCTGATGTAACCATTGAAGTCAGAATGTTTCGAGTCGATTCCTCGGCGTTGCCGTTCTCCAGGGTATGTATTACTGCATTGAGTTGTTCAGCAGTAAAAATTGCCCCGGATTCAGCTATTTCTTGAACGTTCCAATGCGATCGCAATATTCCTAGTGGAGATTGATCAACCAATACCAACCGCTCAATTTCATCTAATCCAAATAGGTCGAGATAGCTCCAAATGATGGCACACCCCATCGAGTGACCGAGCAGATGCGGCTTTTCGAGTTGCAGAGCGCCGATCAATTCCTGGATGTCTTTGGATAAGCGAGAGATACGATACCCAAAAGAGACTTTCTCCGACTCACCATGCCCCCGCAAATCAATAGCGATCACCTGATAATGTTCGGCAAAAGCGGGAATTTGATATTTGAATTGTTCCGCCGACTGCGACCAACCGTGAAGCATCACGAGCGGTTTTCCTTGACCTGCACTGATGTAGCTCAATTCAGCACCATCAGACGTTTTGAAGAGTTTCCTTTGCATATTTTCCTTTCTGATGACTTCCACACGCAGAGACAAGATTTTGCGAAGATTGATGAGCGATCAGTGGGGAATGTGCAGCTTTAATTAAATCGGCGGCTTTTTCAGCGATCGCAATTGTCGGCGCGTTAGTATTTCCCGTAGTCAAAGTTGGCATAATTGAGGCATCCACGACCCTCAACCCCTCAACCTCATGTACCCGCAGTTCGGGGTCTACCACCGCCATTGAATCAGTGCCCATTTTGCAAGTGCCGACCGGATGGTACATCGTATCGCAAGCGTCTCGGATGTAAGCGGAGAGCGCTTCATCGCTCTGCATATCGCTACCAGGAGCCAGTTCCTCCCCTTGAAACTCATCAAAGGCACTTGTCTCAAAGATTTGTCGGAGTAGTTTAAGCCCTGCGACTAGCGTTTTTACATCGGTTTCACTTTGCAGATAGTTCAGCCGAATCATCGGTGTATCTTTGGGATCGGACGATCGCAAGCTGACACTCCCAATGCTTTGAGCATGGGTCAAAGAGGCGACCCCAAAGAATCCCGGACCAGAGCGGTTAGAGCCAGGTGGTGCCCACAGAATGGGGCCTGCGAAACACTGTAAATCTGGCGCAACATCCAAGTTATGTTCGCTATGCAAGAACAATCCAGCTTCACCAATCCCACTACTACTGCTGGCAGGGTGGACAGCTTGAGTTGATTGGTAGGTAATGGGAACAAGAACGTGGTCTCGGAGATTTTGACCGACCCCTGGTCGATCGGCGACGACAGGAATGCCCAAGGCTTGTAGGTGTGCTGCATCCCCAATGCCAGACAGCATCAGCAGTTTGGGCGAATCGAACGCACCAGCGCTGACAATCACTTCCTGGTTGACGCTGACCTGGTGCAGCGTGCCCTCGTGAAGATATTCCACCCCAACGGTACGGATGCCCTCAAATAACAACCGCGTCACCAACGCGCCTGTTGTGGTTGTCAAATTCGGACGCTGGAGAATGGGTAGGAGGAAGGCCGCCGCAGCACTGTGCCGCTTCCCATCTTTAATCGTAAATTGATAAAAGCCTGCCCCTTCTTGTTGACTGCCGTTGAAGTCAGGATTATAGCCATAGCCCATTACCACCGCTGTCTCGACAAAGCGTTGAGACATTACCGCAGTGTCCATGAGAGCGGTGACGCTCAACTCCCCCTTAACCCCATGATATTCAGAAGCACCGCGTTGCTGGTTCTCGGATTTCTTGAAATAGGGCAATATATCTTGATAACTCCAACCGGGATTACCTAATTCTTGCCAGCGATCGTAATCCCGATGATTGCCTCGAACATAAATCATGAAATTAATCGCACTGCTGCCACCCAAAACTTTGCCACGGGCACAATAGATTTTGCGATTATTTAGGTACGGTTCTGGTTCAGAAAAATATCCCCAATCCACCTCAGAACCTAGTAAGCTCAAGGCGGATGACGGGCTTTGAATCTCTGGTTTCGTATCGGGGTTGCCCGCTTCGAGTAATAACACTGTTGTTTTACTGTTTTCTGTCAAACGGTTTGCAACTACGCAGCCTGCCGAACCAGCACCGATAATAATGTAGTCATAGTTCGTCATGGAATTCTCCTTCTCTGCTGTCTGTCGTGGATTAATCAGACGTTAATGGCTAGCGAGAATATGCCAAGTTTCCATTTTGATTGTCTATTCCCCGAATCAAAATTGATGTTGACTTGGTTGAGCCATTAACTAGACGACATCTTGCTAATAAAGTCGCTCCGGTATGATCAATATTCTTACAAGAAGCTTGATAACTGCTAGTGGCTCTTGGATTGCGAGAATACACCAAGTTTCCATTTTGATTCTCTATTCCCCGAATCAAAATTGATGTTGACTTGGTTGAGCCATTAGCTAGACGACATCTTGCTGATAAAGTCGCTCCGGTAATCTTAATATTCTCACAAGAACTTTGATAACTGCTAGGAGATGTGGGTCTTGCCAAAGCAGGTTCCCTGGGAATTACAGCTAGAATTGCACCACAAGCAGCAAAAGCTATTAAAGACGATCGACTGATTTTCGTAAAGTAAGACATGAGTATTCTCCTTAAATCATAAATCAAAATCCCCCACTGCCACTACTGGCAATGGGGTCAATGAGCGTGATGCCTTCTGGCTCGTTATCCTACAATTTTGAGTGACGAAATGCTATCGTTATTGATAACACCAGGGCTGATTGCAAGATTAGGATACTCTCCCGGTGGAAGTTTCACATTACTCCCGGTGAAGTTAGTATCCCCAAAAACTTGCCATGTACCAGAGATTACTTTAGCTGATGTAATTTTGTCGTTCCAAAAAGTTCCGACATTAGCTAAATCTTGGGTAAAGCTATTTGAATTTCCTCGAAAATTGGAATCGGCAAAGACAATTATTTCAGCCATTTTATTTCTCCTAAATTAGTCGGTATTTTTGAGAAAAGTCCGAAAAATATCAAACCTAAATGTTTGTCAACAAGGAACTTTTGTATGGGATTTTTTTGCTGGCAGAAGGTGAGTTTTTTTTGCTCACCTCCTGGATACTTAATAGCTGCTATTAGAAGCAGCTATGTTGACAAGCTTTTCAAACCTGTTAAGCAGGAATTTGAAGTGTTTGACCCACTTGTAAGCTTCCAGCGCTAACACCAGGATTAGCGCCTGCAATTTTTTGCGCGTTCGCATCACTGCCATTACCATAGTGGAAGGCTGCAATACTAGAAAATGTATCTCCAGCGGCTACAGTATGTGTTTTCATGATTTTTTCCTTTGTTGTTAAGGTCGTTGTCTTTTTTTCTAAACTCTGTAAGACGAGTCCAGCAGTCAAATTCCGATTTTTTCGATCGAATTAGAGGCTTATTTTTCACCTCGTCGAGTTTCGATTTAATTTCAGATTTGGTTTCTTTCCTCGTAAACACAACTTAAATCGAATCGTTGAACAAAGTATCTATATTTGTGAATAGATAGTTACAAAATGTAGAGTTTGTACGCCGCTTAAATATATTTTTAAAACATCATAAATGCTATTGCTAATAACTTATCTTCTGCCCTCGCAGTATAACTTTGAACGTTATATTGAGGCTAAAGAATAGCAGTTTTAGTGCGTCAGTCTGCTTACTTATATTGAGGTTGTAGGACTTGTAGATCGTCTGATTGAATTGCCAGCTAGTTCTATAATTTGTTATGGTAAATGACCTCATCTACTGTCATAAAAAAAAGTAAAAAAACTCTTTGATGATTTCATGATGAGGAGTTGTTACGCTCAATATTAGGTTGAGAATGTGAATAAAATGTGAGGATATCGTGAAATAGAGATATCCCTAATTTATAACTCCCGAAAAACGTTGTTTCGCACGACAGACGGCTTAAAAATAGCGGTTGAGTGTGGCTGATGTTGCACCTGAACTCTGGAGAAGCTCCAAAATGTGGACTGTGGATTCATGCCAAAATTCGAGGTTTCAGGAGTTTGTCAACAGTGTCTGTTAGATGAGGGAAAATTGCGGCTTATTCGGGCTTATAGCCCGCTTGCAAGATGAATATCCAGCCAAATACGAAAATTGAGTAACTGTGACAAAGAATGGAAATGCGATCGCAACAATGCCCTACACGATCGCTATTTTAACGATCGCACAAGGCATCCAGAGTTGATAACTTGCTCATCAGTTTCAGACTCAGACGGCAAGATCGAGCGTTTAAACGCTCGATCTTGCATCAATGTCAATAAGGGGATTTTTCGTGGGGGAGAGGTGGGCGGGTTTACTTAACCTATCTGCAAGCTTTAAGGCGTCGGGCGAACCCGCCCCAACGGCTAGTCGCCACCTAGTCCAACTTCACCACCATTTTGCCAAGATTTTTGCCTTCAAACAGGCCGATGAACGCGCTCACCGCTTGGTCAATTCCTACTACCACTGTTTCCTGGTTCTTCAATTTTCCAGCTTGGAAATAACCGCCCGCTTCCCGTTCAAATTCGCCCTGACGATCGAGCCAATCGCTAACGAGCAGTCCTTTCATGGTCAACCGTTTGCCGATCGTATTAAATAGATTGTTCGGGCCCGGCTGCGGCTTGTTGTAACCAGAGATGGCGCCACAAGCGATTATCCGGCCGTGGACGCGCAAGGCCGACAGCGCCGCTTCCAGGGTTTCGCCGCCAACATTGTCGAAATAAACATCAATTCCGTCTGGTGCAGCCTGGTTCAATTGTTCGAGAACAGGGCCGGTTTTGTAATTGAAAGCTCGATCGAATCCGCATTCTTCCAGCAGGAACTTGACTTTTTCGGCTGAACCTGCTGAGCCGATAACCTGACACCCGCGCAGTTTCGCCAATTGTCCCGCCACACTTCCCACCGCGCCCGCAGCACCGGAAATAAAGATGGTGTCGCCCGCTTTAACCTCTACCAAATTCAATCCAGCCCAAGCCGTCATTCCCGTCATCCCGAGGGCACCGAGATAAACCGATAGCGGTTGAATTTTGCTGCTGACAGGGTGCAATGCTTTTGGCGCTGCGGTGAAGTATTCCCGCCAGCCAAAGTTGGAAGTGACAACATCGCCCGCCTTGAATTGGGCGGCGCGCGATTCGATGACTTCGCCGACTGCGCCGCCTTCCAATGCTTTGCTCAACTCGAAGGGCGGCACATAGGATTTCCCTTCGTTCATGCGACCGCGCATATACGGATCTACCGAAATATAGCGATTGCGAACGAGTACCTGTCCGTCTTGAAGCGGCTTGATTTGGGTTTGGGCGATCGTAAAATTAGCTGCGGTTGGCATTCCGTTGGGGCGGGAGACTAACTGAATTTCGCGGCTCATTATATCTGTCATAATTTTATCGTGATTGATGACCACTTTATTTTGAATTTCAGACATCTTGAATCCTGCTGGTTATGGAGTTTTGACCGCTTAATTTACCGCTCAATTAGCTTGTAACTGGATCAATGTTTGTGTCCCAGCAGTATCACTAATCCGCAGCGCTACCATTACACCGTTTGAGTTTTGTCCCGTTAAAACTTCGGTTGGTGAATCGACCGTGTGAGCGTAACTCACCTGATCTTTACCCACTTCAATTACCAAATCATCTCCTTTTCCAGGGCGATCGTAAATAATGGCATGAAGAGGTGCGTTCTTAATCAATTCTGCATCACCGGCTTCTGAATCGATGATTTCGATCGAGATACGCCGTCCGCGATTGCCATCGGTAAACTGATCGAAAAATTCACCCCACCGCTCGCGAGGCACTGATTTGTTGATGTCAATCTTGTTGGTCATTTCCATTTTATTCACCATGATGATTGTTTGTGAAAAGCTAGTAAAAAGAAGCCGAGCCATGAAATAGTTACTAAGTACAAAAGTGGAATTAAACGGAAGATGACTGTAGGGTTGGCGATGCCCACTCTGTCAATTTAACTCGCAACTTTGTACGCGCCACCTCGTTCTGATGCTCGTTGATAAGCTGGACGGGTGTGGATGCGATCGAGGAAGTCCATCAACTTTGGTCGGCTGGTATCTAAACCTCCTCGCGCAACTGCTATCTCGATCGGAAAGCTGAGCTGAATATCGGCTGCGGTGAATTCATTTCCCACAAACCACAAGCTTTTTCCAAGCTCTGCTTCCAGGTAATCAAGATGCTGCTTGATTTGAGGTTCGATGAACGAAGTTTTGGTACGACTGGCGATCGATCGCGCGATCGGTTTGAGAAAAAACGGCATGGATTGCTCTTCTATGCGATCGAACACCAACTTCAATAGCAGCGGCGGCATAGCTGAACCTTCGGCATAATGCAGCCAGTAAGTGTATCGCAACCGATCGGGTGTATCGGATGGAGGGGCAAACCTTCCAGTACCATATTTCTCAACCAAATACTCAATGATGGCTCCAGACTCCGCCAAAGTTAGCGCCCCGTCCGTGATCACTGGCGATTTACCTAGTGGATGTACTTGACGCAGGGATGCTGGCGCTAGTAGGGTTTCGGGGTCACGCTCGTAATACTTGATGTCATACTCCAGTCCCAGTTCCTCTAGCAACCACAAGATGCGCTGGGAACGAGAATTATTCAAGTGGTGGACGATAATCATGAGTTTCGATAGTTGTAGGACGGTTCACGATCGCACGTAGAGCACTGATCGCTAATTGGCGGCAAGTGCGTTAGCGCAGCCCTCGAAGAGGATCGCCTTAACTCAACTCGTTAACCTGATGGACTTTTTGGAGTTGAATACTCCTGCATTGTTAAAAAAGTCTTAGACTGCGATCGGCATACTCATTTCCTGACTGATTCTGTCTAGCATCTGCTTCGCCTGACTGACATCCTCGTTGCTACCTGTCACCAGGATAATGAACTCGCCTGCTTGAATTTGAGTGTCGTACTTCACTACCTCGTGCTTCGGGATTCCTAATCCTCCCAAGGCACCAGCCAGTCCTCCTAAAGCAGCAGCACCAGCGCCACCAACCAGCGTTCCTTCCAACCAACCCGCCAACACCCCCGCAATGGGGCCAGCAACGACGATCGGAGCCATTCCGGGAATAAACAGCACTCCAGCCCCTGCTAAAATGCCAAATAAACCTCCGACGAAGCTACCCCAATAACCACCACCTGCGGCTCCAGCTTTGGCTGTATCTTTCCAGGTGAGAAATCCGCGCACGTGTTCAGTGGTGTGGTAGTCCTTGCCAATTATCGAGAGCTTTTGCATATCGAAGCCTTTTTTTTGCAGCTCCAATACAACCCTTTCTGCTTCTGAATGGGAGGGAAAATGACCAACAATCGTATGTGTGTATGACATGAGTTTGTTTCCTTTGTTATTTGTCCGTATCAAGGGACAGAAATTTTGATTTTTGATTTGTTTTTTATCTTGTGACGTTCGATTTTACCTCGTCGAGTTTCGATTGAATCTCAGCTTTAGTTTCTTTCGCCGTCAACTGAACTTTAACAAAAATTGCCTAATACAATCTCTACCTTTTGAATGAATATTTACAAAAGCTGCCCAATACAATCTCTATCTTTTGAATATTTTAAGGGGATTTTATGCTAAACAAAAACAGCGGAATAATGGCAATTATTCCGCTCACAAGCATCTATCCTGAATTAGGTCAAATTTGGCGCATTTGAAAAGCGATAGTCAGGACATGGCAATGCCGTGTCCTCCTACAATTAATCGGCGTAGGGAAACGGCAATGCCGTGTCCTCCTACAATTAATCAGCGTAGGGAAACTGCAGTGCCGTCTCCTCCTTACTTGTGCGTAGTTCCCGCAGCAGTTGTTGCATCTAATCTGGTGCAAATCGCTTTCAAAGTAGCTTCTTCCGCTTCTTCCATCGTCGCCATTGCGAATAAAATCGCTGTATTTGCATAGTCCTCAGCTTTGTCCGCCCGATGTTCGAGTTTCTTGACTTCGCGATCGGCTTTCCATTCCTCGACGTTCGACTTTACCTCAGATTCTTTTTCCTCGAATTGAGTTTGGAGCTTGGCGCGATAGTCATCAAATTCTTGTTTCTTAGCTTCTAGATTTGTCTTCATTTTATCGAGTTTCGATTGCAGCTCAGCTTCAGTATTTTTAGTCGCAGATTTAACGCTTTTCTTCAGCGACTTTGCTTGGTTTTCAATCGCTTCTAAATTGTCGTGGAGTTGTTTGGTGAAGTTGTCAATTGTCTTACTCATGGTGATTCCTCTAGTATGTTGAGTTTATGGGACTTGTCGGTAGTGTTATTAAATTGCCATTGGGCCACAAAAGTCTTTGTAGTAAGTGACCTCATCTACTGGTGAAAGACTAAAATAACTCTTTAATGATTTGATGCTGCTGAGTTATTATTTTTTAATATTAGCTTTGAATTGTGAAGGAAATCTGAGGTTTTTGTAAAATAAATATATCGCTAATTTATGACTATGGCGAGGTATTTTGGCGCATCAGAACGGTTGACATTATTCCGGCGCAGTCGGAATGATGTAGAGGACACGGCAGTGCCGTTTCCCTACAATTAATCTGGCGCTGCCGTGAAACGGCACTGCCGTCTCCTGATTTCTCCAAAATGCGGGCTGTGGATTGATTATTTGATACCTGATCTTTAAATTTTAGACAAGCAACCTTTGCTGCTAGAACTGATGTTTTCCAGTCTCTATGGCCTGATTTTTCTAGTTTGCTTCAACATTTCAAACCAAAGCAAGCTAATCAATCCACCGCCCAAACAGATCGCAAGATCGATCGCACGTAGCAGAGAAAAGCTAAACAAATGACGCAAAAACGGGACATACAGCACCAGCCCAAGGAACAACAGTCCCCCACCAAGCACCCACCACAGGGCAGGATTTGGGGATTTCAGTATTTTCAAGCCCAGGCGCGAAGTCGAACCTTCGCTCAAAATTAGTCCTAAATTTGCCAAAATCAACGTCGTAAACGTTAACGCCCGGGCTTCAAATTCGCCTTGTCTGCGATATAGGGCGATCGCAAAAATCGCCAGCACGATCGCCAAAATTCCGCTCCCTTGCAACACAGCCAATGAGAGCGTTTTCTTGCCAAATAAAGGTTCTTTAGGGTTGCGGGGAGGGCGCTGCATCACCGTTGCTTCTGCGGGTTCGGCTTCTAAGACGATCGAGCAAGCTGGATCGATAATTAAATGTAAAAATGCCACATGAACCGGAAGCAATACTAACGGTAACTTAAACAATACTGGAATCAAAGACATTCCGGCGATCGGGATATGAATCGCAATCAGATATGACATGGCTTTGCGGAGATTGTCAAAAATTCTGCGCCCCAGTTTGACTGCTTGGACGAGCGACGAAAAATCATCATCTAATAACACTAACGCCGCAGATTCACGAGCCACATCCGTGCCTCGCTCACCCATCGCAATCCCGATTTGAGCAGCTTTGAGAGCCGGAGCATCATTCACGCCATCCCCCGTCATGGCAACGACTTCGCCCTTGGATTTCAAAGCATTAACTAACCGCAACTTATGTTCGGGAACGGCTCGTGCAAAAATATTTGTACTTTGAATCCGCTGCTCTAATTCAGCGTCGCTCATGCCATCCAATTCTGCTCCGGTGACAACGGCTCCCATTTGCATCAGTCCCACTTGACGAGCAATGGTTTGAGCAGTTTCTGGATAATCACCTGTAATCATCACCACTCGAATCCCAGCAGTATGACATTCTTGAATCGCCGCCGCCACGGTTGGACGCACTGGATCGGACAGTCCAACTAATCCGATAAATTCAAACGGAAAATCATGTTGTTTGTCGGGTAAATGATTAGGATTTAGCGACGGATGAGGTGGCAAAAATGGCGGCGGTGCACCAACAAGCGATGCTTTGGCAACGCCTAATACCCGCAATCCTTGACTTGCCATTGCACTAACTTGCGCTGCCATAATTTGCTGCTGTTGGGGCGTGAAATGGCAGAGATCCGCGATCGCCTCCGGTGCTCCTTTTGCCGCAACTTCATACAATTTGTCATCTGCTGACTCCCAAACGTGAGACATTGCCAATAGATGCGGTGACAGCGGATATTCTCGCAACAGTTTCCAATCGGTGTGCAAATGTTCGGTATGGGCCAGATAGCGATCGCCCAATTCCTTAAAAGCTTTTTCCATTGGATCGAACGGATCTCTTTGGCTCGCCAGAATACAGAACTCGACTAATTGATGAACTGCTTCTGGGAGTGCCTCTGATGAATGTAATTCCAAATCGTAAGGCTGAGGGTTTTCTGCCTGGTTGTAGGCTAATAACTGCTGCACAGCCATCTGATTCTGAGTCAACGTCCCCGTTTTATCCACGCACAAAACGGTTGCGGAACCTACGGTTTCAACGGCCGAGGCGCGACGAGCTAAGACATGATTCTGAGAAATCCGCCAAGCTCCCAAGGCTAAAAAGATCGTCACGACAACCGGAAATTCATTCGGCAAAATTGCCATCGCTAAGGTAATGCCGGCGAGAACTCCTTTCAGCCAATCTCGTGTCGTGAATCCATAAATTACCACAATTGCCACACACAGCGATAAAGCAATGCCAAATAAGCGGCTCACCAATCGCGTCATTTCCTGTTGCAAAGGCGTCGTTTCTGGCTTGATTTTCTGCAAAGCTTTGCCAATCTTGCCCATTTCTGTTTGAGCGCCGATCGCCTTAACCTGAGCAATTCCCTGTCCCTGAACCACCAATGTGCCAGAATACACAAACGGCAATTCATCGCCTCCGGGACGCGCCATCTCCACGTTACCCACAGCGTTAACTTTGCGAACCGGTAGCGATTCCCCGGTTAATAACGACTCGTCGGTTGAGAGATTTGAGCAAGATAGGACGATCGCATCCGCAGACACGCGATCGCCCTCCGCGAGCACTAAGAAATCGCCCCGAACCACTTCTCGCCCCGCAATCCGTTTTCGTTCCCCATCGCGAATCACCAAGGCGCGAGGGCTGGAAAGATCGCGCAGGGCTTCTAGGGCGTGCTCGGTTTTACCTTCTTGATAGAGGCTGATTCCGGTGATAAAAAAGACGAAACCTATCAGAATTAAGGCTTCTTGTAAGTCGCCTAAAATCCAATAAACGATACCACCGCCGACGAGTAAGAGAAAGATCGGATCTTGAATGCTGTTCCAGGCGATCGATAACAGATTGCGCGATTGCGCTGAGGGGAGTTCGTTGTAGCCGTCATCTTTGAGTCGGGCGATCGCATTTTGCTCTGATAAGCCGATCGCAGTATTGGGATCGAAAGTCGCAACCATATTTTTTTCCTCTGAAATATCAAAAATAGATCGATCGGACTTGATGTTAAATGCCGAATTTAAGTTGCACCGAAATGATAGCTATGAGGAGACGGCATTGCCCAAAGCGTGTCAACTTAAGTTCAAACCCAGCCACAAACTGCTGTTTGACTATTAAGCTTAGATCCCCCCTAGCCCCCCTTAATAAGGGGGGGACAATAACTTGCTCAAAGTCCCCCTTCTTAAGGGGGATTTAGGGGGATCGAGACTTGGCGTAAAAGCGAGATTTCTCAAGGGGTTTCAGTCTTAAGTTGACACGCTTTGAACACGGTGCCGTCTCCTGATGGTTAGACACCGCACACACCTTTCAAACTGGCTTCTTCACAAGAACCTCAATCTTTTTGCCTGAACTGTCAACAATTTTCTTTCGTATTTCATCAGCAATTAATATTAATGGTGGACAGAAGATTAGCATCGACCATTGCCAGGTCGATAGCGGTGCAGTCGCAAAGACTTTTTGTAAAGGTGGGAAATAGATAATAGATAAAATCAGTAACGACTCAACTGCAATTCCTAACCAGATCAAAGGGTTACTAAAAAAGCCCAAGCGAAAAATTGAAGTGCGCTCACTGCGGCAGGCGAAAACGTTTCCAATTTGGCAAGCTACGATCGCCGCCAGAGTCATAGTTGTGGCTTGATGATAAATTGCCATCTGAGTAGCAGTCGCCGATCGAGCTAAAATCGGCGAAGTCATCCCCTGCAACTCGGTAATCCCGTAACCATTCGATCGCCAAACCAGCAGAAAACCGATCATTCCTACCACACCTTCGAGCAATCCTAGAAACAAAAAGGCACGCAGCATTAAAGACTGATCCAGTAATGGTTTCGACTTTTTGCGGGGTGGTTGAAGCAAGATGCCTGCTTCCGGTGCTTCAGCGCCCAAGGCTAGGGCGGGAAGCAGATCAGTGCCTAGATCGATCGCCAGAATTTGTAGAATCACTAAAGCGGGCGGAATCTTAAAAAAGACCATCGCCAGAAAAGGCAGCAATTCTGGTATGTTCGAGGACAGAATGTAAGTGATGAACTTGCGAATATTCTGATAAACCGCTCGTCCTTCCTCGATCGCACTAATGATAGTCGCGAAATTATCATCAATCAGCACAATATCCGCCGCTTCTCGCGCCACATCCGTGCCGTTCAGCCCCATCGCAATGCCGATATTGGCGGCTCTCAAGGCTGGAGCATCATTCACGCCATCACCCGTCACCGCTACGATATGACCCATGCCGATGTAAGCACGAACCAGCCTTAACTTCTGTTCCGGCTGTACGCGAGCAAAGATTAACCCGGATTTTTGCTGCAATATTTGACACAACTGGGCATCCGAAAGATGTCCCATTTCTTCGCCCGTCACAATTCTGGCTCGATCGTCTACTAAGCCAATTTGAAGGGCGATCGCTTTTGCAGTCAGTCCATAATCCCCTGTCACCATCGTGACTTGGATACCTGCTTGATGGCATTTGGCGATCGCGTCCGCAACTTCGACTCTAGGCGGGTCTATCATCGCCACCAACCCCACGAAAATCAGATTTTGTTCTAATTCATTGGCACCTTGCGACGGTTTCTCCTGTTGCTGTCTAGTGGCAACTCCTAGAACTCGATAACCTCGACTTGCAAATTGATCGTTAACAGCAGTCACCTCAGCTCGTGCGGCTGCTGATAATTCTTCGATCTTGCCATCTTTCAGTATTTGTTGACAGTGTTGCAGCACGTCTAATGGTGAGCCTTTTGTAAAGATTAGAAAGGGAGCCGTTAGCGGCTTGAGCTTGTCCGATTGCCCTTCTAACTCAAACCCTAAACCTGAATCCTCCGCACCTTTTTCCAGCACCACACTCATCATCCGTCTGATCGAATCAAAGGGAATTTCCTGAGTTCTTTTAAGCTGATTCTGTAGTTCTTCCAACTTCAATCCCTTTTTGAGAGCAGCTACCAGGAGAGCCGCTTCAGTGGGATCGCCAATCTCCTGCCACTGACTGGAACCTGCGGGATGGTTCAGTCGGGCATTGGAGCAGAGCGCCGCACCCGCCAACAGCAGCTTTACCTGCGATTCTGGACACCCAGCAGGCAATTTTACCTCTCCCCCAGTCGGGTCATATCCGACTCCCGTGACTTCAATCTCAGTTTTCGGAATCCAGAGTCGGCAAACCGTCATCTCATTTTTAGTCAGCGTCCCGGTTTTGTCTGTACAGATCACCGTTGTGGCACTCAATGTCTCGACGGCTGAGAGGCGACGCACCAAAGCCTTCCGCTTTGCCATGCGCTTGACACCCATAGCCAGAGCCAGAGTCACCGTTGGCAGCAGTCCTTCGGGGATAAATGCCACAATAATCCCGATCGCAAAAATGAAGCTTTCCTTGAGTTCCATGCCCACCAACAGATTGGTCAGCAGAAACACCACAACACCCAGCCCAAGGGCGATCGTGGTGATGACGTGCACCACGCTGTTGATTTGAACTTCCAGGGTGCTGGGTTCTCGCTTCACAGTTGTAGTGAGGTGGGCAACCTGACCAAACTCAGTCTTAGTTCCCGTAGCGTACACGACCGCTAATCCACGCCCTGCCGAAACCGTAGAACCCGCAAAAACCAGATTGCTTGCTTCCGAGGCCCGCATCTTTTCAGTGGCTACAGGTTCAGGCGATCGGGCAACCGGCAGCGATTCTCCAGTCAGCACCGAGACATCGACATAACAAGACTGAGCCGAAACCAGTCTGGCATCAGCAGAAATGCGATCGCCCTCTTCCAATTGCATGACATCTCCCGGAACCATCTCCCTGACGGGAATCTCACCTAGCTTGCCATCTCGATAGACTTTAGCGCGGGCGGGCAACATTTTATTGAGTGCTGTTAACGCTTGTTCTGCCTGGAATTCCTGCCAAAAACTGAAACCGGCATTAATCCAGATCACAGCCCAGACTGCCCAGCCGAGTTCTGGTGTACCGGACACAAAAGCCAGTCCACCTGCAACCCAGAGCAAGAGTGCCATGAAATGGGTCAACTGATCGATGAAGCGGAGTAATAGCGATCGCTTCGCTGGTTCGGGCAGTTCATTAAACCCGTAATGCTTGATTCTAATTGCTGTTTCTGCCTCTGAAAGTCCCTTTTCTGAAGTTGA
>JAUBOH010000057.1:0-25043 GCA_036700145.1 Microcoleus occultus BM001215366
GCTCCCGAATCCGATCACCCTGGCGCCCCCCTGGTGGGAGGGGGGGACAAGATTCCGATCAAAGTCCCCGCAACGATTCGGGGGATGCGAGGGGGATCGAGATATGTGCAACTTCACATTAAATTGGTATCAGGCATCTTTTAGATCAACTCACTAGAACTTGCGACCCTGACGGGGCCAAAATACTTAAGAACACTTTCAAGTGCAGTTTAAATTAGAGGTTATAGGCCAATGGCGCAGCGGAACGTATACTCGTCAAAAGACGATCCAGAGGATGCACAATCAGCAGAAGAAGTCCTGCACTCAGTGATTCAGGAATTGGACGCTTTGCATCAAAATGTCAAAGGTCAGTTAAATCAGGACATTACTCGGCTGCAAAGTGAAAAAAATCACCTGATTGACGATATTGAAGACCTCCGGGAGCAATATCGCAAATTGCAGTCTCAGCAAATGGAATCTCTGTCTGGGCGATACATTCAGCAGCAGCAATTGTGGCTGAAGCAGTTGGCTCAAGTTTTGGCCCACAATTTGCAAGATTTGTTGGTGCAGCGGTTCAACGAACTCAGCGCTAACTCGGGACATTCTCTCAGCAGCCCGATTCCCAGCGGCGAATTCCCGATCCCGATGCCGCCTAGTAACTACGACGAGCGAGCCTCGGAGTTGCTGGCGGCTCTGGATGACAGGATCGATCGCAGTTTCCAGATGCTGGAACAAGATTTGAGCAGCTATGAAAGCGAGCTTTCCCTGCGGCTCAACAATATGCAAACCCTAGAGCGGCAAGGGGAGGAACTGTTACAAAATCTCGTAAACCGCATCAGGGAAGAACTCGAAGAAGAAGAAGCATATCTTGACAATCCTTTCGATGCTCAAGATTCCTACCCCGAGGAATCAACTAATTCTGTTAATTCTGTCCGTCCGCAAGTTCTGCAGCCAATAGCTGGAACCCAGCCGCAGCAAGTCGTGCCGCCGACAGCACCGGCGAAAGCAGCTTCTCAAATGCAGGCTGGTTTGGTGCTGGCTTTGTCTTCGGCGGTGGTATTGTCGCTGTTTAATGTTTGTTTGAGAATTTTGATTAAAAGCAGAAATCCTCGGGTGGTTTTTGGCTTGTTTGAACTTCCGGGAGTTGTGACTCCGGGTTTTGGAAATTCTTTGTTGATTTTGTTGATGCGGCTGATTGTGGTGATGGCTTTGATGCCGATTTTGGCGACTTTTCTATATCCTTCTGTGTGGAAAGATATTAGGCGGTTGTTCCAGTCGGGCGATCGAGCTTTGTGGAGTAAGGTTTTAGGAAGCGCATTTTTTCTGTTTTTGTCTCAGGTTTTGATTTATTTGGCGATCGGCAATATTCCGGCGGGGATTGCGATTACGATTTTCTTTATTTACCCGATCGTCACCGTACTTGGTTCTTGGATCTTGTTTGGCTCTCGCCCCAGCACGATCGGCTTTTTAGCGATGTTCGGAATTACCGCAGGTCTGATTTTAGCTGGGTGGCCGAGTTTTGCGGCCCCAGCTCCGGGCGGCGGCAATGTCGAGGTGGGAATCGCGGCGGCACTGGGTGCGGGGATTATGTTTGCAGGTTACGTATTGCTGACGCAAATGGCCGCTGGCAAGCTGCACCCGATTCCTTTTAGTTTAGTGAATTTCGCCGCGATTTTTGTATTTTCTGCCCTGAGTTTGTGGGTGCCACTGTCGGAAAATTTAGCTCCTCAAATCGACCAAAATGTTTGGCCTGGTTTGATTGTGGGAGGCGTTGTTTTAGGGGTTCTGACGCTATTCAGCTATCTTTTGAACAATTTTGCCATCCGGTTTGCGGGGGCGGCGTTAGCGTCAGTAATTGGCACTTTGGGCCCGGCTTTGACCGGACTTTTTGGGTTCCTAATTATCAATGAGAAGTTGCAGCCTGTGACAATTCTCGGCATGGCTGTGGTGACATTGAGCGTGGCTGCTATGAGTGTAGAACGTATGGTGGCTCCTCAGAAGAAGGCTAGTTAAGTTCAGTTGACAGTTGACAGTTGACAGTTGATAGTTGACAGTTTGTAGGGGTGGTGCCCCGTGCCCGCCCTCTTAGTTGACACTTAACAGTTGAAAAAGGAAGGAAGAAGATTGGAGTAATGAATCGTCTGATTTTAATTGCTCCCTACAAGGAAGAGGCTTTAAAGCAATTCTTTCTGGTAAAAACTGCTGTGTGTAGTAAGGACTAAAGTCCTCGGATTTTGAGGAATAAATTCCTCACTACGAACTTGTTTTATAAAGTGTTTGTAGTGGGGAATGCGAGTCCTCCCATTTTGATTACTAATTAAGCGTAAAATATGACTCCGTAAAAAACTTCCTTCTTCCTGATGACAACTGACAACTGACAACTGACTACTAATCAAACAACAGAAATAGCAACTCGAAAACCCACAATACTAGCCTTGCAATCCGGCTGATATCGAAGTCGGCACGCACTGCGACAATTGGGAGGATGATCGTTCCAAGAACCACCCCGCAACAACCTCAGCGAAGAGTCGCCGCCCGACTCCCAAACGCTGCCATCAGCAGGCGCACCGTTGTAATTATTGTGCCAAGAATCCGCGCACCATTCCCAAACATTTCCGTGCAAATCGTACAATCCGAAAGCATTAGGTTTAAAACTGCCAACATCTGTCGTTTGAAACCTATAAACTCCCTTCGGCGCATCAGCGTAATTAGAATTGCCGTTGTAATTTGCTAACTCACTGGTAATCGTTTCTCCAAAGTGAAACGGCGTCACGGTTTCCC
This sequence comes from Microcoleus occultus BM001215366, assembly GCA_036700145.1. Lineage (GTDB taxonomy): Bacteria > Cyanobacteriota > Cyanobacteriia > Cyanobacteriales > Microcoleaceae > Microcoleus. Next base: position 2,761 of record JAUBOH010000057.1, read on the forward strand.
CCCGGCAAGCATATTCCCATTGGGCCTCGCTAGGCAAGCGATACTTCTTACCAGTTTTGCGAGAAAGTCTAGCGCAAAACTCCACCGCCTCGTACCAAGATACATTTTCTACGGGTCGATTTGCACCTTTAAAACGGGAAGCATCGAAGTTGAGAAATATTTTAATTTCCGGTAGTGCTGCAACTGCTGTCCACTGTGCCTGAGTGACTGGAAATTTGCCAATATAGAAAGATGGTAAGGTTACTGGGTGCTGCGGTTTTTCGTCGCCATCCCCCCGATCTTTTGGGGAACCCATCAGGAAAGTACCGCCAGAAATAGATACCATTTCCATGACTGTACCGCTGCCAAGATGTTCTTCAAAAAAACGCGCTTTGCCACTATTAAGAGTAGTTTGCTGCCCGCGATTATCTACTGTTACTACTTTGAATTCAAAGGTGCTTTTAACAGCAACAATCCTCTGTGAAGCCTGGTTAAAGGGCGGATTAGTGTTAGATATTTTCGTAGAGTTGACAGATATATTGCTGTTGGTTCGCCTGCTTTGATTGGGCGGACTATTGATAGCAATTTGTTCCTCTTCCGTCAGATAGGCATTTAGGGGAGGTAGGTCTCCCTTGGTCTGAGAAGAATTTAAAGCAAGCTGTCCCTGCTTGACAAAATGGGGTTGGGGAGGTAAAGAATAGAGATTTAAAGCTTTGATTACTTCATCAGCAGATTGATATCTATTTTTGAGATAATCTTGAATTAACTTATCTAAAATTTTTGCCAACTCGCTGCTAATTTTTGTGCCTGCGGGCAACCGTTCTCTCCAAATCCAGCCGCCGTTTATTGGGTCGTAAAGGTCATCTGAACCGTCAACTTTTGGTAAACATTTTGTTAGCAACCGAATGCAGGTTATTCCTAAACTGTACAAATCGCTTCCGGGGAAAACTTGGCCGCGCATTTGTTCCATCGGCGAATATCCGGGCGTTCCTACCGTCGTGCCGACTTTAGTCATTAGCGATCCCGTCACTTGTTTGGAAACGCCGAAATCGATCAAAACTAACTCGCGTCTTCCTCCCCTTCGGAAAGCTGAATTGCGAAAATTTCCCGCGTTTGCTGGAGATGAGTGAATCGATGTGCGGCGGCGGATGATATTCTCTAGTTTGATGTCTCGGTGAATGACATTGCGATCGTGCACAAATTTCAGAATCGGCAAAATATCTGCCAGCAACTGCCAAATTTTTTCTTCGCTAAAAACGCCCTGCTGAGTTAATTCAGCCAGTAAATTTTGCCCCTCAATCAACTCTTGTACTAAATAAAGCCGCTTGTCTTGTTCAAAATAAGCAATTAATCGAGGAATTTGGGGATGTTCGCCGAGTTCGTAAAGTCGTTTCGCTTCTTGCTGAAACAGTTCTGTTGCTTTTTCAAGTGCTGAGGTTCCTTGAAATTGGGGCAGAAACTGCTTGATGACGCAGGGATCGTCCATGCGATCGGTATCTACCGCTTCATAAGTTCTGCCAAATCCCCCTTCGCCCAAGAGTCGAATCACGCGGTAGCGGTTTCTGAAGAGAGGCGTGAGGTCGGGCTGGCCGCAACTTTGACAAAATTTAGATTTGTCGGGATTGAAAGGATGAGAGCACTTGGGATTACAACAGTAGAACATATCTGGGAAGAAATGATCCGATTTAAGGTTATGATATACCTTTTGTGTCTGTCTGCCTCGTCATATTAATTGATTTTCGCAACTCACTCACTGCTGGTATTCATTGTCGCAGTGCCCGATCGACTCATGCAAGTCCCTGGATTTCTCAAAAATAGGGTTCGCCCGATCGACTTCCGTAGCATCAAGTATCAAATTAAACACTCTAGAACGATCTGTCATCTCAAATGCGGTAAGCTGTCGCGCATTTAAATTCTATATTTAGGGCGGGCTAGACGCCCACCCCACAAGAGTTTGATTGTTTTTTAACATACAATTTAAATGCTGAGCAGCTTATCATGTCTAAGTGCAACCGGAATTAATATCATCAAGGGTTTGCTTCATCTCGATACCCAGAGCACGAGCAGCCGGATCTGAACTCTCTAGCAGTGTGTTTGAGACATTTTCCCGATCGACCTTGCTGCGGTTTTGACTTAGTTTATACTTTCCTTCTAGTCGAGTTACAGCCATCTCAAATCCTACAATACCATCCATCATCCCTTCGCGGAATTGATTCGATAAACCGTCCCAATGTGGTTTGTAGTGAACATCGTAGGTATTTATCATCTGATTTATCATCTTGTTCATTGCTTTTGGTGAGTCATTGAGCATGATGATTTTGGGAACACCATAGGCATGAACAGCAATATAGTTCCATGTTGGTACGCTCTCGTGTTTTTCGTACTGTGCAGGAGAAATGTAAGCGTGCGGGCCTGTGAAGATAGCCAATGACTCAGCAGATCCAAATGCTTGCCATTGAGGATTTGGCTTCGCGAGATGACCGCTCAATTTTACGACATCTTCTTCTCTTGTAATGACGAGAGGAATATGCGAAGCACAAGGTATACCGTCTACGCTCGATACCAATGTTGCAAAACTATTGGCTTGCATGAAAGCCACCAATTTATCAATATTGTCTTCTTGAAAAGCAGTTGGGTTATACATTAAAATTTAATTTCGATCTCAATCTCGCCTTCATGATATAGCAATCCTAAATCATTTGCATAATTATTGTAGGGGCTCGCTTGCCCCGTGGTTGCCCGATAGATAAGGGGTAGGCACTCTTGGCACTACCCCTACAAATTTATCTGAATCATTTAGGATTGCTATAGCACTCGCATCGAATTGAAGGGCGATCCAATAGCTGCAAGCTTCGCTAACGCACCACTGGTAATTTTGAAGTGTTGGGTATCGCGATCGAGTGTGAGAAACTACAACTCCGATGCTGTCCGATTCAAAATAACCGATCGCACGGAATTCTCGACAAACTGTTTGCCGCATTCCTTACAGCGATAGCACTGCTTCCCCCTGCGATAACCGTTTTTGGACAACTGCTTTGATTCACAATGAGGACATTTCATTACTTTCATTACACGACTCAACCGACCTTCCCCCACATAGGGCTCTAAATACGACACCAACAAATCCTCAATCTGCTGTACCAGTTGTTGGCGGTGCTGTAAATCCGGGTTGCGAAGTGCTGAGAGAATGACGGCATTACTGCTGTGAACGCAAACCTCCGCTAACAGGCTGCACTGCGCTTCCCCCAAGCTGGGATTTCTCTGCTGCAAAAGACTCGCCATAAAGTCGATCGCCTCCTGAGTCATACTTTCATCGATCGACTGGAAAATCTCCCGCCCTATATAAAACTGCACGAATACCACCCGCGATACAGGCTCCTCAAACAACTCTGCAACAGCAGTCACAAGGGTATGAATCATTTCGCGCAGCGGTAACTCGATCGTTTCCGGCCCGATCGCCTGGGCCCACATCGCCTTAACTCGATCGGCATGACGCAGTTCCATTGCATTAAAAATCGCAGCTTTATCAGGAAAAAACTGATACAGAGAACCGATGGCTGTCCCTGCTTTTGCTGCAATGAGATGAGTAGTCGCCTCCCAATAACCCACTTCGTCAAACACTGCTGCTGCTGCATCCAAGATTTTTTCGACTCTTTCTTTACCCCGCTGCTGTTTCGGTTGGCGGCGCAAACTGCTTGACGAATGCGAATCTTCTGTCATATTCTAGAAAAGCGACAAATCTCTCACAATTTTAGGTCTAAAGGAGAACACCATGCAGTCTATGCTTCCCGGTGCGCCTTGGCTGTTGGCACACAAATCGATGCTGACAGCGAACCAGCCTCGCAAAATTTCCCTGTACGGCACCGACTATGTAATGTGGAAAGATGCTGCCGGAAGCATCCATGCCTTGCCCAACGCTTGCCCGCACATGGGAGCAATGCTGTCGGAAGGATGGTGCGAAACCGAGGGCGATCGCCCAAGCAGTGTCGTTTGCCCGTTCCATGCCCTGAAATTTGATGCGGGCGGCTGTACCGTATTACCCGGATCGAATCAGAAAACGTTGCCCTTACTGAAACCCTTAGATTTGATTGTTCAAGATGACTTGATTTGGTCTTATGGGGGATACGAGCCACAAGTTCCCATTCCCAATGTACTCAAGGAAATCGCCGAAACTTACTACTTCATCGGGCATACCGCCGATCGCAGTATCGAGACAGATTTGCTGACAATGCTGCTGAATATGCACGACTACAACCATCAAAACGGCACTCACCGGGACTTGTTTAGAATTACCGATGTGGAATTTCACCAATTCATCGATGAAGGACATAAATCCCATGCGTTTTACGATATGCCGACTGCCCCTTACAGTTTGGCAGAAAAGCTCAGAAAGCCTGATTTGTGGCTGCTGCCGAGCACCATTAAAGCTCACTTAGAAAATCATTTCCCATCCCTAGTAATTTTGCATGGAGAAATGCCTTTCGGCAAAGCTGCACAGTGTCATATATTCGTACCAGAAGCCGAGAATCGAACGCGGACTTATATTTTGCTGTTCGGTCAAGCAAAGCATCCTATATTTAAGGTGTTGGGGGGGACGTATCTCAATTTTGGCAAAGTTGTCGTGGATCAAGATGCGGATATTTTAGGGAAAATTTATCCCGATACGCCTCAGAAAATTAAACTCAATAATGAAGTGGGAATGGATTGGGTACGGCGCAATTTTGAAAGCTTCCCAAATGTTAGGGAGCCTAATCTTTCCAGGTAGAGAGTGAAAACGAAGCGGATCGCGATCGCCCTCACCCTCACCGGATACAGACAACCCTTGCATCTTAACGATAGCTTATATTTGTTCCGGTGCAGCAGGCTTGTTAGCTCATTGTATGTTTGCCAACACTCCACCAAGATAAGGAACTAGAAGCCATCTCAAAAGGTGGTTTTTCTAACGTAGTCGCCAGTGTATCATTCCACTTGTTGTAAAAAGACATCATGGCAATTTGGCTGACAATCTCAGTGATCGCCTCATCTCCATAGTGTTTGCGAAGCTCTTCAAAATCTTCGTCTGTTACTGCATTAGGAAGCCTGTTAGCTTTGTCTGCAACAGTGAGCGCAGCGCGTTCGGCATCTGAGAAACTGTGATGAGTCTTGTAATCCTGAATGTTTTGAATCTTCTCCATCGGCAACCCATACTTGAGAGACAACCCGGCACAATGCGCTGTACAGTACATACAATTAGCTGCACGAGATGCAACATACATAACTAGCAGTCTGAGTGCCATAGGGGTTTTTCCCTCTGAAAGCAGCACTGCGCCAGTTAACTCAACCACCGCTTTCATCACAGCAGGCTTATGCCCCATTGTGAGATAGTCATTGGGGAGAAATCCGAAAAAATCCTCAAGTTGCCTGAACATTTCATGATGTTCAGCTAGATCGGCGATGGGTTTAGGTGCAAGCCTTGGCATGGTGTCCTTCTGAATATTTTTGAATATTTGCTGAATCGACAATTACTTGAACTGAAACCCTTGCATATGGGCTATACTCAGGAAGTATTTGATTTTGTCGATATGGACAAGTATACATATTTTTGTCGAATACGTCAAGAATTAAATTCAAGAGTTTAAATCCAACCACAAGTAGCTATGGCTCGACCCCGATCGTTTGATACCGATGCAGTGATAGAACAACTATGCGATTATTTCTGGGAGCATGGGTATAGTGCTGCATCTTTGGATGAGTTGGCACAACTGCTGGGGGTAAAACGAGGAAGTTTGTTCAATGCCTTTGGCTCAAAGGAAGTGCTATTCCATGCAGCATTTGAGCGGTACGAGCAAAAATTTCGAGTTGCATTTGAGACTCCCCATCAAGGAGTCCAAGCGATCGCTGATTATTTCAACAATGCTATAGAAATTGCGTCCACAAAGGGCCTGGGGCGTGGGTGCTTTCTGGTTAATATTTTGATGTCTGCTGAAATTCTTACCCCTGAACTTCAGCAAGCAGTCGATCTAGATGTTACTTTTATCAAAAACTTTTTTTACGCACACTTAGATCGCGCTCAGCTAGAGGGGCAACTGCCACAAACAATTTCAATCGTAGAAGGAGTTGATGCGCTGTTTGGTGCAACGATCGGGGTCTTTGCATTAGCTCGCATGAGAGCAACGCCTTTAATGATTCAAGAATTTGTCAATAACAACTTTCGGGGATTGTTCGGCACTAAGTATTGCGGTAGTTAATCTGATTAGAACATTTTGAGTGAGTAGGGCTCTACCCCGGAGCGTTCAGAGCCTTGCGGAAAACGATCTTATCCTCGCCCGCCTTGTAGAACTCGCGGATTCTTGCTTCCTCGTCGTAACCGCTCTTGCGATAGAACGATCGAACGTACTCGAAGCTCTCCAGTCCCGATGTTTCCACAAGCAGCACGCGTTCGCCGCGCCGCGCTAACATCTGTTCGACGTGGGCTAGCAGTGCTGCACCGCGTCCTTGTCGCTGACGATCGGGGTGGACGGCGATCAGATATAGATTCCACGTCCCCTCAGTCATTCGTTCCGGCGCAACATACGCGACCCCCACCAGCCCGCCGTCATCGTCGGTAATCCAGATGTCTTGGCTGTTGGTTTCGCCACCAAAGTGGTCTGCCAGCATTCGCGCGAGTTCTTCGGTTTCGTGCGGCCCGAACAGTCCAGTGGCCTCAGCTAAGGCGATTAATGCAGTCGTGTCATCGGGCGCGATCGGGCGAATCATATCAAACTCCGTGGGTATGCAAATCTAGGCAGATTTCTTAAACAGTAGTCCTGGACGCAATCTCTACCCTTTTGTTAGGATCTGAGATGCTTCGTTTCACTCAGAATGACAGAATTACGTTCTGGATGCGTCCAGGACTAAACAGTTTAGACGCAGCACCTCTCAAAATGTGCGGTATTAGCTTTGGCCCCGGCAAGAAAACAATCCCTAACTGTTGCATTAATCCCAGTGCATCGCCCTGGCCCCAATGCTCCGCGATTTTGCCATTTTCGACTCGATCGATGTGCATAACCGCCAAGCTGATTTGTTTGCCCGTTGGCGGCAAACCTTGAAATTCTCCGAGGTGTGTTGCTGTGAATGTTCCGCAGGTCACCACTTTATCACCTGCAACTAGGACTTCATCAAAAACGTGTTCACCCTGACTGAAAGCTAGATAAAACGACATCCCGAACTGCTTGAACTCCTCCCCGTTTAATGGCTTTGGCATTCCGGCCATGCGAGCAATAAAATTCGGCGCTAACAGTTCTAAGGCTTGTTCCATTTTGCGATCGTCAAAAGCTTTGTATAACTGGAGAACGATTGCTTTGTTTTGGTCAGTCAGCATACATAACTTTGTTTTGAACTAAATTGTAAAGCTTTGTTAGGCAAATTATACCGCATTGGGTTTTAATAATCGCTCTGATTATTTACCGCAAACTGCTCGTTAGCGAAGCCCTCGAAGAGGGCTTCGCTAACGACAAATCTGGTAATTTTGAAGTATTGCGTATTGCGATCGAGCGTTGGAAACTACAACTCATCAATCGTCACTAATCCCCCCTCAGTGAACTGAATCACAAGTTCTTGCTCGTCCAGCAAAGCAGTTCCAATCAGAGGCCTTCGCCCTGTAGCGAATATACGAACTTCTCGTTCTTCCCCATCCCAAAGGATAATTGCTTCGTGAACTGCTACTAGGACTTCACTGTTATCTGCTAAGTTTACAGGGAGATCGTACAGGAACGGCAACCCCAGCAAGGTAACTGCCTCCGGTGGCAAACATAGGTAGTCAGTGAAGCCCGTGTCTATGACAAACTCGATCGGGAAAGTCGAGCCGCTTGGGAGGAGAAACGTCAACGCGACTATCGCGTGCCGATCGGTCACAATACCAGAAATCACTTGTGGACACGCTCCATTACACCACCCAACGAGGCAGCCACATTGTAACCAATACGAATGCCAAAAAGTCGAGCATACGGATGCTTTGCCATCAGACTACGTGCGGCTTTTAGCCCAGTTTCATCTACTTCGTAGTCGCCTGTTTCAATGTCAATGATAACCATCTTGCCAATATTCTCTTCTAATTCTATTTTTTGGCGGATGGTGCTCTCATACAAATGTTTCGCACGACGCGCCACTTCTTCACGACTCAAAAGGATTGTTTGCATACATTTCCTCTTTTTTGTAATTATTGCTCCTATTATAGATATGATACCTCAGTCTCGTTCAAATCACAGCTTGCTCGGTTCGTAAGCGTTGCTTGCAGCTATTGGATCGCCCTTTTTGAAGACCGCACTCTTCGTAGAACAATAAGGTTAGAAACTAAAAGTGCGATCGACCTGCGGTAATAGCGCAGCTACGTGCCGAAGTGGATCAGGGCGGCGCGGATCGCGATAAACCACACCGCAAGCGTGGAAAATAAATAGAGGTAAAACCGCAGGATGATGAGATTGAACGTGCAATGAACAGCGCTGTGCAATGCGCGAAACACAACGAAGACCCACGCGGCGTTTACATACACTGCATCCACCTGCTTTGTGATGAACAGATACAGGACAAGCGCATAAAAAATTATCGGAATCTCGAACAGGTTTTTGAGGTTGTCCGATGGATTGGATACGCTTGGCGGCGAAATTTGTGCCAGTGCGCCCGATACAGCAAAATCCTTTTGACCGAGCTTTTTACTGGTGATAAAACTAATCCGGCGGATGTACATATACACCCAGACTATGAGTGTTAGAAACACTGTTGCAAAGAAGGGGCTGAAGATTGCATCTTGTGTCATTTATACCTCTCAAATTAGATTGTATTGTCATGTCAAGTTGTTTTTGAGATGACAAGGGTAATATAATTCGAGTATTGCAATGTTTCTAGTCCTCGATCGGGTACTCTTTTTGACACAATGACCGGGAAAAGTCCCTTACAGCTTTTATTTGAAGCGATCGACCAAGTGAAGGATGAAGACGCTCTGCGATCGCACCTCGCACCCAAAATCGGCGAGTATTTTGCAGCTAAGCGATCGGGAATCTTCTTTTTCGATCGACTTCCCTCACTAGATAGCAATCTTCAGAAAACTTTGAAAGTGGCGCTATCGATCGAACACAATCCTGTTGTGCGTTATTTAGTGGAGCGTCACGCTCCCGTGCACGAAGCACTGGTGACATCACCCAAGGTTTGGACAATGATTTGTCCGCGCCCGGATCACTGGCACGTGATGGCGGGCCCGATCGTCAATCGCGGTCAATTAGTGGGTGTAGTCGGTTGCACTCGCGAACAGTCAATGTTTGGCTTTGATACGCAAAATCTAGCCGATTTGAGTGCTATTTGTTTGCACTTGTCTGTTTGGGCTGCAACGAAAGTGCGATTTCAACACCAATCTTTCCAGAGCGATCGATTAACGCCTCGTGAATTGCAAATTGCCGAATTGGTTGCTTTGGGACGAACCAACGCACAAATTGGCAAGGAAATTTGGATTACTGAGAATTCGGTGAAACAAGCTTTGAAGCGAATGTTTCGCAAGCTTGAGGTTTCGTCTCGTGCCGAAATGGTGGCACAGCTTTCGGCGAAAAAATACCATTTGTAAAATCTAGCACTGACTTCATCTAAACCGACTACTTATTGATTTAAAAATAGCATATCTGTCTTAGAAAAAAGAAGAATTTAAGACTAAAAAATAAAAGAGCGATCGCACTTAATTGAAGAGCGATCGCTGTACTGGTAATTTTGAAGTATTGGGTATGGCGATCGAGTTTTGGAAACTACAATACCCAGGCTTATTTCCCCGGAGCGGTCAGAGCCTTGCGGAACTCGATCGCTGAAGTCTGGCAGCACCAAAGATGGCATTGAACTTACGGCACCAAATTGCCGCCGAAGCAAAATCTTCTGAGTTGATGCTGGCAGGAATCACATAGCTTTGAGCACCGCTGTATGACTTGAGTGGCGCGATCGACACATAGTCTCCCTCCTTGATGGGATAGGCTGGGGGAACTGTCGAGCCAATGACATCGGGCGATTTGTGTAAAATCACGACCAAATCAGGACCAGACGTTGAGGTTTGAAATGCTCGATCGAGTTCCAGAATGCGCTGATTCCCTTTCTGAACAATGCGGGCAGTGCCTTTGGTGGGGTGTTCGCCATCGACAAAAGTGCCAGAAGTTAGAACTTTTGCGGGTTGAGCCGTTGCGGGTGATGTCGCTGGCTTAGTTGGAGGGGAATCAGCAGCAGGCGTTGGCGTTGTTTCAGAAGTGCCGGATGACGCAATAGCAGTTCGATCGCCAGCGGTTTTGATGCAGCCGATCGCGATTGTTGACACAAAGGTAATACTAGCAAAGTTGAAATAGCGGCGTTTCATAAAAATCCTCTTCCTTAAAACATTAAACTCCCCGGAAACCGATCGCCGTTGACATTGCCTCGCGAGGACTGGAGTTAACTAATTGTCGATTTATTTTAGCCTGATTTAGGTTGCCAACAAAACCCAAGATCATTCCGACTAACAATAAACTTCCCCCTAAATATTGAGCTAAAGTAGGAGCTTCCCCTAAAATAAAATAAGCCATAATTATAGCTGCAATTGGGTTCAACAAACTAGCTAAATTGAGTTCCGTTGCAGTCGCATTTTTCAAACCAGCTAACCAGCACAATTGACCCGTGACGACAATAACCGCCGCATAAACTATCATCCATTGCCAAAGAAAAGGAGATAACACTTCTGCAAAATGGTTTGGCCCGTAAAGGAGATTAGCTAATAAGAAAAAAATCACCGTCCCCAGAATATTGCGATAAATCGTAAAAATTCCCAAGGGAATCGATTGCAATTGCAGTTTACCAACAACGGTCGCAATGGCACCAATGATCGCTGCGATCGCTACCAAAATTTCTCCTGTTCCAATTTGAAATCCAGCCATCGTCATCATATGCCCTGAACTCCCTAAAAAAGCAGTCACTATCACCCCGGCCAAGGAAACCAGAGCTCCTGCACTTGCCCAAAAATCGACCCGCGAACCCAACAGCCAAACACCCAACACCAGGGTTAAAATTGGTTCGATACGCCCAATTAAAACGATATTAGTGATATTTGTCTGTCCCAGGGCTGTAAAAATTAACGCTGGAGCGATCGCCCCTGATAAAATACCTGTAATTGTTAAACCAATCCAATCTTTACGAGTCAGAGCTTTCAGAGTATGCGGTTGCCAGTCTTGATAAAAAATTAGAGTCATTAACCCCAAAGCACAGATATTACCCACAAATAAGACATTGCAGAGTGAGATAGGATTTCTGCCATTTGTAGCATGAGCTTGGCCAATTTCAACTATTTTTTTAGTAACAGAATTAGAAGCAGCAAAAATCAAAACAGCAATGCTAAGATACATCGGGGCAGGAACTCGAATTAAAATTTTATGTATTTTATTGGCAACTTTCATTCACGGCCTCATGAATCGGATTTTTCTCGGCTTTATTTGGGTTGGGGACAGGTTTTATTGGCAAAATCACATTGATAAATATAGTGTTCTTGCCAATGGAGAGGAATTTCTAGTAAATCCCTTGTACCAGTCATTCCCTGACCGATAAAGAGCAGCAGAGCCAAACAATTGAGAATGATATGAACGGTGCGCCAGCGATTTTTTTTGTCCTGATAAATATCTTGGACGATCGCCACTGAAAAAACCATCAATAAAGCCGCTGTAATACCGTAGTAATAATGGGAAACAAACCATTCATTATCCCGACGGTAAATTTCTGGCTGAAACCCTAAAATAATCAATCCCATGCCCGTAAAAGTGGCAAAAATGCCTCGCCATAGTTTAACTCTTGCCTTAAATAGTAATGTGAAAGAAGCTATTGTTAACAGGAAAATGGCGATCGCAAAAAAGACTCGAAAGGGTTCTTTGGTCAAGGTGTCGTTCGCGAGCATTTTTGAGAAGATGGGATAGGCCATTCCCAGTAGGGCAACCCCTACCACTGAGCGACTCAACCAATTACCGATCGCTACGTGCTCAGAACCTACTACTGGCGGAATTTTACTTTTTTCCCCATCGGCGACTTGCAGGCGACGCTGACGGGTAAGTAGGGCGCGATTCAGCACAATTCCGATTAAGGGAAAGACGACAATAATGGCGATCGCCGGATGCAATAACGCCAAGGTATCTTGAAGTTCCATGTTGAAAATCCATTAATTCACTATTCAGGGACAATCCACATCAATAATTATTAAGCTTCTTCGATTTTGAAAGTCCTTGGCTAATGCTTGGGTTGCTCCTTGCATAATCGCCGTTTTTTCAGCGGGTAACTTTGCCAAAAATTCCGGTTTTAATTTAGAGACATTCCTTTGCAAATTCACATAATTTCCCAGTATATAGCTGGGGTATTTTCCCTTACTTAGCATCAGCAAGGGAACAAGCAAATTACTTGACTTCATTGGCTGAAAACATTGCCACTTTTCCTTGTCTTACAGCGACAACGACATCATAGGTTGCGCAGTAGGAGAAGGTAACATCGTTGGCTTTGTTGTAGAGATTGACAACCATGCCGGCTCCACCAGGTTGCACGCCTAGAGGTAACAAATCGCCATAGAAAAATCGTCGCAATTGGTCACCACTACCAATTTTTCCTTTGCTGCTACTGATGATCTCGATCTTTTGCTGAACCGTCATTTCCGGGGCGGCGATCGCCGTATTTTGGAATTGGGGCAAAAAGCTATGTACAGCAACATCTCCCACACTGATTACGCTAGCAAGGGCTAGGGGAGCGAACAGAGGACTGAGGGATTTGAGTTTGAACATTGGGCTTTTTGGGTGAAAACGGTTGATGAGACTATCATCATCTATTTCAATTTCTGTGAGAAGCGGGCAAAATAGAATATACTATATGCCATTTTGGAATAGGTGCTGTATGGATCGAATTGCGTGTATGCAGAGTTTTGTTCGGGCGATCGAAATGAACAGTTTTTCTGCCGTAGCACGAGAACAACAGACAACGCAACCCACCATTAGCAAGCAAATCGCCGCTCTGGAAAAATATCTGGGAGTACAATTACTCACTCGTTCTACTACCCATTTGAGTTTGACTGAGGAGGGGAAAAAATACTATCAATACTGCCAGCAAATTTTGGAAACAGTCGCCGAAGCGGAGGCCAGTTTAACCGGGAAAGAACGGGCAACAGGCATTTTACGATTGGGCTGTCCCGTGCTGTTTGGGGAAATGCAGATTGTTCCCCGTTTAAAAGCCTTTATGAAACGCTATCCCGATGTCAAGATCGAGCTGATGATGGCGGATCGTTTTGTGGACATTGTAGAGGATGGATTAGACCTTTTGATCCGCATTGGTAATCATCTGGATAGTTCCATGATTGGCCATCGCATCGGCACGACGCGCCGCGTCACAGTCGCAACAACAGGCTATTTTGAGCAAGCAGGAGAACCGAAAGAACCGGATGATTTAGTGGATCATGATTGTATTGTCTATACCCATTTGGCAACTGGTAATGAGTGGCATTTTCAAGGAACCGATGGTAATATCAAGGTGCGGGTTGGGGGCTGTTTTAAAACTAATAGTTCTGTGGCGATTCGAGCCGCAGTGTTATCGGGTTTGGGGATTGCGGTAGCGCCTGTCTGGATGTTTGGTGATGAGATTTACCGGGGCGATCTCAAGGTTGTGTTGGAGGATTATCAGCCGACTCCGTTGCAAATTCAGGCGGTATATCGTCGCAGTCGTTTTTATCCGGCAAAAATAACTTGTTTTATTGATTTTTTAGCGGCAGAGTTTAAGCTCGATCCCTGGGTTTCAGATGATGGGTTTGAGTAGCAAACACAAGGATTTTTAGATTTTCAAATTAATTTGGGGCCAAAGCGATCGAAGCATAACGGCTAAGATGAATTCCTGAAAATTCTCAACTTCATCTTCTCCAATTCAGCGCGATCGACCGGCTGGTAATTTTGAAATATTAGGCAAAAGCGATCGCGATCGCGATTTAACGGGATAGGGGAATTAGAATCGGATTGAAACACGATTATCCCATCTGCTGGTTATGGAAATAGATCGCTTGCCATTCGTGAATCGCCTCCAGCGCACCATGTCTTCTGCGGAAGCTTGGGGGTTTAGTCTGGTGGGATTTCTCACTTGGTTTACTTTAGTGCCGTCGGTGCAGGCAGAAATTGGCTCGGCATCGCTGTGGGTTTGGATTCCAGGCGTTATCGTCGGAATTTTGATTAACCTTCAAGTTCGGAGTTTGGGCGACAAATATCCCGATGTATCTGGAGGTACGCCAAATTACACCGCGCGACTGCTCGATCGTTACCCGGGGCTGGGGCGCTACTTGGGCGTTGCCTACTACTTGGGATGGGTTTCGTTTCCGCCAATTAATGCGATCGTCATCACAGATTTGATCCAACTGCATTTAGAACCGATGGGTTTGAATGTTCCAGAAAAGGCGTTTGAGATCGGTTTTACGGCGATCGCCTACTTTGTAGCATTCAGCGGTACTCGCGCGGTGGCTATTTTGCACCTGTTTTTTGTGTTTCCTTCGATCGGCTGTCTGCTGCTGTTCTGCATTCAGGGTTTAGGCTGGCTGGCCTTTTCGCCCCAAAGCCCCGGACTCTTGCCCAGCAGCGTTGATGCGATCGGTGTCCAGGACTGGCTGAAATGGTACTTTTATGCGGCTTATGCCTTCTATGGCTGCGAAACAGCTTCATCCTTTGTCGCAGACAGCCGCCGCCCAAAAGATACGCTGGAGGCGCTCTCCTGGGTTGCCTGGTTCATGCCTCTGGTGTTTTTGGGCGGCACCTTAGTGCTGTTGCAGTTGGCAACCGATCCGGGCTCTGGAAGCAATTTGTACGGCTATTTCCTGGCAGCTTCCAAGCCTTTCTGGGGAGACGCTGCCCCTGCCATAGTCACGTTGTTGATTGCGTCTAGCTGCTTGTTGGGAACTGCCACCACTGTTTGCAACACGCCCCGCGTCCTTTTCCAACTGGCGCAGGATGGGCTGTTGTCTCCGGTGTTTGGCGCAGCGTCCCGCCGGGGCGCCCTAGAACCCGCACTCGTGTTGACCTTTATCTGTAGTACAGGGTTTTTAGCCTGGGGCGACACGACTCGAATTTTCATGGTGTCAGGGGTGTGCTGGTTCATTTCGATTATGGGTTTCCACTTGGGGCTGTGGATGCAGCGCCACGATCCGGCGGTGCGTTGGGGGCGACTATCCTTAGCATTCCTGGTGGTGGAGTTTGTGGCTTTGGTGGTGGGCGGTGCGGCTTGGGGATGGATGGATTTTGGCATCGGGTTGCTGTTGCCGTTCGCGCTGATGGCGATCGATACTGCAATTGGGCGGATTCCTTGGGCACCCTTGCACTTGCCGTGGTGGGATCGATTCCACAACCAGCCGGTAAACCGTCTTGCAAACGAAGATTTTCTGGTGTTTCAGGTGGGAGTTTTGATTGCGCTGATTTGCGGCGCAGCGACAATTAGTTGGTCGATCCGATCGTGGCTGCGGGTAGAAGTCGGAACCAACAATCCCTATTTGCTAATTATCGTGTTGATGACGCTGGCATTTGTAGGAGTAGCGATTGCTTGTTGGACAAGCCTCCCTCAAGTTTCTGCGATCGAAGAATTAGCAATTTCTTTGACAGCGCAAACCAAACAACTGGAGACGACTCTCAAAGAACTGCAAAAAGCCCAGATGCAAGTTATCCAAAGCGAAAAAATGTCAAGTTTGGGACAGTTGGTGGCGGGAGTTGCCCATGAAATCAATAACCCGGTCAACTTCATCCACGGTAATCTCACCCACCTGGAGGAATATACCCAAAATCTGCTGCGGACGATCGAACTCTATCAACAGCGCCATCCCAGCGACGATCCAGAGGTGCAAGCAATGGCAGAAGAAATCGATTTGGAATTCATCACAGAAGATATTCAAAAGATCGTGTCATCTATGAAGGTAGGCACCGATCGCATTCGCGGTATTGTCGTTTCGTTACGAAACTTTTCTCGCATGGATGAAGCAGAGTTCAAAGATGTGGATATTCATGAGGGAATTGAGAGCACTTTGCTGATTTTGCAACACCGGCTCAAAGATAAATCCGATCGTCCAGCCGTGGTAATTATTAAAGAATATGGCGCATTGCCGAAGGTGGAATGTTTCCCCGGACAACTCAATCAGGTATTTATGAATATTTTAGTGAATGCCATTGATGCTATGGATGACATGAATGCCAAACGCTCCTATCAGGAGATTAAAGAGACTCCCAATCAGATTCTGATTCGGACTTGTGCGATCGGCGATCGATGGGTGGAGATTGCGATCGCCGACAACGGCATCGGTATGCCAGATAAGGTGAAGCAGCGCATTTTCGACCCTTTCTTCACCACCAAGGCGATCGGTAAAGGAACGGGCATGGGGATGTCGATCGGTTATCAAATTATCACTGAAAAACATCGCGGCAAACTAACTTGTTTTTCTACACCTGGCTCGGGCACTGAGTTTTTGATTCAGATCCCGATGCGGCAACCGACAATTTCCGAAGTTCCGAACGCTGCTTAATCTTAAGCAATTTGAGTTTCGCTCTTCTGGAAACTCAAAGAGCGATCTACGGTTAAATATTAGTTTGTAGTTTTGGGCAACAATTGATTTAGCGCACCGCACAAGTATCGCTTGACGGTATCCCTACTTGCGCCCACGCCGCTGGGAATGGTAAAGATCATCTCGACAGTTAATAGATTGCCGTCTGCTGAGGCAAAAACATCGATCGGCAAAGCACGCTGAAATGCTGTTGCGGGATTTTCGGCTTTCATAACACCTGTGCTCACATCGGTGCTGATAGTTCTGATGCTCTCGCGGGCCAAAATGGGTCGCAATTGGGAAAATGCTTTCTCTACGGATAATCCTTCAACCTGAACGCGCGCCGAAAAGGCGGCACCATTGAAAAAGTCTCCCTTTTTTTGAAAGCTTTCTTCGCAGGTTGCGGCAGCAGCGGGGGTGGCCAAACACATGAGAGCTAGAGTCAAGAAGAGCGATCGCATATTAGCTGAGGAATGAAGAATGAAACAATCATAAAAATAATCATGAACCATCATAGGATTGTTTGGCAAGTTAAGTTACTGCCAATAACTTTTGCCCGCGCCACTCGACCTCTACCAGTCCGCCACAACAGAATGGTTCGCTGTCTGTACGTCATAATTTTACACCCCAAATCCTTGACAAAACGAGCTACCTAATTTAAATTAGGTATGTGACTAAGAAAGCTAATCCAAGTTCTTCAAAAGAAGCTGTGCTAGATGCGGCGGAGCTGTTTTTTGCCGTTCGCGGCTATACGGCTGTGACGCTAAAGCATATTGCCGACAAGCTAGGCATCAAGCAAGCCTCACTTTACTACCACTTTCCCCTTGGAAAGGAAGATTTGTATGTTGAAGTGATGTTGCGTCATTTAGAACATCGGCATATCTCTCTCGAAAGATTGATGTCTAAAGCAGAACCTACCTTAGAAAGCTGCTTGCTGGAAGTTGGAGTTTGGTTGATTCAGCAGCCTCCTCTTAATGGTGGAAGAATGATAATGAGCGATTTACCAGAGCTATCTTCAGAAAAAGCAGCTCAACTCGAAGCAGCAATCTATCGTTGTGCATTCGCTCCCATTGAGGCGTTATTCATCCAGTATCGACATCAGTTAAAAGAGCGCTTCCAGAACGATCTGGGCTTCATCGGAGGTACTTTTTTATCGTCTTTAGAATCGCTATATACCGTTAGAAAGTATGGCTCTAAGACGGATGAGGAATTAGTCATTGATTTGATCGAGCTACTTTTGAGAGGCGCTCACTCAGATTAATTTTTTTTTACATCTTTACCTACCTAAATTTAGGTTATTTATTTTCAATCAAAGGAGAAATTCATCATGTTTGATTTGTTACCCGATTTTTGGACACCTGTTCTACCGGTCACCGAAGTTAAAAATACCCCTGTAGCCATTGAACTTGCAGGCGAACGTCTGGTTTTATTTCGGAATTTGACAGGCGAAATTGGGACACTTTTGGATAGCTGTCCTCATCGGGGCGCGGCGCTTTCCCTGGGTATTGTTAGCGAGAATGGATGTTTAGAATGCCCTTACCACGGCTGGCAATTCGACCACAATGGCGCTTGTACTCACGTTCCCCTCAATAATCCTGCTGATGTTAAGTTGTCAAAGCTTTCCACTGTCAGCTTACCAACTCGCATCATTGCTGGGTTGGTTTGGGTCTTTACTGGTTCAGGTGAAGTTCCTGATTTGCAAGTTCCTGAGAGTTTAATGCGATCGCCAGAATCTTACTTCATTCATCATGAGGTGTGGAATGCTCACTGGACGAGACTAATCGAGAACGCAATGGACTATGTACACCTGCCGTTTGTGCATCGTAATTCTTTTGGTGGGGGAATTGGTCAACCTGCGATCGAAGCTGGCAGTTTTGTGGAATTTCAAATCGCACAAACAGAAAATAGCGTTCAAGTTTTTAATCGCTATCACAATATTGAATCTGGCTTTGCTTTGGAATGGTATCAGCCAAACTTAGTCGTTCTGAAGTTTGATGAAATGGGGATACCTGTTCGGGTTCATACTTTCGCAATTCCGATCGACCAGCATCAAACACGATACTTGATCGCAATTCAGTTACTTGAGCCTCATGCAGCTGAAATGGTCAATGAGTTCATCGATCCGATTGTTGAAGATCGAGTCGTAATTGAATCTCAGAAGGGTGAGATCCCGGCTATGAATGGAGAATGTAATGTTCCAAGCGATCGGGCAACACTCCTGTTTCGTCGTTGGTATCATCAAACGATCGCTCGTCAAACAGTGTCGATCTAAGCCATCCTAAAACCGAAGCTAGTCGATCGCCCTTAAAAAAATAGAAAATCCCCGAATCCGATTTTTCAACGGGTTTGGGGTTTTCTGCCTCGCATCCCGATCGAATCACAACTTACGAGGGCGCGAGCGCCCTTGACAAAAATAGCAATTTTCGCAGAACAATAACACTAAAAACTAAAAGAGCGATCCAATAGCTGCAAGCTTCGCTAACGACCTCATGGTAATTTTGAAGTATGGGGTATGGGGATGGAGGCACGATCGTTTCCTAAAAATTCTAAACTCCACCTTCTAGTTGATCCAGGTCATCTGCGGTTAAAGGCGAGCGAGCACTATGGCGCACGTACAACACATAAACCGTAGTATCTCGAATTGCCAACAAGACTCAGTAAATGTTTTTGGATTGCCCATAAAGCAACTGTCGAACTTCTTCAGGAAAAATATCGCTTTCAACTGCTAGGCTACAGCGCCGAGGTTTTTCTTGGAGTGTTGCGATTTCATTCATCAAGCCTCGAAACCAACGATCGGCAAAATCCGGATTGCGTTCTCGATACCAGCGGTAGGCTTGCTCAATTTTAGAAGAGGCGATCGGGGTAATTTCAACCTGAAATGTCATATTTATGCTGCATTTCTTGGACAAAATTTTCGATGGGGCGAGTAAGTCCGGCGTTGAGTTCCTCGAAACCTTGCTGAATACCTGCAATTGTTTCTAACTGATCGATCAGTTGGCGCAGTTTAATTGGATCGATTTTGTTTGGATCGAGAAAGGTGACGAGAACTTGAGAGCGATCGCTCACATCTTGCGGTAGCGAGGCTAACTGAATCTGCCCATTCTGATAAATGCCTTCGATGGTTTTTAGCATGAGTTGCAGTTTGGTTAGTATTCCCTTCTATTCTAGCAAGTATAGAAACAAGAACAATTAAGACTAAAAACTAAAAGGGCGATCCTCTTCGAGGGCTTCGCTAACGTACCGAATTGAAGGGCGATCGACCCCGTAGTAATTTTTTGCGCTCCACTCAACTACTAACGCCTTTCTCATTCAAAGATTCAAGTCGTGACAGCCATTTATCAAAGTGAGAGCATTTGTTCCGAATTACGTGCAATCCAATTTGCTCAGCTAACAGCGGTCCAAAAATAGACTTCGCTTTTCCGTAATCAGGAAACTGCGCGATGATACGTTTGCTAGGTGCTGTTTGTTGCCCGTCGTTGATTAACTCCGGTGTCTGATATTGACTAGCGATAGCTCGGAGAGCTTCAATCTCTTTTGTCCGTCCAGCATCAAGGTACTCGAAACACGTTGGGTCAGAAAAGAGGTATGCCTCATATTCATGTAACTGAATGTAAGGAATGAATCGACGATCGCCAATATCCTCCGCAAAGCGTTCTTCTAAAAATTCAACCCGCCGTATCGGATCTTGACGCATACGCTCAGATTCAGCTAATCCCGGAAAATCAGGGTGAATAGCATACAAATCAATCATGGTAGTAAAAAATACATCGGAATTGCTATCTTCCTTGAGCGATCGCAGGATATCGTTTTTCATCGGTGCATAATTGCGTCCACCACCACGGTGTACTTGCCCCTTTTTCCTAGCATGAGCAATTAGCCGAGGACGATTCATAAACACGTCATGTCGAGCTAACTGCGGTTTTATCAAAATGTCAGCGAATGTCTGCTCGGTTTGTCCTTCGGCAAATAGGTAGAGGCGTGCCATTAATGCGGGCCTCCCCCAATGATATTTTTCTCCCAAACTTCTCCCAGACTGTATTCGTCGAGCCAAGCATCTAATTCTGTGGGATTTAGCCTCTTAAATTGCGACTCCTTACCCTCTCGGTTCACCGCAATGACATTTTCAGGCTCGAAATTATCCAAAAAAGAACTAGATTGGGTACTAATGAGAATTTGCGTATGAAGTGCAGTCTTACTCAACAAATCAGCCACAACGTTTAGAGCGTAGGGATGAAGCCCTAACTCCGGCTCATCAACAACAATAAGTGCTGGAAGTTCATTTTCTGGCTGTAAGAGCAAGGTGGCAAGGCAGATGGCACGTAAAGTACCATCTGAAAATTGATGGGGCCCAAATACCCGATCGGACTCTTTTTCTCGCCAGTTGAGAATGACACGATTAGATGCGTCTGGCTCAAGAACAAAGTCATCAAAAAATGGTGCAATAAGACGGATTGTTCCGATAATGCGCTGATAAGCTGCACCCCCATTCTCTTCACGAAACCTCAGAAGTAATGCAGCTAAATTTCCAGCATCGGGCATTAGCCATCGGCTGTCACCAACGTAACAGGATTGCCGGACTCCCGCCGTAGAAGATGTGTCATGAAAATGGTATACACGGCAACGATTCAGCAAATATTCGAGCATTTTAGCCGTTTGCTTACCTTCCTTTGCTGCTTCTCTGATTCTGGTTTCCTGATGTCCTGCACCTAATTCGTCAGTTTTTGGGGATGTCCGGCCTGTTTGCAGAAAGCTCAAAGTCTCTTCGGCAAAAATAAGGGTATCACCAGCCGCATGAAACAGCCGAAGATGATAGGAATCGACCCCATTTTCGACTTCAAATTCTAGTTTGGCTTCTATTTGGAGCGTTGTCTTAGGTCCAAAATATAGGAGGGATTGAGCACGACCCGATACACCAATAAACTGTTGAAAGCGTCCAGCCATCATCTCGTTGAGCATCTTAAAAAACGAGATCAGATTGCTCTTGCCTGCTCCATTTGCTCCAATCAGGATATTTAGGGGATGCAGCTCAATATCTATTGCCTTAATAGACTTAAATCCATTGAGGGTTAATCTTTGTAGCCTATTCAAAAGCCAGTCTCCTAAGTCTGCGATAATGTGTTTGCTTTTTTGCATAATGTCTAACTATTAATTATACCGCAGTTGCGGTCTAACACTCCGATCGCACTCCCTTACCGCATACCCATGTTCTTTCTCAAACCCAACTCCAAATTGCTTGAGAACCAAAGTTTCCCGGATTTATCTATCAACAAAAACAGAAAACCCCCAAACCCTATTTCTAAAATGGTTTGGGGGTTTTCTTCCTCGCATCCAGTTCAAATTACAACTTGCTAGGCTCGATCGCCGGAGCACGCAAAGACACAGTTTTATCCGCAGCAGCCTTAGCCACTAACGAAGGCACAGAATCTCGCAATCTAGCCGTCAACTGAACAGTAGTCGCATCGTAAACCTGAGTCAGCATCTTCGGATACAAACCAATGCCAATAATCGGCACTAACAGCGCAGCAATGATAAACACTTCTCGCGGTTCCGCATCCACCAACTCTTCGTGTTCCGCCAATTCCTTATTCTCAGGTCCGTAGAAGATTTCACGCAGCATTGACAGTAGATAAATCGGAGTCAAAATCACCCCGAAAGCAGCGAGAAATATCACACAAACCTTAAACACGGGATTGTAAGCATCGCTGGTTGCAAAACCTACAAACACCATCAATTCTGCTACAAAACCGCTCATTCCCGGCAAAGCCAAAGA
>JAUBOH010000058.1:0-20370 GCA_036700145.1 Microcoleus occultus BM001215366
TTGTCCGGGATATGTCCGAGGATTGGCTTTTTGGCAAAATTGGGCGATTGTTGGATTGTCGAAACCGAGGGGAGGTGACAATACTTTTAGTGGTTTAGAATTGGATGAGTTGTTGCTCGCTAAGGATGCTGAGGCTCGGTGCGGTATGATGGTGATTGATTTGAATAGTGGGGCGATCATTCACTGGTTGCGGTTTGAAGGGATTGTCACGGAACTGTATGATGTGCAGGTGATTCCGGGAGTGCAAAAGCCGATGGCTTTGGGTTTTCAGACGGAAGAAATTGCTCAATTAATTACTTTGGAACTTTAACCGCTGATGGTGGCAGATGGACGCTGATTAACCAGATAAATGTTGAGAGGATTTACGCACGGGGTGTGGGAGGGAGTATTTTAGCGGGATTTGGTATTATTCAAAAATCGCCCCATCTAAGCAAGTTTTTCTTAAGTCTACCCTCGCTAAATTTGCACCTCTTAAATCCGCACCATTCAAGTTAGCATTACTTAAATCTGCACCTCTCAAATCTGCACCTCTGAGATTAGCATCGGCTAAATTTGCTCCCGCTAAATTAGCCCTTACAAGTTGTGCTTGACTCAAGTTGCTGCAACTCAAATTTGCTGCTGGCATCTGTGCTGTTGTTAAGTTTGCTTTGCTTAAATTAGTGCCGCTGAGGTTAGCTAAATTCAATTTAGCACAACTCAAATCAATGTTTTCCAAGCAAAGTTCATCCAATTGGGCGGACCTCAAGTTGGCATTAATAAAAAATCGGTCTCCAACGGCATAACGGCGCAGCAATTCGTCAACTGTCAGCCGAATTAAAATTGCTTCGCTAGTATTTTGGTAGCACCACGATGTCTCTAGCAAACTAGCGGCTGTTTCAATTGCTACCTGGTCGCATTTAGGGAGAACCAAGCTATTGCACCCATCCCACTCACCGTTGAGCATAAATGCCATTTCCGAAGCTGCTGCAACTGAGTCGCACAGCAATACGGTTTCTGGTTTGGGTTGCAGCCAGTTGATTAAGGCGATCGAGCTCTTGTTTTTCACTGTTGATTGAGGATTTATTGGTCTTTTTTAATTATAGGTAAAAATATTGAAAACAGTATGCACAAATTTGCGGCGGCTTCGGAGCATGAATTAATTGTGTTTGGTGCAGCAAGACCGGGATACCGCGATGCAGAAATTGCTCGGTGGATTGAATTTATGCAAGGGCATGATATCAAGCAAGTTTGCTGTTTGCTTCCCGATTCCCAACTCATCCGCTACAGAGACTTACTGGGAACATATCGGAATATCTTTGGGTGCGATCGAGTTTGCCATGCGCCGGTTGCAGACTTTGAATTGATAGATAGGGATATTTTGCTCGATCGCATATTGCCCTTCTTGGCATCTGCAAATAGTAAAGGCGAACGGGCGGTAGTTCACTGTTCTGGTGGCATAGGACGTACAGGACAGGTTCTGGCTGCTTGGTTGGTTAGCGGGCGAGAATTGTCTAACTTTCAGGCGATCGCAGCAGTAAAAAAAACTGGCAGAAATCCCTATGAAGCCGCGATCGCAGCTTGTTTGAAAGGCCGAAACCCCTGGAAAGTCGCCCAAGAACTTAACGCTCTTTTAGATGATTGTCGCCTTGCTAGCAGAAATGATATCTAGGACTCTAGCAATTTTTAAGGTTTTGAAATGAATAAGGTGCGCAGTGCGCACCCTACGGTTGCAGTTCTTGGGATTAGTCTTAGATATAGCCGAAGGCAAAAGGTTCAAGGCATTCGTCAGAATTTAAGAAACATTTAGAATGTGAGAATTGTCGTTGTTTGTGAGTTTAAACAAACAAAATCTTTCTTCCTCATGAGTAATAACTAATGACTAATGACTAATGACTAATGACTCATGACTCATAACTAATCAGTTGTACTAACGTGGTCTATGCGTTCTAATTGCCAGAGAATTTGGTTTCCCTCGCGGCGCACGCGAGAAACTACCCAATTTCGCCAAACCCAGTTGTCTCCGCGACTGGTGACAGCGCTGGCATTTACATCCATCAAATCAGCCAGTTCAGAACTGGTAATCAAGTAGCCTTTGGTGGCAACTTCGTCGGCTATGTGCAAGGTTTCGATCAGATTGCGGAGTTCCTGAACCCTCACCTCGCGGGGCAAGTTCTCCAGGCTATCGGCAGTTGAATCCATCATGGTAGAGTTGGAGATCGGAAGGTCAGAAGTTATGACATAGGATTCTATCGTTTTGTTACCAGTTGTGTCCGTTTCTGCCAAAACAATTGTGTTTTCCAACTGTAGGGGCAGTGCCCCCGTGCCAGCCCCAGCCCCCGTGCCAGCCCCAGCCCCCGTGTCCGCCCGTTCCGCCCCCGTGCCCGCCCGTTCCCCGTCTGCTGTTGGTTTCTGCTGTTGCAGTTCGGGGGTGAGATTGTGAGAGAATTTGCGGGCGATTTCATCGCACCTGTCGTTATAGAAGTCGCCGGAGTGGCCGCGGACGTGTTCCCACTTGACTTGTCGGGAATTTAGCTTGTCTAGCAGATGCCAGAGGTCTTGGTTGACGACATCTTTGCCTGTCGAGGTTTTCCAGCCTTTGTTTTTCCAGCCTTGAATCCATTTGGTGATGCCGTTTTTGACATACTCGCTGTCGGTGTAAACGGTGACTGGTTCGGTTTGACCGGAATTGGCAAAAAATTCCAGCGCAGCGACGGCAGCCTGCATTTCCATGCGGTTGTTGGTGGTTTGGGGGTCTGCACCTCCGAGTTCGTGACAGTTGCCGTCGGCGTAGCAAACTACTGCACCCCAGCCGCCCGGGCCCGGGTTGCCGGAACAAGCGCCGTCTGTGTACAAGCTTTTGATTTGGGGAGTTGTCATGAGTGAATTAATTTGTCATTTAGAGATAAGTTGTTTGCGGGTGCGATAATTGAGGGGAATTGCGATCGAATGTAGCTGCCATGAAAAAAGCCAACTTAAAGATTAAAAAGGTTGGAGTATTTGTTTGTCCGTTTTATTTGTTATTTTTTAATACTTTCGCCCAAGCACAGCCAATAGTCCCGGCTGCTGACGGTACTGGCACTGCTGTCACCCGCACCGGCAACCGCTACGATATTAACGGCGGCAGTTTGTCTGGAGACGGGGCGAATCTTTTTCACAGTTTTAGCCAGTTCGGCTTGAATGAAGGTCAAATTGCTAATTTTCTGACTAATTCGACTATTCAAAATATATTAGCTCGAATTGCTGGCGACGCTTCGCTAATTAACGGTTTAATTACTGTCACGGGCGGCAATTCTAATCTGTTTTTAATTAATCCTGCGGGAATTGTGTTTGGGCCGAACGCGAGTTTGAATGTGCCGGGGGCTTTTGCTGCAACTACTGCTACTAATGTCGGTTTTGGTTCTAATTGGTTTAATGCTGCGGGTACAAATAATTTTAGCGCTTTGGTTGGTACGCCAAATGCTTTTTATTTTGGTGCGGCTGGGCCGGGAAGTATTGTTAATGCTGCTAATTTGGCTGTGACTCCAGGGCAAAATTTGAGTTTGCTGGGCGGTACGGTTGTGAGTACGGGGCAGTTGTCGGCCCCGGGAGGGCAAATTACTGTTGCTGCTGTTGGGGGAGATAGTGTTCTCCGCATCAGTCAACCGGGGCATTTGCTGAGTTTGGAAATAGCAACGGGCGGGAATTTGGGGAATTTTCAACAAAGTTTAAATGCTGTTTCTTTGCCGCAGTTGCTGACTGGTACTGGCCAAAATCAGGCGCTGGGTGTTGCTGTTGCGGATGACGGTTCGGTGCGACTTGTGGGTTCTGGTTTGCAGGTGAATTCTGGGGATGTGGCGATCGCACCTAATGTGTCTGGGCCGCTACAGTTGAATGCGGGAAGCGCGACAATCTGGGCTGCGGGAAATCTCTCGTTAGCGGGTGCTAGGCTGCAAACTGCGGGGGATTTGAACTTGCAGGCCCGGGATGCGGTTCGGGTCAGGGACAGCGCCGAGAATCCGTTTTTGGCGCTGGCTGGGGGGAATTTAGAGATTCGGGCCGATCGCACGATCGACATTCTGACTCAAAATGCGATCGGCGGCTTGTCTCTTCCCCCGCAATTCCAAAGCGGCGGAAATTTGAGTTTAGTTAGCAACGGCGTTATTTCTGGAGATTCTCACTTTGTTTCGGGGGGCAATTTCTCGATTCGGAATCTGTCGGGAATGCCGGGAAATTTTGTGAGTTTATTTGACCCGATTATCAGTTCGGAAGGAGATGTTTTCTTTGGAGATTATAGGGGTACTTCGCTGAAAGTGGAGGCGAAGGGCAGCATTGTTGCTGAGGATATTACGATTACTGGGCCTGATTTTGCATTGCTTACTGAAAATGTGAATCCCGACGATCCAGATATTGCTATTTTAACCAGCAGTCCGGCTTTGATTCTGCGGGCGGGAGTGCCAAATCTGGCAAATCCGGTTAATATTTCGGCTGAGAGTTTGGGCGAGGATGCAAGTTTCACTTCAGCCCCGGTTTTTCGCAGAAGTTTGATTGCTGTGGAAAATATTTCTGCTGGCGGGCCGGTGATTTTTTCGGCGGGTGATGATGTGGTAACTAGAGATATTAATAGCGGCAGAATTAGTCTCGAAAGCAGAGAAGGGGCTGTGATAGTTGGGGGGAGATTGATATCGAGTTCGACTATTAATATTCAAGCTCTCAATAATATTATATTGACAAGTGACATTTCTCGTGCTGATATCAACGGCACTATTAGTTTGAATAGTGTTCGGGGCAATATAGTAACGAGGTCGATCGATACTGGGACGAATGGGGCGATCGAACTTAGAGCTTTTGGTGATGTAAATTTTGGGACGTTACAGGGAACTAAAGTTGATGTTACCAGTAACTCCGGGGAGTTGGGAGTTTTGAGCAACCCCAATACAATTGTCCCGAATACTACACCCGTCAATGTTACAGCCACCGAAAATCTCACTTTGGCAGCTTCTGGGGACTTAAGGGTAGGGGAACTCACAGGTGCGACTGTCCGTGCTAGCAGCAGCAACGGGAGTGTCGCTACGGGTGCGATCGCCAGTACCGGAGATGTCAGAATTTTAGCAGGAGGGCAAATCAGTACAGCGGCGATCGCGGTTAATCCTGCCGCCGCAAATCCAGTTAGTTCGATCGTTCCCACAGTCAATCTAGAGGCCCAAACTAACATTGGTGTTGCATCAATTAGTGCTCCCACCGCCACCATTGCTTTGAGAGCAACCAACAACTTAAATGCCGGCAATTTGCAGGGGGGATCAGTGGATGTTACCAGCAGTACGGGGAATATTACAACTGCAAATACTTCGTCAACGGGAAATATCAATTTACAAGCTGCAAGAAATGTAAATTCAGGGAATTTGCAGGGAGTTGGAGTTTCTGTTAATAGTAATTCGGGAAGTATTCAGACTACCAATGCTACCGCAGCTACCAATGTGAGTTTGTCAGCATCTGGCGATGTGAATGCCGGAAATTTGCGGGGAGTTGCGGTTGATGTTAACAGCAGTGCGGGGAATGTCATAGTTGCTGACGTTGAAGCAACTGGAAATATCAATTTTAGAGCGGCGCAAAACGTGACTGCGGGTAATTTGCAGGGAGTTGGAGTTGATTTGACTAGCAGGGGAAATGTCCGCACTGGCAATATTAATGCTGCGGAAGTTGTGGGAATTTTAGCGGGAGGGCAAATCAGAACCGGGGCAATAAATGTTAATGTTTTTGGTAGAAATCGCACTCCGGCAGTAAATATTAACGCTCAAAATGATATTAGCATTGCATCGGTCAATGCTCCGGGCGGTAGGGTTGATATCGCAACTCCGGGTTTAGTGCGAGTGACGGGTACTTTTGACCAAAACGGCACTCCTGTTAGCATCTCGACTGCTGGTGGCGCCGGGACGGGTACTGTGACGATCGCCCACGGTGGCGGCGATGTCAATCCGCCGACGGCTTTTGCGGTGGGAGATGCGGCGGCTAACGGGACTGCTGGGGCGATCGCCAGCAATGCTTTGGGTACTATTGCTCAGGGACAATCTTTCATAAATTCTTACACTCAGGGTAATAGTGCGATCGTCACTACCAACCAACCAACTAATCCAACCAATCCCACGAATCCAACCAATCCAACTAATCCAACTAATCCAATTAATCCAATTAATCCAATTAATCCAATTAATCCAACTAATCCAATTAATCCAATTAATCCAATTAATCCAATTAATCCAATTAATCCAACTAATCCAATTAATCCAACTAATCCAACTAATCCAACTAATCCAACTAATCTCAATAATCCCAATAACCCAGATCCGCCAACATCGCCAAGCGGTAGATTTCCACTAGATAGAGGGCGGGTTTTTCCCGAACCCAACCAACCCCTTAACCGCGAACAGCAGCAGAACCAAAACAGAATATCGCGAGACATAGGAAAACCCGGAGAAAGGATGCCGCCCGAAAGAATGCAATCTCCCAGAGGACTCAGAAATTCGATCGGTTCAGATCCCAGAGGTTCTGTTTTTCAGTCAGCATTTCGCAGCGACATCGCTAAGAACTTTGATGCAGGCAAACTATCGGCAGCTTTGTCTCTGCTGGACAAATCTTTCAGCCAAGAATTCCGGGAATATTTCGGACTCAACCTCAGCGACGAACTAATCTCTCCAGAGCAAATCAAAAAAAAGTTAGCATCCTTGGGGGAAGAAACGGGCACCAAACCGAGCTTAATTTATCTGTTCTCGCAACCGGAAAAATTAGATTTAGTGTTAGTAGATTCTTGCGGTGCAGTGGTTCACAAAACCGTGCCGGAAGCGAATCGGGAAGAACTGCTGAAAGTTGTAACTACGTTCAGGAATGAGATTACTAAACCGGGCGTGCGGGGTACTACGAGTTATCTACCATCTTCCCAAGAGCTTTACAAGTGGATGATTGCGCCTTTAGAGGACAGTTTGAAAAAGTGCGAAACGGATACTATTTCCTTTGTGGTCGATCGGGGTTTGAGAGGAATGCCCTTCGCTGCTTTACACGACGGACAGCAATTTTTGGTAGAAAAGTACAGTCTCAGCCTGATGCCCAGCATTAATTTAACAGAGACTCGCTACGTAGACATCAGAAAATCTCAAGTTTTAGCAATGGGTGCGTCGCAATTTTCCGAGTTGAATCCTTTGCCGGCGGTTCCTGCTGAAATAGCGGCTATTTCGCGAGAGTGGCCTGGAGTTAGTTTTCTGAATGAAGGTTTCACTTTGGAGAATTTGAAGCAACAGCATGAAAGCCGGCCTTTTGGGATTATTCACTTAGCTACTCACGGCGAATTTCGGCCGGGTGCGCCGAATAATTCTTTTATTCAGTTGTGGGATAGTCGGCTGCGACTGGATCAATTGCGAGATTTGAGATTGAACGATCCGCCGGTGAATTTGTTAGTTTTAAGTGCTTGTCGGACTGCGGTGGGAGATGCACAGGCGGAGTTGGGTTTTGGGGGATTGGCGCTGCAAGCGGGAGTGCAAACGGCTTTGGGGAGTTTGTGGTATGTTTCGGATGAGGGTACTTTGGGATTGATGAGCGAGTTTTACCAGCAGTTGAAGACGGCGCGAATTAAGGCGGCGGCGCTGCGACAAGCGCAAATTTCGATGTTGCGGGGAGATGTGCGTTTGGAGGGCGGCAGGTTGAGGGGTTCCAGTCGGGGTGATGGCGTAGAGTTGCCGGCTTCGCTGCAAGGATTTGCGGATTTAAAGTTGTCGCATCCTTATTATTGGTCGGCTTTTGTGATGATTGGTAGTCCTTGGTGAAGAGATATCGACATTCATCTTCTTCTATCACTTAGCGCGGCAATTTTCCGAGAGGTTTGATGATTGGCGGTGTGCTTTTTCCCATTTTCTATTTTGCCAGCGGGTGGCAGCATTTGAATTTGCGGTTCTGCCGACAGCGATGTGGTTGGTTCAGCCTGCTGAAACGAGCGATTGAAAGCCAATATCTGCCGAAAAACTCAACATTCGTTAAAAAATCCGATTTTTTTCCTTTCTAACGCGCTATTATTTACACAAAGCTGGTGCGTTTTGACTTCGCGTTAATTTTTAGCAGAAAAATCAATATGCTCTCCATTCCAGGCGTTGTCGTTGGGACGCTGCTTTACGAAAGTGCAAACTCTCTGGTTTACCGGGCTATTCGGGAAGCGGATAAAGGGCCAGTCATCCTCAAACTTCTCAAAGAGAGCTACCCCACACCTCAAGAGCTGCTACGCTACCGCACCGAATACCGCATCACCCGAGAGCTAAAAGAGGCGGGAGTCGTGCAAGTCTATGACTTGCAAAAATACCAAAACAGCCTCGTGATTTTTGTGGAGGACTTTGGGGGTGAATCCTTGAAAATTTGGATGCAGCAGCGCCTGTTTACTCTTGAAGAATTTTTGGAAATAGCGATCGCCACAACTGAAACTTTAGGGAAAATTCACAGCGCCAATATTATCCACAAAGATATTAACCCTTCTAATATAGTATTCAATCCAACTACCGGAGAGCTAAAAATTATCGATTTTGGCATTTCTACTCAGCTAACGCGAGAAACCCCGACCCTGAAAAACCCCAACGTTTTAGAAGGCACCTTAGCTTATATTTCACCCGAACAAACCGGCAGGATGAATCGCGCTCTCGATTACCGCACTGACTTTTACTCGCTAGGCGTCACTTTCTACGAATTGCTGACAGGAAAACTGCCTTTTGAGACAGAAGATGCTTTAGAACAGGTTCACTACCACATTGCCAGACAGCCAGTTCCCCCGCACGAAATCGAGCCAAAAATTCCCCTAATTGTGTCTCAAATTGTCAAGAAATTGATGGCGAAGAATGCCGAAAACCGCTATCAAACTGCATTAGGGCTAAAACACGATTTAGAGAGTTGTCTGGCTCAATTGCAAGCAGCAGGTAACATAGAGCAATTTTCCTTGGGAACGCGAGACATTACAGACCGCTTCCTGATTCCCGAAAAGCTCTATGGCAGGGAAACTGAAGTTTCTAATCTATTAGCAGCCTTTGAACGAGTTAGTAAAGGTAGCGCCGAAATGATGCTGGTGGCTGGCTTTTCTGGGATTGGTAAAACCGCAGTAGTGAACGAAGTCCACAAGCCGATCGCCCGACAGCGGGGCTATTTTATTAAAGGCAAATACGACCAATTCCAGCGCAATATTCCTTTCAGTGCATTTGTGCAAGCATTTCGGGAATTGATGGGGCAATTATTATCAGAAAGTGATGCTCAATTGCAAACATGGAAAACCAAGATTCTGACAGCATTTGGCGATAGCGGGCAAGTGCTGATCGAGGTGATTCCTGAGTTAGAACGCATCATTGGCGCTCAACCGACTGCACTAGAACTGTCGGGGAGTGCCGCCCAAAATCGCTTCAATCTGCTGGTGCAAAAGTTTGTGCAAGTATTTACCACAGCCGAACATCCGTTAGTGATGTTTTTGGATGATTTGCAGTGGGCGGATTCGGCATCTTTGAAATTGCTACAACTGTTGATGCAGGATACGGGGCATCTGTTAGTTTTGGGTGCTTATCGGGATAATGAGGTGTTCCCCGCTCATCCGTTTATGTTGACAGTGGACGAGATTGTTAAGTCTGGGGCAGTGGTGAATACTATTACGCTGCAACCGTTGAGCCAAAGAGATCTGAATCAGTTGGTAGCAGATACGCTGATTTGTAATTTATCCTTGGCAGGGCCCTTGACAGAATTGGTTTATCAAAAAACTAAAGGTAATCCCTTTTTCTCGACTCAATTTCTCAAGGCGCTGCATGAAGATGGTCAAATTATTTTTTACCCCCCTGGGTCTCCCCTTAGTAAGGGGGGAAGTAAAGGGGGGTGGCAGTGCGATATTACTCGAGTTACATTTGCCGGCGCTTCGGATGTGGTGGAGTTTATGGTGGCGCAATTGCAGAAGTTGCCGACACAAACTCAGGATGTTCTCAAACTTGCCGCGTGCATTGGGGCGCAGTTTGATTTAGATACATTGGCAACAGTCAGCGAAGAACTACCCGAACAAACGGCATCAGCGCTGTGGAAAGCCTTGCAAGAAGGACTCATTTTAGTGATTGCAGAAGGTTATAACTTCATTGAAGCCGATGCTCAATCACCTACGGAGTCTGTTGCTCATGCAACTTATAAGTTCCTGCACGATCGCGTTCAGCAAGCGGCTTATTCATTGATTCCAGACAACCAGAAACAAGCAACTCATCTCGCGATCGGAAAATTGCTGCTACAAAAGTTTTCTGCAAGTGAAAGAGAAGAAAAGCTGTTCGATCTTGTGGGGCATTTAAATGTAGGAAAAGAGTTAATCACCCAGCCGATCGATCGCGAGGCCTTAGCCCAACTCAACTTAGAAGCGGGACGTAAAGCCAGAAGTTCTACCGCCTACGCTGCGGCAAATATCTATCTACAAACGGGAATTGAGCTACTGACACCTCAATGCTGGCAAACTCAATATCAATTGACCCTAAATCTCTATGTTGTTGCTACTGAAATTGCCTATTTAAATGGTGACTTTGATGGTATGGAGCTCCTAGCAGCACAGGTTTTGCAAAAAGCCCAAACAATTTTAGATCGAGTTAAAATTTACGAAATTCAAATTGCCGCTCAGACAGCCCAGAGCAAGGTGTTAGAAACGATCGCAGTAGCAAGATATGCACTCTTACAATTGGGGATTGAACTCCCTGCCGAACCCGATGAAGCCTTGATTGGCAAAGCGCTACAAGCCCTTGCTGGCCCCCTCGGCGGCAGAAAGATTGAGGAACTCGTTGACCTACCTGTGATGACAAATCCACAGACTCAGGCAGCTATGCAACTGTCTGGTATGTTGTTTCCACCCATTTTCCAGGGAATGCCCGGTTTGCTGCCCCTGCTTAGCTCGACGATGGTGAGTTTATCGATCTCCTTTGGGAATGCACCCGCATCGACGGTGGGGTATGCGATGCACGGGATGGTGTTGTGTGCCTTTTTACAAGAAGTGGAAACGGGCTATGGCTTTGGGCAATTGGCACTCTCATTGCTCGATCGGCTCAATGTGCCCGAATTCAAGTCCACAGTTCTGCTTTTGTTTGGTGGCTGGATTCAGCATCGCCAAGAAGCTCTGTTGGCAACGATACCGACGCTGAAAGAGGGCTTTACGGCGGGCATGGAAACTGGCGACTTTGTAGACGCTGGCTACAACATATATATTTATTTTTATACCCATTTATTCGCTGGGGTTGAACTAGAAACGTGGGAAGCAGAAATAGCAGGTTACAGGGCTGTTATGGCGCAGTTGAAACAATATTCTGCTCGGGTTTATTTGGATATGATTCAGCAGACGGTGCAGAACTTGAGGGAAACCCGTATTCAATCGGATTGCTTAATCGGCGAAGCCTACGATGAAACGGTGATGATTCCCAAGCACTATCAGGACAATGAATTCACGGCGATCGCTTGTGCCTGCATCTACAAACTGCTGCTTGCTTACTGCTATGGAAATTACACGGCTGCCCTAGACAACATTACCCAAGTCAAACAGTATTTGATGGGAGTATCGGGATCGGTTTTTGTTCCCATTTTTCATTTTTATGCCGCCCTGACGCACCTGGCACTTGTTCGGGCACAGCCAGCAATTGAGCAAACTGAAATTCTAGGCTTAGTGGAAACCCATCAAACTACGCTGCAACAGTGGGCGCAAAATGCTCCGATGAATTATTTGCATAAATGGCATTTAGTTGAAGCAGAACGGCAACGGGTGTTGGGGAATAAAGCTGAGGCGATTGAAATGTACGATCGCGCCATTTCTGGAGCCAAAGAAAACAAATATGTTAATGACGAAGCTGCGGCCAACGAACTAGCAGCCAAATTCTACTGGGAATGGGGCAAAATAAAAGTTGCTCAAGCCTACATATTTGAGGCGTATTATTGTTATGTTCAATGGGGCGCAAATGCTAAGGTAACGGATTTAGAAAGGCGATATCCCCAATTATTCGCGGTAACTCAACCGGGAAGGAAAAATACTCAAACTACCGTAGCAATGACAACCACTGGTTCCGGTAATAACCTAGATATCGCCGCAGTTATGAAGGCTTATCAGGCGATTTCCGGCGAAATATTGCTGGATAAGCTACTGTCTAGCTTGATGAAAATTTTGATCGAGAATGCAGGGGCGCAAAGAGGCTCTCTGATTTTGGCAAGCCAGGGACAACTGTTAATTGAAGCTGAAGGGGCTATAGATTCCGAACAAGTCACCGTGTTGCAGTCAATCTTAGTTGATAATTGTCAAGAACTTTCTCAAGCTATTGTCAATTATGTGGCCCGCACTCAAGAAAGCGTGGTACTAGATGATGCTGTGCGATCGGGACAATTTACCAACGACCCCTACATCCGAAAAAATCAGCCCAAATCAATTTTATGCGTGCCGCTGATTAACCAATCTCAAATAATTAGTATTGTTTACCTAGAAAATAATTTGACAGCCGGAGCTTTTACCCCAGAAAGAGTGGAACTCTTAAAAGTGTTATCTGGACAGGCAGCTATCTCGATTCAAAATTCTAAACTCTATACAGAAGTCCGCGAAAATGAAAGCAGGCTAGCTCAACTAAACAAAGCTTACGAGCGCTTCGTCCCCTATCAATTCCTCCAATTTTTAGAGAAGTCAAGCATCATTGATGTGGAATTGGGCGACCAAGTGCAGTTAGAAATGTCGGTGTTGTTTTCCGACATTCGCGACTTCACCACGCTTTCGGAAAGTATGACGCCGGAGGACAATTTCAAGTTCATCAATTCCTATCTCAGTCGCATGGAACCCGTCATTAATGAAAATAACGGGTTTATTGATAAATATATTGGCGATGCGATTATGGCGCTGTTTAGCGGCGAGGCGGATAATGCGGTAAAAGCGGG
Source organism: Microcoleus occultus BM001215366 (assembly GCA_036700145.1). Classification (GTDB taxonomy): domain Bacteria; phylum Cyanobacteriota; class Cyanobacteriia; order Cyanobacteriales; family Microcoleaceae; genus Microcoleus. The sequence continues at coordinate 12,886 of JAUBOH010000058.1, forward strand.
AATTGCTATGCTGCAGGGCCTCGTTGAATACAATCAATACCTCGCCAACTCTGGCTGTGCGCCGATTCTGATTGGGATTGGGATTAATACTGGAAGTTTGATGCTGGGAACGGTGGGAGGACCAAATCGCATGGACGGCACAGTAATCAGCGATGCGGTGAATTTAGCTTCTCGCGTGGAAAGTTTGACTAAAAATTATGGGGTGTCGCTGTTAATCACCCAGCCAACTTATTCGCGCCTAAAAAATCCATCCCAGTACGCAATCCGCACGCTAGACACGGTAAAAGTTAAGGGAAAATCTGAAGCTGTGACGGTTTATGAGGTGTTTGATTGCGATCGCCCAGAAATCAAAGCGGGCAAGTTAGCTACGCTAGAATTGTTTGCAGAAGCTAGGGCAATTTACTCGGAAGGGAAGTTAGCTGAGGCGGCGCGGCTGTTTGCGGAGTGTTGGCGTCAGAATCAGGGCGATCGCGTGGCTAAAATTTACTGGGAACGCTGTCAGTCTGCATTAGTGTCAACTGAAGACTGAAATCCTCGATCGCGATGTTGATATCCAAGTCTCGATCGCCCTTTTGTATTTATTACCAACCCGAAAAGATGTCGATTGTTTTCAAGTAGCCTAAAAGAGCGATCGCTTAACCGGAACAGATCGCGCTTTTCCAGCATTCTCGCGCAATTTCCCAATCCTCCTGCGTGTGAATTACCAAAATTCTCGCGGATGAATCAGCCGCCGCAATATCTTCATCAACTGGCGACTGTTGATTCTTCTCCCCATCCAATTTTAAACCCATAAATCCAAAAGCTTCGCAAGCAGCCGATCGCACAACCGCAGAATTTTCCCCAACACCCGCCGTAAAAATCACAGCATCCAACCCTCCCAAACTCCCCAGCATCGCCCCAATTCCGGCGCGCAAACGGTGAATGTAAATATCCAATGCAAGTTGAGCTCTCTGATTACCTTGGGTAATAGCCTCGACAATCTGCCGCATATCGCCAGACACCCCAGAAATCCCTTTCAAACCAGAATTTCGATTGAGAATATCATCAAGTTTCTCAGAAGTAAGATCGGATTGTTTTAACAGATGAATGATAATACCCGGATCGATCGATCCCGATCGACTTCCCATCATCAATCCTTCCAAAGGCGTAAATCCCATCGTCGTATCCACACTCACCCCGCCGCGAATAGCGGCCAGAGAGCATCCGTTGCCCAAATGACAGCTAATCAAGCGCAAATCCGCCAAATTGCGGTTCAGAATTTCGGCAGCCCTGCGCGCGCAATATTGATGGCTAATCCCGTGAAAACCGTAGCGACGAATCCCGTTTTCCAGCCATTCGTAGGGGCCGGGATACACAAAAGCGGCGGGCGGTAATTGGGCGTGAAAAGCTGTATCAAAAACTGCGATTTGTGGTACATTTGGGAGGATATTCTCGATCGCCTCAATGCCTTCGAGATTCACGGGATTGTGCACGGGTGCGAAAATAGCTAAACGGGCGATCGCCTTTTTTACATCCGGCGAAATCAACGTACTTTGCTGATAGTCTTGTCCGCCATGTACGACGCGGTGCCCGACAATATCAATCTCGTTTAAATCATTAATAGTTTGAGTTTTTCCCTTCCAAAGAGTCTCCAGCATTCGAGAGATGGTGGCTTCGCGAGAGTCTGAGGCAAATTCCTCCTCAAGTTGAGTACCTTTTGCTGTTGTGACTTTCAACTCTGATACACCCTGCTGGTGACTCCAATCGATTTTGGCTTCCCAGAGAGGTTGCAAAGGTCGATCGGGCAAAACATCATTTAACTCGTAAACACAGCTTTTTTGACTGCTAGAACCTGCATTGAGTACCAATATTTTCATCGCTAAACCTCAAGTACCGGGTAAATTGCGGAGAGTTTCATCCATGTACGATCGATCGCCCAAAACCTCCAGCATAGGCCCGCGCACATCAAACTTGACAATGCTAATAGAAGCTGCTAAAGCGGCAATGCGATTGCGATAACTTCCCAAATCAATCCCCAACAAACCGCACAGAATAATCCGAATAGTCGCCTTATGGGAAACCACCAAAACATTACCATTTTTGTACTTTCCCTGAATTTCTGCGATAACTAAGGACGATCGGCTAGCAATTTGCACAGAAGTTTCGCCGCCATTCGGTGCATTCCAAGCAGGTTCAGTCAACCAGTTAATATAATCTTCAGCGTATTCTTGTTTGACAGTTTCTAGCGTTTTGCCTTCCCATTCACCGTACTTAATTTCCTTAAGTCCGTCGCGCAACTGCATATCAATCCCCACAGTATCGCACAAAGGTGTTGCAGTTGCGATCGTGCGTTTCATCGGACTGACATAAACAGCATTCCAAGGCAATTTTGCATAAGTTGCAGCAAATTGTTCCGCCATTTGAGCACCTTCGGGTGTTAATTCTGGATCGAGGTCGCCGCAGAAACCGCCTGTTTTGCTGTAAACTGTTTCACCGTGGCGCAGAAAGTAGATTTTTAAGCTCATAAATTCCTTAATTGTAACAGTTTACTCTTCAGTCCGCGAAGGCGGACTTCGTTCGTGTAGAAGCAGTTTCAACCGCCGATTATTTTAACTCGATCGCGCGAACCTGGAAGGACTAAAGTCCTCACTACGAACCAGGTTTGTAGTGAGGACTTTAGTCCGCATCAATCTAGCTGAAGAAGGACTAAAGTCCTCACTACGAACCTATTACCCCGGAGCACCCGATCGCACACCCTGTTCTCCTACCTCCGGATCTTTCGTTTCCTTCGGCATTTCAGACGAAACCGCGCCACCGTGAGGCCACTTCCAGTCGCGGATTTCCGGCATATCGTCCCCGTGTTTGGTGATATACTGCCTGTGCTCGATCAGCTTGTCCCGCAGCGCCTGTTTCCCGTAAGCCGCAGCATAACTCAGTTTCGGAACCCGGTCAATTACATCACCAACTAAGTGGAAGCGATCGAGATCGTTCATCACCACCATATCAAACGGCGTGGTAGTCGTACCCTCCTCCTTGTAACCGCGAACATGAATATTCGGGTGATTCGTCCGGCGATAAGTCAACCGGTGAATCAGCCAAGGATAGCCGTGAAAAGCAAAAATCACCGGCTTATCTGTCGTGAACAAAGCATCAAAATCCTTGTCAGACAAACCGTGAGGATGTTCTGTCGAAGGCTGAAGCGTCATCAAATCAACCACATTCACCACCCGCACTTTTAACTCAGGATAATCTCGACGCAGAATGTCAACAGCAGCCAAAGTTTCCAGCGTTGGAACATCACCCGCGCAAGCCATCACCACATCCGGTTCGCCACCTTTGTCATTGCTAGCCCACTCCCAAATCCCGATACCGACAGTGCAGTGTTTAATCGCAGCATCCATATCCAAATATTGCAAAGCCGGCTGCTTCCCAGCAATAATCACGTTCACGTAGTGGCGGCTGCGGAGACAGTGGTCAGTTACTGACAGCAAAGTGTTCGCATCCGGCGGCAAATATATCCGCACCACCTCAGATTTTTTGTTAATTACGTGGTCGATAAAACCCGGATCTTGGTGCGAAAAACCGTTGTGGTCTTGCCGCCAAACGTGAGATGTTAGTAAATAGTTGAGAGATGCGATCGGTCTCCGCCAAGGAATCTCGCGAGTAGTTTTCAACCACTTGGCGTGTTGGTTGAACATCGAATCAATGATGTGAATAAACGCCTCGTAGCAAGAGAAAAATCCGTGCCTTCCTGTTAGCAAATAGCCTTCCAGCCAACCCTGACACAGATGTTCGCTGAGGACTTCCATCACCCGACCGTCGGGAGACAGGTGCTCGTCATCCTCCGGTAAAACACTACCCATCCACTCCCGCCCAGTCACCTCAAACACGGGATCGAGGCGGTTGGAAGCAGTTTCGTCCGGCCCAACAATGCGGAAATTGGCGTTTTCCTGATTGAGTTTCATCACGTCCCGCAGGAAGCGGCCGGAAACGCGGGTTGCTTCTGCCATTACAGTGCCCGGTTTTTGCACGTCAACCGCGTAGTCTGCAAATTCTGGCATTTTCAAGTCTTTCAGCAGCAGACCGCCGTTAGCGTGCGGATTTGCCCCCATCCGTCGATCGCCCTTTGGTGCGAGTTCCGCCAATTCTGCAATCAGTTTACCCTTGCCGTCAAACAGTTCTTCCGGCTTATAGCTTTTCATCCAATCTTCCAGGAGTTGGACGTGTCCCGGCTTAGAAGCCATTTCAGCTAATGGGACTTGGTGCGATCGCCACGAACCCTCAGTTTGCTTACCGTCAACTTCCTTCGGCCCAGTCCAGCCTTTCGGACTCTTGAGTACAATCATCGGCCACTGAGGGCGATCGGAATAGCCATTAGTCCGGGCTTCCTCCTGAATCGCCTTAATTTCACCAATGACCGTATCCATCGTTGCAGCCATCAACTGGTGCATCGTTTCCGGGTCTGAACCTTCCACCCAATAAGGTTTGTAGCCGTAACCGACCATCAAACTCTCCAATTCCTCGCGGGGAATGCGGGCCAACACGGTAGGATTGGCAATTTTGTAGCCATTCAGGTGCAAAATCGGCAACACGGCCCCATCCCGAACCGGGTTGAGAAACTTGTTAGAATGCCAGCTAGCAGCCAGCGGGCCAGTTTCTGCTTCCCCGTCGCCGACAACCGCAGCCACGATTAAATCGGGATTGTCAAAAGCCGCCCCGTAAGCATGGACGAGGGCGTAACCGAGTTCCCCGCCTTCGTGAATCGAACCGGGAGTTTCGGGGGCGACGTGGCTGGGGATACCGCCGGGAAACGAAAACTGTTTGAACAGCCGTTGAATTCCCTCGGAATCTTGGGAAATGTTCGAGTAATATTCGGTATAAGTTCCTTCGAGATAAGTGTTGGCCACCAAGCCCGGCCCGCCGTGTCCTGGGCCTGCAATGTATATGGCGTTTAAGTCTTGGGCTTTGATGAGGCGGTTGAGGTGCACGTAGATGAAGTTGAGGCCTGGAGTGGTGCCCCAATGTCCGAGGAGTCTGGGTTTGACGTGTTCGAGTTTGAGGGGTTCTTTGAGTAGCGGATTGTCGAGGAGATAGATTTGTCCGACGGAAAGGTAGTTGGCGGCCCGCCAGTAAGCGTTGATTTTGCCGAGCTCTGAGTCGGAAAGCGGTTTTAATTGGGGGATTTCGGTCGTTCCTAGCATCATACGCGATTCAATCCTGAGTTTGAGTGATGTGTTTGGTTAACTCTGTTTTGAAGTTCGATCGAGGCCTAGAAACCGGGTTTTTTACAAAAATACTTGATTGCAACCCGCAGATTCGGGGGAAAACCCGGTTTCTTTATCGGAGTGCGTAATTTATGTTCGCTCCATGTTTCACAAGCAAACAATTGAATTGTATACCAGTTCGATCTAAATCCAAGTTTAAATCAACGTTAATTTTTGAATAACAAGTGCGCTGTTACCACGGCAGAAAAGCCGGAGGCTGCGGGGTGAAAGCCAGCCATGAAGAAGATACTTCTATAGGTAGAGGTGATAATAATTTATATGTGAACTTAATTTTAATTTATGCAGGCGAATTGTCTGCTGACTCCTTTTCTGGTAGAGTTCTGTATGTTTGTCTAGGCTCAGGGTAAAAGAGTGAGCAATTTTTCTAATTTAGAGATTTATCAAGAAGTTAAAAAGATAGTAAGTCAATTCAAGATTCTTGAATGCGACCGCTGTGCTGTAGCTGTTATGGAATGGCTAGAACAACAAGGCATTCAGGGAAAGATTCTGAGACTGAGAACAAGATATCAGGAGGAAGATTACATTATCAGCGAACGTCTAGAACGTCTGGGAGTTGAAGAATCGATTACAGTGAACGGCAAACATTATGGCGTTGAAGTCCGAGGTCTAGTCTTTGACAACCTATCAACTGATGGGATGTTAAGGGAAGAATGGGTTAAGGATTTTCACTGTCAGAGTGATCTATTTGTTGTGGAAGAGTTGGAAAGCTTGTAAAATGGAAGTGTCAAGCTCAAACAAGAGGTAAGGATGAGTGGATTGCTTGAGATTATACAAAAAATAAAAGCTAGACCGGGGATGTATATTGGAAAACATTCGGTTAGCGATTTATTTGTGTTTTTGGCGGGTTATAAAACAGCGAGGCGAGAATTAGGAATTGAGTCAAGCGAACAGGAAAATGAGTTTTTCGGGGAGTTTCAGCCTTGGTTGCAGAGACGGTTTAAGGTACTGTCGGTGAATTCTTGGGCAAAAATTATCATGCTTTACTCAGTGGATGAAAGGGAGGGGTTTGAGTATTTTTTTAAATTGCTGGATGAGTTTTGGCAGCGGGATAAAACTTTAAAGGTTGATGAGGTTGAGGCTAAAGGGGAGACAGTTATCAGTCAGAGATAGATATGACTCATAGATTTTGGCGATCGCACTTTCATTGAGATACTGAAAAAAGTGCGATCGCCCCACAAGAGCAAATAGATACCTAATTCATAAATCCAATAGATTCTATGACTATCAAAGAATTATAAGCGCAATCTTAATTGAATTCAATAAACTTCATGCCTGATTTTATCAAACCCAATTTTAAGGACTGAAGTCCTTACTACAAACCAATTTTAAGGACTGAAGTCCTTACTACAAACCGATTTTTGCAATCTTGTCTCATATTTGACAAATTAAAGAAACCCGGTTTCATCAAGAAACCGGGTTTCTCATTACCTCACTGAAAAGCCAAACCTCTAAATCAAAGTGATATTAGCAGATACAAAACTGCCAAAAAGCCGATCGGGCTTCACCAAGTTAACAACCGCCAAAACTTCATCGGAACCAGCAACTCGAATCACGGTGTTGCAATCAACAGCCTCCAAACGCAAGTTAGCAAACGTCAAACCTCCAGTAAGTCCGATCGTATCAACCCCAACTTCAAAGTCTGTAATCAAATCCGCAACAGCTATATCCGTCACCGCCCCATTTGGTCGCAGCAAAAACAAGTCAGTCCCAGAACCTCCAATCAAAGTATCTTGGCCCAAATCACCGCTCAGCGTATCATTTCCTAGGCCGCCGAACAGCAAATCTAACCCTTTCCCCCCGAACAGAAGATCGTCGCCATTGTCACCCGTGACAGTATCATTATCTAGATCGCCCCGGAGTCGATCGTTCCCATCACGGCCGACAACCAAATCGTCATCCTTACCACCAAAAACCACATCATCACCAGCAGCACCATCGATGGTATCACTGCCTGGATTGCCAAAGATTCGATCGCTTCCATCACCTCCAAACAAACTATCAGAACCATCCAAACCAAATATTGTGTCATTACCTCTACCGCCATTGATATTATCTCCACCGCTAGTACCAAGCAGCGAATCATCCCCTGACTTTTGAAAATCCCGAATCAGTCCAGGTTCCAACACAGGCATCGGTATAACTACGGGACTCGGGCATGATTCGGTTACAGAAGGTTGAGTGACAGAAGGTTGAGTGACAGAAGGTTGAGTGACAGAAGGTT
>JAUBOH010000058.1:20470-25019 GCA_036700145.1 Microcoleus occultus BM001215366
GTGTAGGAGTTGGTTGAGTTACCGGAGTTGGTGGTGTAGGAGTTGGTTGAGTTAGTACAGGTGTCAGAACAGTTACAGGCGTCGGCGCAGTCACTACAGGCGCTGGTGCAGGGGTTGGCGTCGGTGCAACTGGAGCCGCCGGCTTCGGAGGTAGCGGTGTTGGGGCAGTCAGTAGAGGCGAAGTAGCAAAACTGCTGAAAATTTCCGTACTGCTGAAATTGCCCAAGTTTTGGATGACCCCAATACCAGGAGTAGTCCCCGTCGGCGTAGCAAAAAAGTTCACAATCTCCACATCCAGCCCATTAAGCACACCATCTTGGTTCAAGTCAATCACCAAACTCGTGCCATCTCGTCCCAAGCCAGTCTTTCCCGGGGCTAAATTAAGTGAAAGCGTTACTCCCGGAAGGCTGAGGGAATTTATGCCGCCAATATCTGAAATGACGCTACCTTGAGCCGTTGTACCATCCAACTGATAAAAATCATTCCCCGCCCCTCCAACCAAGAAGTCAGCACCGCCGCCACCGACAAGGGTATTATTGCCATCTCCTCCCAACAGAAAATCGTTGCCCAACCCCCCATTCAAGGAATCATCGCCAGCATCCCCGAACATAAAATCATTGCCCGCCCCCCCATTCAGAATGTCCTTGCCATTACCGCCAGACAGGATATCATTGCCATCCAATCCTGACAAAAAGTCATCGCCAGCCAAACCATCGAGGTAATTAGCGCTTGCATTCCCTGTCAGAGAATCATTGCCACTGCCGCCTTCAATGTCTTCAATATTAATCAGAGTGTCGGTTCCCTCTCCCGTTGCTGTCCCAGTTGTCAGATTAGCGACTACCGAGCCAGTTACACTGTTGTAAGAAACCAGGTCAATACCTTCTCCACCATCGATCGTGTCATTCCCAGCTCCCCCAAACAAGAAATCGTTGCCCAATCCGGCACTAAGGGAGTCATTGCCATCATCTCCAAACAAAAAGTCATCCCCAGCCAATCCCAGCAGAGAGTCATCGCCAGTAAAACCACTTAATAAATTAGAGCTAGTATTTCCGGTCAGAGAGTCTTTGCCACTGCTGCCTTGAATGGCTTCAATACCGATGAGAGTGTCGGTTCCCTCTCCCGTTGCTATTCCTGTTACCAGATTTACCACCACCGGAGTTGTGGCTTGGAAATAGGAAACAAAGTCAAAACCGTCTCCGCCGTCAATCAAATCGCTGCCAAAACCTCCAGCCAGAAAATCGATGCCGAGTCCCCCTTTGAGAGTGTCATCGCCATTATCGCCGAAGAGCAAATCGCTGCCATCCCCGCCATCGATCGAGTCTTTGCCAAAACCGCCAAATATTACATCGTCACCCAATCCGCCTAGAAGGGTACTAGATTTGTTGGCACCGGCGAGAGTCTCACCGCTGAACAGGGTATCATTCCCTGCGTCGCCAAGCATGAGGTCGTTACCGCCGATGCTGAAAAAAACATCATTGCCTTCACCGCCACTGAGAGTCGAATTGCCGAGTCCATCAAGCAGGGTATCATCGCCAAGTCCGCCTAGCAGGGAGTTATTGCCCTCATCGCCGAAAAGAAGGTCTTGACCTCCAAGGCCGACGAGGGTGTCATTTCCTGCCGCTCCCGATATCGTGTCATTGTTGGCAGTTCCTGTGAGTAAAGTGTCATTGTTATTGGGCGCAAAGATAAATGCCATAACTAAATCTCCTGATGTTATGTTTTTTCGGGCTTTCTACGTGAAAACTCGTAGCTAACATTATTCAATAATCGTTTCTCAAAGTCAATTCATAAAAGTCATAACTTTAAAGGCATAAAAGTCATATTTGTAAATATATGTTTCAAAGTATAGACAAAAGAGCAAACTAGATGCTCGTGGTAGAGTAGTGAAACTGAATTAACCAACTTTCAAGCTAAATATTCGATCGCCCTTTGCAAAAATTCACTGAACCATAAACCCGTCCCAGCGGATGGTAAAATCAACATTAACGAGTGCAGCCGGTCAGAGAATCGTAAAAAATTATGTGCCTGAAGCCAGGGGATGTTCTGCGCGATCGCTACCGAATTATTAATAAATTAGGTGAGGGAGGGTTTGCTACAACCTATCTAGCTAACGACGGTTTAGGCAACCCCGAAAATCCCCTGTGCGTCGTCAAGGAAATCCCGCAGCCTCAATCGAACGATCCGCGAGTTTTGCAGTTCGCACAAGCACAATTTGAAAAAGAAGCCAGAACCCTCAAACACCTGGATAATTGCGCGCGCATTCCCAAGCTAATCGATTGCTTTCAAGAACAAGGAAAATTTTACTTAATTCAAGAATACATCGCAGGAAATCCGCTGAACCAAGAAATAATTTCCGGCAAACGGTTTGATGAAAAAGAAGTTATCGATCTATTGCTGGACATTTTGTCAATTTTAGATTTAGTCCACTCTCAAGGCATTATTCACCGGGATATAAAACCGTCAAACTTAATCCGGCGCCAGCTTGACGGCAAAATTGTTTTAATTGATTTTGGGGCAGTCAAAGGTATTAGCAAGTTGGCGCTCGATGGCGGTCAAATAACTCAAACTCGTGCCGTTGGTACAGAGGGTTATATGCCGCCGGAACAGTGGAAAAATCAGCCAAAATTTAGCAGCGATATCTATGCTGTAGGAATCATCGGTATCCAAGCGATCGCAGGTTTGGATATTGAAGAGATTTTTCATCATAAAAAGACTTGCGAATCGATCTGGCACTACGCAACACCCGATCGCCCGATCGCGCTTCTTAGCGACAAGCTAGAAAAAGTTTTAAATAAGATGGTGCGCTACTACTTTAACGATCGCTATCAATCCGCTGCTGAAGTATTGCAAGATTTGATCTCGCCCAGAGCATCTTCGTCACCGCCGACAGTCGTGCTGTCGCCCCAGATCGTGACAGTTGCAGCGGAAGGTGCGATCGCCAGTGACAGCCACGCACATTCTCCCCCAAAGCCGCCTTTAATCCTCCCAGATGGTTTAAGTGCCGGAGAAACAATTCTGTTTACAAGTTCCGCTCCGCGTTTAAAGCAAAGAGGAGTTGACGAATTTGCAGCTTCAAAATCACAGCAAGCTTTTAATTTATTCAAAGAATCCTGGCAGAAAGAATACGGCCAAGATCCAGAAACTTTAGTTTACATGAACAATGCTTTTCTGGAAGCCAGCAAAGCTGATTATTACACAATTGCTGTAGTTCTTCCCATTGCTAGAAAAAATTCGGACAGTTTTGCTTACCTTAGCACTGAGGCAAAAGAATATCTGTGCGGAGTGGCTCAAGCGCAAACAGAAGTTAATTTAGGACTGCCCAATTATAGCGATCGGGACTTTCCGGGTCAAGATTTTCTACCAAGTAAAGCCATTAACGGCAAAGGACTGAAAGTCATTATTGCTGACGATGCGAACGATGGGGGAGAGGCAAAACAAAGAGCACTTGCACTGGCAAATCAACCAGAAATTTTAGCAGTTATCGGTCATGCTAACAGCGAGATGACGATGCACGCTGTAGATATTTACAATAAACATAATTTGGTTTTGATGTCTCCGGGGGCTGCCACGGAAGAGCTAACATCCGAGCCGAGAAAAATTTTCTTTCGCACTCTCTATACGAGCAGTTTAATCGCCAAAAATATAGCGGACTACCTCCTAGAAAAAAATCAAAAGAAAGCAGCAATTTTATACAATCAATCAAGTCCATTCTGTGCCTCTTTTAGAGAAGATTACACCAAGTATTTTCGAGATTGCAAAGGGGGAGAAATAGTCTGGATTCGCGATTTCGATATATCTAAAAAAGACTTCAATGCCCAAAGAGCGATCGAGGAAATCAAAGCAAATGGAGAAACTGCGATCGTGTTAGTTCCAGACGCTCATGTTAGGAGTTCCCTAGACAGCGCCTTTGAGATTATAAAACTTAACGACGATTCCCAGCCCGATAGCTTCGCCGCGCGTAATTGGATGGTGGGGACATGGACGCTGATGGGGCCGGAAATTTTAGAACTTGCATCCCAGCAACCGCAAAAGTTATTTGAAAAACTCATATTTTCTGTCGGCTGGCATCCCTTAAGTAGTCCCAATACAGAATTTCCTCAACAGGCTCGATCGCTGTGGGGAGAAGAGGGAAATAGTCGTATGGCTTCAGCTTACGATGCAGCTCGCGCACTCATAAAAGCATTAGAGATGCAGCCAAAACCCAGTCGGGAAGGAATGCAAAAAACTATTTCCGATCCCAATTTTAGGGCTGATGGAGCAACGGGAACCATTGAGTTTAATTCGCCGAATAATGGCGATCGCAAAAATCCCCCCAGCGAATTGGTGCATATTGTCAAGTGTCAAAAAGAACCATTCGGCCTCGCTTTTGTTCCCGTCAAATATCCGACAGCGGCTGCGGCAGGTTTAAAGTGCGATCGACAATCGTAAATAGCTATAGCACTTCTCAGTAAAATGAGATAATTGGTAATATCATGTCCGGTCAATTATCCTAAAAAACGGTTTGTAGTGCGGACTTAAGTCCGCTCGCTTGTTGCGGACTTAATTCCGC
>JAUBOH010000059.1:0-24670 GCA_036700145.1 Microcoleus occultus BM001215366
AAACGGCATCTTGAGTGTCCTCGCTTGTCACCTGACGGCGCAGCCGGAATTGATATCATGGCAAATTTCAATCCATTTTAATTTCTCGGATAGTTGCTTCTAAAGCATCGACAATCGCCATGCGTAAGTCCTGATAGAAAAAGTTTAACCTATCCGTGAAATCGCTTTCTTCAAATCTCAAATCTCAAATCTCAAATCGATTCACTTCCCTGCTTCGCCAATAACGCACTTCCATAAGCAGCCGCAGTATGAACCGGCGTTTCAACAGGCACTTTCAAATAACGCTTTCTAATCGCACTCCAAACCGGATTTTTCGCACCGCCGCCAGCCGTATAAACCTTAGTCAAACCAGTTGCACCAAACTCCTGCAATAATTGATATCCCCGCGCTTCAATCCGCGCGATGCTTTCTAGCAAACCATGCAGAAATTCCACTGAATCCGTCGGACGAGGTTCGAGTCTGGGCGGCAAATTCGGGTCATTAATCGGGAAGCGATCGCCCTTTTGCAACAATGGGTAATAATCCAGCAAACTCTCTTTTTCAGCATCAATCTTTTTGCTCAAACTGTCCAATTCAGCATCAGTAAAGAAGTGTCGCAGCACCGCACCTCCGGTATTGGAAGCGCCTCCAACCAACCACAAATCGCCTGCCAGGGCGGGCGCGGGGAGGGCGGGCACGGGGGCACCGCCCCTACAAAGGGGAGGGAAACGATGGCTGTAAATTCCGTATCTCGAATCATCTACGCGGGTATGACTTAACAGTTTGACGGCTAGTGTTGAACCGAGAGAAGTTACTGCTTCCCCCGGTGAATTGACACCGCTTGCTAAAAATGCTGCGATGCTATCGGTTGTACCAGCACAAACTCTACAATCGCGGGGAAATCCGAAGCGATCGCCCACTTGAGTTCTCAATTCCCCCACAGGCGTTCCCGGCGCGACAACTTGGGGCAATTCAGGCGTTGCAGCGCCCGCAATTCCCTCGATCAGCCAATCGGGATAGCACAATGTATCAACGTCAAAACCGAGTTTCAAAGCATTGTGATAGTCGCTAATTCCTAATTTCCCGTGCAGCAAAAACGCCAACCAATCAGCTTGATGCAAAAAAACCGTAGGGGCGGTGCCCCCGTGCCCGCCCTCCAGCCACCACAGGAGTTTGGCCAGACTGGATGTGGCGCTCAATACTGTGTGGTTGTCAGGGGCGATCGCCCTTAACCTCTCTGTCACGGCTGCACCGCGCCCATCGTTGTATAAAATCGGCTCGCATACGGGTATACCGTCGGTATCGCACAGCATGACAGTGGAAGATGTACCGTCCAGGGCGATCGCCCTTACCTGATTGCGGATTGTTGGAGGGATTTGCTCGATCGTCTCCCACAGCGCCTTTTGCCACACCGAGGGCAAATCAGGCGGTTGTCGCCCGTTGTTAGCAAAAGTATATGCTGTCTCGCAATGGATTGTACCCTGGGAGTCTATGACAGTCGATCGGGCGCCCGTGGTGCCAAAATCTATTCCCAAATAAAGATTCATTTGTTACTCCCGCGAGTTTTCCTATTTTCAGTTAAAAAGTTTATTTTAATCAAATACTTATTTTTAAGATTATTTTAGATCAATTTCTATTAATAAAGAATGTTTGTAGTGAGGACTTTAGTCCTCGAATTTATATCAATTCCGACTGCGCCGGAATAAGATAGAGGACACTCAAGATGCCGTTTCACGGCAGCCGCGATCAATTAATTGTAGGGAAACGGCACTGCCGTGTCCTGTGATTTCGGGTAATATTTATGCCGATGCAACCGGAATTGATAATACAGCAGATTCCAAGTTTATGAAGGACACCCAAATTGATATATTCACACAGTAGGGACACGGCAATGCCGTGTCCCTACTTTCATCCCTTAAACTTTTGTCCCGCACTCAGGACAAAACTTATTGGTCGAAACATTCTTCGCGCCGCAACTGGGACAATAAATCAACTCCGCAGATTGCAACTTGCTGCGTTCGGGCAAACCAACCATTTGAGCGTTGCTCTTACCCGGAACTACCATCGGATAGCAGTTTTCGTCCCTAGTTACCTTCGCGTTCAACAGCACCGGGCCCTCGTGAGCTAGCATTTCGGCGATCGCATCTTGGAGTTCATCCGGCCGCGAAACCAGCATCCCCTTCACGCCGTAAGCTTGGGCCAGCATCACAAAATCCGGCATCCCTACAGTCATGTTCGACGACGAATAACGCTCCCCATAGAACGCTTGCTGCCACTGCCGCACCATTCCCTGCCAACCGTTATTTACAATCACAATCTTGACATTAATGCCGTATTGTGCTAATGTTCCCAACTCTTGAATATTCATTTGGATGCTAGCATCGCCAGCAATGCAAATTACCTGCTCGTTCGGCAGAGCCATTTTCGCGCCCATCGCCGCTGGCAGCCCGAAACCCATCGTTCCCAAACCAGCGCTCGAAATCCAGCGGCGCGGCCCGTTGTTCAAGAATTGAGCCGACCACATTTGATGTTGACCGACATCCGTTGTGTAGTAAGCATCCGGCGCTTGAGTAGCCAACTGAGAAATCACCTGTTGCGGAGACAAAATGTCTGGGTAATGAGGCACAACTAACGGATAGTCCTGTTTCCAGCAATCGATCCTGTGCAGCCATTCCCCAGTCTGTCCGGGAGTTGGCGAAACTCCAGCCTCCCGAGTGCGGCGCAGCAAATCGATCAAAACTTGGCGGACATCTCCGACAATCGGCACGTCAGGGCCGCGATTTTTGCCGACTTCCGCCGGGTCGATATCGATGTGAATCACCTTAGCGCGCGCTGCAAACTCGTCTAGTTTTCCGGTGACGCGATCGTCAAACCTCGCTCCCACAGCAATCAGCAAATCGCACTCGGTAACGGCAAAATTAGCGTAAGCAGTGCCGTGCATCCCCAGCATTTTCACCGACAAAGGATGGTTTTCGTCAAAGGCACCTTTGCCCATCAGCGTTGTCGTGACCGGCAACTGGAAAAGCTCGGCGAGTTCCTTAATTTCGTCGTGGGCCGCCGCTGCGATCGCCCCGCCGCCCACATAAAGCAAAGGACGCTTTGCTTCCTTCAGCAAATGAATCGCTTGATTGATCTGCCGGGGATTTCCCTTCACCGTCGGCCGGTAGCCCGGAATTCTGACGGCCCCTGGTTCTACGGGGAGATAGTCAAATTCTTCTAAACCTACATCCTTGGGCACGTCAACCAACACAGGCCCCGGCCGCCCTGTACTCGCGATGTGGAAAGCTTCAGCCACAATTCGCGCCATATCTCTCGGGTCGCGCACTACGTAGGAATGCTTGACAATGGGCAGGGTAATGCCGTAAATATCAGTTTCTTGAAACGCATCAGTGCCGATCGCCGGACGCGGAACCTGGCCGGTAATAACTACCATCGGGATCGAATCCATGTGGGCCGTCGCAATCCCCGTCACCAAATTAGTTGCGCCGGGCCCGGAAGTCGCGAAACAAACCCCAACTTGTCCGGTAGCGCGGGCGTAGCCATCGGCGGCGTGGGCGGCGCCTTGTTCGTGCCGCACCAGAATGTGTTTGATGGCGCCGGTTTCTTCAGCGCGGTAGAGCTCGTCGTAAAGGGGCAGAATTGCGCCGCCGGGATAACCAAAAATATGCTTGACACCGTGGCGGATCAAGCTGTCAATCAAAGCAAATCCACCCGTTGCGCGTTTTACGGCGACTTTAGTTTTTAGTTGCACAGAATTTCTTTCCTCAAACTAATTATGATTTTTAATGAAAGCTTTTATACTACTTTAATCTTAATAATCAAACTCTGAAAATTTAACTGGTGATATTTTACAAAAAGTTTCGCGATCGGACATAGATCGCCCGATCGAGAAATGGTAGAACAGCAGAGGCAGAAAACAAACCAATAAAATCGTGGCATCTACGCCCGTTTACCGGAATATGACGCTGGTATAGCATTCGTCATTCGGCATTCGACAAGAAAAACAATCGTTTGAGCAATTAAGAACGTCCTAACCATCAGGGCGGTTGCTATGTTAGAGATCGATCGCGAAAAGAAAGCCCTGTTGCTTCTTCTTTCTTCCCAAAGTTCACAGTGCATCCTGCAAGACTTTGCGGGTATGCCGCCAAGCCGCCATCCCCATCAGCGATACCAAAAAGCCCAAAGAGAGCAGCACGATCCGCAAGCCGAGGTCATCGGAACCCACAGCTTTGCTGACAGCATCCGTCAGCGGGCCAGTCAATGCTAAAGGCAAGCTGAGCGCAATGTTAATCGCATTGTTCTCCAAGCCAAAAACTTTTCCCCGCATAGATTCTGGAGTTTTTTCTTGAATCAGCGCTTGCATCGGGCCGTTAATTAAAGAAGCGCCAAAACCGAACAAAGCGCTCAATGCGAATCCTACCCACAACACTCTGGCAAACGCAAACATTGCCAACACAAAACCCATCATCAAGAAACCAATTAACGGCAAAGGCTTGTGGTGCATTCGATCGCCCCAGTGGCCCAAAAAAGCCGCGCCGAAAACCATTCCGACTCCCGCAGCAGCCAGCAAAAATCCAAATTGAGTTTCTTTGAGACCTATTTTGCCCGAAAGTGCGATCGCCAGCACTTGCAGCGCCGCAAAAACTGAATACAAAATCGTCAACTGCACCATCGCGTTGCTAACCAGGCGGTTGTGCTTCAAATACCGCAAACCTTCTTTGAGGTCTTGCCAAGGATGGATGTTTTTTCCGCTGCTACCAGGATGATTTTCTTTGATCCGCATGGCATAGATCAAACCTGCTGATATCAGGTACAACCCGCCCAGGAAAAACTTTTGAGCAGCCGATCCGTAGCTGTGTTTGATCCAGCTAAACACCGGTTCGCCGATCGTCATCCCGACAATAATCCCGCCCATCGTGGAAGACGCGAACAGCGCATTTGCCGACATCAGTCCCTCTCGCCCCACCGCCAGCGGGATGGCTGCCGCTTCTGCGGGAGCAAAAAATTGGGTGATGGTAGAAACCAAAAACGTAATTGCCAGCAAGACGGCAAAAGTTTTGGGCAAAAACGCCAAAGCGACAATCAACACGGCTCGAATCACGTTGCAGCCGATCAGCATTTGCTTTTTGGAAAAGCGGTCTACGACGATACCCGCAGCCGAACCAAAGACGATCGCCGGCACCGTGTAGGCGATCATCACCGCTGACAGCATCGAATTTTCCGCATTCTGTCCAGGCGTGTAACCGCCAGTTTTCAGCAGAATAATCAGCAATACGTAAAATATTTTATCCGCCACTTGGGCCAACAACTGGCCCGTCCACAAAGCGAGGAAGGGGCGATTTCTCAGTAGGGCATCAAGCCCGCTGCGGTCAGGGGGAGGGCTGGCTGGGTGCATAGGAATAGTTTAACTGACCGCTTCTGGCAATGATAGTTTTCAGCAATACGTGCAAATCTGACATGATGAGCGTGGAAACTCGGAGAACTCCTGTTTCCTGCTTTCTTTTTCTGTTTTAGCAGAAAGGCGGTATCTCGGCTGCTGTTTTCTTCACTCTACTCTCTCCGCGGTCGATCGATCGCCCGCGGAGACGGCCCCATCCGAGAATATTGTGAAAAGTTGGCGTACATTACATCGGGAGTACAACATAGGGTAATATATTTGACAAAATACTTGCTGTTGGCCGCGATACTAAAAGATGTCGCGCCGATTAAGTAATATAACGAAAGTAGTAATGTTAGGAGTGAAAAACTTGAAAAAGGTTGAAGCGATTATTCGCCCCTTTAAACTTGACGAAGTGAAAATCGCGCTCGTCAATGCTGGCATTGTGGGGATGACTGTTTCTGAAGTTAGAGGTTTTGGCCGTCAGAAGGGCATGACTGAACGCTATCGCGGTTCTGAGTACACCGTTGAGTTCTTGCAAAAGCTCAAGGTCGAGATTGTTGTGGAAAACGATCAAGTTGATATGGTAGTTGATAAAATTATCGCCGCTTCCCGCACGGGCGAGATTGGCGACGGCAAGATTTTCATCTCGCCTGTCGAACAAATTATCCGAATTCGGACTGGGGAAAAGAACCAGGAAGCAATCTAGGATACTGGGGAATGGGGCATTGGGCATTGATCGTCTGTCAATTGACCACAATAAGTAAGGAACGCACGTGCGGACTTCAGTCCGCAGTCTTAGAGCGGACTGAAGTCCGCACTACGAACTAATGACTAATAACTAATGACTAATGACTAATGACTCCATTTGTGGTAAGAGAGCCTGGAATGCTCGGCCGCGATGGGAGTGCGATCGCTTGATTTCCGGTGTCATTTCGGCAAAAGTCTGCTGCTGTGCGGGTACGTAGAAAATCGGGTCATACCCGAAACCTCCGGTACCGCGAGGAGATTGCAGGATTTCGCCCCGGCAAATTCCTTCTACTTGCAAGGCAATTGTACCGTCGGGACGGGCCAGGGCGATCGCGCATACAAACTGCGCTTGTCGGTTCTGTTCGTTTCCCAATTCTGTCAGCAGTCGAGAAATCCTGTCAGCATCGCTTGAACCGTAGCGCGCCGAGTAAATTCCAGGTTGGCCATCCAGTGCATCTACCATCAAACCGGAATCATCCGCGATCGACCATTCACCGATCACCTTAGCGATTTCCGAAGCTTTCAAACAAGCATTCGCGATAAAAGTCTCGCCTGTTTCCTCAATTTCCAACTCAGCAGGTTTGAGTTGCAACTCCCACCCCAAATCCTGAAGATAAACCTGCATTTCCTTAACTTTGCCGGGATTGCTGGTAGCGACAACTAGCAATTTGCGATCGGTCATAATTTCAATTAAAACTTACGCATAGATATTAACAAACATCTTGGGAAAATGGTTGCAGCAAAATTCCCAAAATCTTATCAACCTGGTTAATATAGTATTCTGTCGGATCGATAAACAGAATAGTTCCTTCTAAAATCAAGAACTTCCAGTTAGTGCCCGTTGTCACAGCACCGTAAAGGCGATCGACCTCAGTACCTTGATTTTGATTAAAGCATTGAGCCGCCACCATAGCCGCCGCGCATTCTCCCAACCCGCCAATAATATCTTCTTTTTTCGCTTCAAAGATGGTCACAACTGGAGCGCTGATAAACAATTGTTCCTGAGAACCGCTAATCAGATAATCGCAAAATCCTTGCAATCCCCTTGCTGGATCGACAGTAAAATCCTTACCAGAAAACAGCGAAACTCGCTTGTTTAACAACCGCCTAGCTTCTGCCAAAATCGGAGCAATTAAAAATTCCGATCGAGCCTTTTCTGTGGAAATAGCAATTGCTAAAGGCACGTAATCATTTAAAATAGCTATTAAAATTTCCGACGGTGCAACAGGGGCTGTAGCGGCAAATAAATCGCGGGTTTCATCCAAAGTTAAACCAAAATCGTTTTTAACTCTAGCAAGGCTGAAATCGCTGTATGCCATCTTTGTGGGTCTCCAAATTAATCGCGATCGACTGTCGCAGTCAAATTATAAATCGTCAGTCTTTAATTATAGCATAAAAATTATTACTATCAACAAAAATAAGACATAGGTAATTCAAGTATGGTAAAACATATCAGTGGCTGGATTATTGAAGGAGTTGTAGCTTCTGGTAAAACCACATTTATTAAAGAGCTACAACATATATTGGCTAATAGACATCCTGCCAGAACAAAGGTTTACATTAGCGAACATTACACCGAACGTGTCCTAGAAAACGAGAAAGCTAAGGGTTCTCTAACGGCACAAGCCACAATTGACTTAGCCTCTAAGATTGTTGAAGAATTGGAAAGTATTGCAGCTTGGAAATCTGAAAGTAAATTCTGTCATAACCAAGGTAATGCGGTTATTGACTCTACCCTGGAAAGGTTTTTAGGGAGTCATTATGCCAACTTAAAAACACTGAATTTATGGCATTCAAATTCTCAAGATAAATCCAGAATCATCGATATTTATAATCGTTTATCAATACTAGGTTTCTCGGTAGTTATTCTCAAATTGCCAGACTCTCTGATTAGTCAGGCTGTGGCGTCTACTAAGCTTTATAGAAATGCAGCTTGGTGTCAGTATCTTGAAACGATAGGAAATGATGAGGAAGTGGGGTCTTACTACTTAAATTGGCAAAATAAACTACTTGAGTTTTATCATACTCTTAGCGAGCATATTGAAATTAAAATATTGATGGTAGATCCACTCCACAGCAAGCATCGGTATGGTGAATTGGCAGCTTCTCTACTACAATGAGTGTCGGTATTGATATTACCCACAGGCAACGGAGGAGGAGACGGCAGTGCCGTTTCCCTACGATTAATCACGGTAGGGAAACGACACTGCCGTGTCCTCGCTTATCATTCCGGCACAGCCGGAATTGATATCAGTTAATTTTTTTTATTAACCGCAGAGGATACAGAGAATCAGAAGGGAGAAACAAGTGAAAATTAATCTTTTATTTCAAAAATTTTTGCTGTTAATTATCGGATTGTCAATAAATTTGATGGCTTTTTTTATTATAGATTTTATTTTCCAAAACGGCTTTGCTACTATGTTCAATTTTGCAACTATATATCCTTTATTGGGTGTTCCTATTTTTTTGATTGTAGTCATTGCTTTGTGTAGTGTAGTTGTTGGTTTGTTGAAGAAGGACTAAAGTCCTCACTACAAACGAGTTTTTTTAAATAAATTTAAAATGTGGCACGGGCGTCTCGCCCGTGTCACCTAAGCTTACAAAATTAACCTTTCTGTGCCCAATCTTTCGCCCAATTCAAGTTTTGCATCACTTCTTTCAAAGTCGCAGCTTCCGAATACAACCGCAACACAGGTTCGGTTCCGCTAAACCGAATTAACAGCCAACTTCCGTCAGCCAAACGGAATTTATATCCGTCAACTTTGTTGCAATCGACAACTGCTTTGCCGGCGATTTCTGTTAAAGGTTTATTTTCTAACAAATCCAGCAAGCGCGATCGCTCGTCCATATTTGCTAAGTGCAAGTCGATTCTGTCGTAAGCTGAAGTAAAACCAGTCTCTTTTTGCAGTCGGCGATAGATATCGCTCAAATCTTCGCCGGATTTGACGACAGCTTCTAACAAATACAGCGCCGATAGCAAAGCATCTCTTTCGGGAATGTGCGTACCGTAGCCGATTCCGCCGGATTCTTCGCCGCCGACTAGGACTTGAGTGGTTAACATTCGATCGGCAATATACTTGTAGCCGATCGGCGTTTCAAATAAAGGCAAGTCGTACAGTTGGGCAATTTTGGGCATAATGTCAGAACCGCTAACGGTTTTAATGACTTCTCCAGTCAACCCGCGCCGTTTTGCTAAGTGTTCGATTAATATAGGAACTAGGATTTGCGAACTGAGAAAGTTTCCGCTAGAGTCAACAGCGGCAATGCGATCGCTATCTCCGTCAAACACAAACCCGATCGACAAACCGCAACTTTTTCGCTGGTGAGTTCGCATCACCCGAAACAACTGCGACAGGTAGCGCGGCAAAGGTTCGGGTGCACCGCCGCCAAACAGCGGATCTCGATCGCTGTTGACTTCGTGTACCGGAACTTCTAAAATTTGAGCTAAGCCTCCGGCCGCCGCACCGTGCATCACATCTACAAATACGGTAATTTTGTTAGAGGCGATCGCATTTTTAATCGCATCAATATCGACCATCTCCCGCAGCGTTTTGCAGTAAGCAGGCCAAGGATTGAAACTCTCCAATTTGCCGGGAGTTGCTGAAATTGCCGCCGGATTTCCTAACTTTGCTTCTATCTGTTGCGTCACGGACGGCGAAACTGAACCGCCAAATCCGCCCTTGACTTTTAACCCTAAATATGCGCCTGGATTGTGGCTGGCTGTCAGGACGATCGCGCCCAAAGCATTTAACTGTTTCGCAGCTAAACTGAAAGCCGGAGTCGGAGCGTAAGAATCGCTGAGGAGCACGTCAAATCCCGCGTTTTGGACTGCCTTAGCCGCTTCGAGGGCAAATTCTTCAGCCAGAAATCGGCGGTCGTAACCGACGATTACAGTACCGCTAGTTGCATTATTACCACCAGTTTGTCCGAGAACTTGTGCCGCTAGGGGAGCTACTAACGCCACGCGATCGAATGTAAAATCGTCAGCAATAATGCCGCGCCAGCCATCTGTACCGAATTTAATAGGATGATTCATTAGTCACAACGAATTAGTCACCCGTCTATTTTATTGGTCAAACGGGCGATCGTCATCCGATTTTAGATTTTAGATCGGGACTTACGCACTGCGACAAAGAAACCGGGTTTTTTACCTAATTTACGGTGCGTAACGAAGTATCTCGTAAAAAAACCCGGTTTCACCGGCCCCATGCTTGATTACCGCTAGCCACTAGCCAAAAAGTGATTGGCTGATGACTAATGACTAATGACTAATGACTAATGACTAATAACTAAAAGAATGCCGGTTGATGGCGGATCAAATTCAGGAATTCTTCGCGAGTTTTCTGTTCTTCTTGAAACACGCCCAACATGGCACTCGTAACCGTCCAAGCACCGGGTTTTTGCACCCCCCGCATCGTCATGCACATATGGCTGGCTTCCATAACTACAGCCACTCCCTTCGGTTCCAATATTGTCTGAACTGCTTCGGCAATTTGGCGCGTTAAACGTTCTTGCACCTGCAATCGGCGGCTGTACATCTCGGCAATTCTGGCTAATTTGCTCAGTCCCACTACTTTTTGGTTGGGAATGTAAGCGATGTGAACTCGGCCCATAAACGGCAGCATATGGTGTTCGCACATACTGAATACGCTGATGTCTCGCACCAGTACCATTTCGTTGTGACCTTCGTCAAAGATAGCGCCGTTGAGGAGTTCTTCGAGGGATTGACTGTAGCCGCTGGTGAGAAACCGCATTGCTTCTGCTACCCGCTTCGGGGTTTTGAGCAATCCTTCGCGTTCGGGGTCTTCTCCTACTCCCAGCAGCATTGTCCGAACGGCGGCCATCATTTCTTCCTGGCCTACTTCTGAGGGTACGGGCACGTTGGATTCTTGACCGTTGGAGGAATTGCGATCGGGTCGAGTGGGGATGCGCGGGGTGTTGTTGTCTGCGGTTTCTGAAAGTTTCATGCTGTCAGTCGAGATTGAGTTCAAGCCGGTGGAACCGTTGTTTGATGCAATTGTCATAATAATTTCGTGTGAGGGTCGATCGATTTGGGATTTGGGATTTGGGATTTGGGATTGGTGGATAGAGTTTCAAAGATGGTTGAATTCTGTCTGAGAAAAAGCCCGCATTCTACGGTGCGTGCGGGGAATCTTATAAAACTCCAGCGTTGGACATGAGGGTGATTTCTTCGATTACTGCACTTGCTGGCAATTGAACTGCGTGCAGAATTGATTGGGCGACGATTTCTGGGGTTAACATGGCCGTGCGATCGAAGTCGGCTTGCACTGTGTCTGTGTCCCACATGGGAGTGTTCACAGAACCCGGACAGATTGCTGTGACGCGAATTCCGCGAGCCCGTTCTTCGGCGGCTAAGGTTTTGGACATAGCCATGAGACCGAATTTGCTGACGCAGTAGAGTCCCCAGTTGGGGAAGACTTGGCTGCCGGCGATCGAGGAAACGTTGATGATGATTCCAGAACCCCGATCGCGCATGGACGGCAAAACTCCTAGAATGCACTGCCAGACGCTAGTCAGATTTAGGTCTAAAACGTTCTGCCAATCGGCTAGGGGCGTCTCAGTCAAGGAGCCTGTGTAGCCCATCCCAGCGCTGTTGACCAGGATATCGACGGGGCCGAATTGAGCTGCGATCGCGCTGATGCTGCTTTGCACTTGCTCAATTTTTGCCAAGTCTAAGGGATAAGCTTCTGCTTTCACTCCGACTTTTCTGGCTGCTGCGACAACGGCTTCTAAGTTTTCTGACTCTCGACTAACTAAAGCCAGATTTATGCCTGATGCGGCAAACGCCTCAGCCGTCGCTTTGCCAATACCGCTGCTGGCTCCGGTAATCAGAGCCTGCTTTGTTGTTCGATCGTTCATTAAATTTCCTGATACTTTCGCTCGGCTACTCCCTCAAGCGTTGCAGCCTTCTGAGGCAAATTAGACAACTGTCTGCTGCGGGTGATCGCAGTTAGTTATGAGATTTACATTAAGAACTGTTAAGCCGGTGTCACCTGAGAAATTATAACACTGCTGACAGATTCGCAGAATGGTGAGTTGTGAGTTATGAGTTTGAAGTTAAGAGATTTTTAACTCACAACCGATCGCTCTTTCTCGATCGGCTCAAGCAGAAATTTCAGTGAATACACCGATGTGGCGAAACTTTTGATACCGGATCTCGCGCCGCTGCTGGCCTGTAAGCTGTGTCAGTTCTGCTAAGTTTTCCAACAAAGCTTGTTTGAGCATGGACGCAGCTTTGAGGGGGTTCGAGTGAGCGCCGCCGATCGGCTCGGGGACTATCTGATCGAGAACCCCGAGGTTCTTCAAATCCCAGGAAGTGATTTTGAGGGCTTCAGCAGCCAAGTTAGCTTTGCCTGAGTCTTTCCAGAGGATGGCCGCACAAGCTTCCGGGGTGGCGACGGTGTACACGGAATGTTCCAGCATCAACAGCCGCTCGCCGACGCCGATACCCAGTGCGCCGCCGGAACCGCCTTCGCCGATGACGGTGCAAATAATCGGAACGTCGAGGCGAAACATTTCTCGGAGGTTGCAGGCGATCGCCTCTCCCTGTCCGAGCTGTTCGGCTTCTAAGCCCGCCCAAGCTCCGGGAGTGTCGATAAATGTGAAAATTGGCATTCCGAAGCGATCGGCGTGTTCCATCAACCGCAGGGCTTTGCGGTAGCCGCCGGGAGCAGCCATGCCGAAGTTGCGGGCAATATTGTCTTTGGTGTCGCGCCCTTTTTGATGGCCGATGATGACCGTGGGACGCCCGTCTATGCGGGCAATTCCGCCAACCAGGGCCGGGTCGTCTCCGCCGCGCCGATCGCCGTGCAGCTCGATCCACTCGTCGCTAATTGCCTGAATGTAATCGAGGGTGCTGGGGCGGCGCGGGTGACGGGCGAGTTGCAGCCGCTGCATGGGGGACAAGCTGCTGAAAATTTCTTGTCGCAGTTGGGCGCTGCGAGCTTCGAGTTTGCGAATTTCGTCGGTGACATCGACGCCGTTTTCTTCGGCGAGTTGGCGGATCTGGTGAATTCTGGTTTCGAGTTCGGCCAGCGGCTTTTCAAAATCTAAGAGTAGTGGTTTGCGGTCGGGGTTTGCCACGCTGATAATTGCTATAGGGTTTTAAGGTGAAAGTCGATCGGCACTTGGACGATCCTACCGTGTCAGGTGATGCTGAAAAAGAGGGAGCGGGGGAAGTTTTGAATTTTGAATTATGAGGCGCTTAGTAACAAAAGTTGAAAACCAGAGGCTTGAGCCTCGTTTTTTGCTACACTATTTTTGCTTGCTTCTAAGTTTTACCCGCAGGACTCCCCACGCCCCTATGCCCGCCCACAGCCACAATAGACTAAATCCTGCTGAACTGTTCCAAAGTGCAAAAACCGACACAAGTGCGATCGAACTCACTTTCTCGGAAGCTTTGACAGCTATTTCAGTCTTAGCTGTTGCCGCCGACGGTCAAATATCCGAAGCCGAAAGACAAACCCTTGCCGCCAATCACATTCGCTTGTTCAGCTCTTATGCTGCCGAAAACTTCCAAGAACTGTTTAAGAAAGTCATGGAATTGAGCAGCAAGTACAGTCCGGCTGAAGTATTTGCAGCGGCTAAAAACGCCTTGACTCCAGGGCTTCGAGAAACAGCTTTTGCGATTGCTGCTGATTTGGTTTTGGTAGATGGAGTTTTCACGACCGAGGAAAAAAAGTTCTTAGTTGAACTTTCCGCAGCTTTAGAAATCTCCGACGTGACTGGAAAAAAGATTCTCGAAGTTATGACCATCAAAAACTGCGGCCAAAACTTCAGAAATCCGGACTAAAGTCCTTACTACAAACCGTCATTCGAGCGCCGCTAATATTAACAGTTAACTGTTGACACTTGACTGTCAACAGTTAACTGTCAACATCAAAATGACATTAAAGGTCGGAAACCGTGTTTAACAGAAATCTCGCCGATTTGCTCCATCTTCTCCACCGTAATTTGATTCCGTCCCCAAGAAAAATTGGTGTACAACTTTTCAAATTCCAGCAGCATTGATTCTGCAAAACAGGCAAACAACTGCCGGCCCGGCACATCCATATTGACAATCTTCATGATTTTCCACTCAATATCGAGGGAATGCTCCACAATGCCGCCATTGAGTACGTAAATTTCGGGATGCTGAACCTGAGTTGCCAGATTTTTCGGATAGCCACCGTCAATCAATAAACAGGGTTGCTTCAATGTCTTGGGGTCAATTTCTACTCCCTTTGGCATACTGGCTACCCACACTACAATATCCGCGATTGGCAGGGCTTCTTCCAAATTCATGATTTTGCCTCGCCCCAATTCCGATTGCAAATCTTGCAATCGTTCTTTGTCGCGGGCAATTAGCAACAATTCTGCTACATTTGTTTTAACATTGAGCCACCGACACACCGCACTGCCAATATCGCCAGTAGCACCACAAACCGCTACAGTGGCTTTTGAAAGTTCAATCCCCAATTTGGGGGCTGCTTCTTCTACTTGGCGACAGAGGATGTAAGCCGTGTGAGTGTTACCCGTGGTGAAGCGTTCAAACTCCAACTTGAGATTGCGAATTTGCTTAATTTGCTGCAAGTTGAAAGTCTCAAAAATGATCGAAGAAAACCCGCCTAATGCAGTGATATTAATCCCGTTTTTTTGAGCGTGTGCCATCGCATTAAGAATTTTGCGAGTGGCTGCTTTAATCCGGCGAGTGGCTAGCATTTCTGGCAGAAAACAGGACTCCACATAGCGGCCTTCTATTTTTTGCCCGGTAATGCTAGTGACAGTGATATTATCAACTATTTGGGGCGGTGCGCTGCACCAAAAATCGAGACCTTGATCGGCATATTCTGGATAGCCCAGCTCGTTAGCTACTGATTGGGCGTGTTCTAAGCTGGTTAAGTGACCGATTAGACCAAACATTAAGTTGTCAGATTAAGGAAGAAGGAAGAAGTCTGTTGACAGTTGACAGTTGACAGTTGACCCTTCGACTACGCGAGCCGGCAGGCAGTTGTTAGTTGTCAGTTGTCAGAAGTCAGTTGTCAGAAGTCAGAAGTCAGAAGGGAAAATTAATTTTTTTAAAATTGAGTTCCCGTTCTTTATTTCCAACTTGATTGGGGTGCAAGACCTTGTAAGGAAGAAGTCAGAAGGGAATAATTAAAAACTTTTAATTTTTAATTGTTTTCCCATTCCTTATTTCCAAATTTACTAGGCTGCGAGGCCTTGTGCTGACATCCGCATGATGTCACGGTTGTTAAAGCCTATGTTGCCTAGGGCTTCGCCGTAGGCAATCATAAAGTCTTCAATTAAAGCATCTTTTTCCATCCCCAAGACGCGAGCATCGTCTGCGACAGCGTTTAACAGCTTCCAGATGATGGGCAGGTTTTGGCGGTTGGCGGCTTCGAGTTCAGCTTTGGATTCTTCAAAGTGAGCTTGCAGCCAGACTTCCCCAAAGTTGAGGTGGCTGTATTCTTCTTTGACGACGCCTTCGGTGATTTTGCGGGCAAAGTCATCGGCGACGGGGATGTAGATGTTGTAGGCTGCGATCGCAAAACACTCGATAATTAGCGATTGAATCAGCAAGCAAGTTACAATCTCACCGGCGGCTGCGGCCGTTTGGAAGTTTCTGTGCAAATCCGAAAAGAACTGCTTGGCAAATGCCATGTCCGGCGTGACTTTGAGATTCCGGCCGCAAGCTTGGAAGCCTTTCATGTGGCGGTTTTCCATCTTGGACAAGCCAACTAACTCTTCTTTTTTGTCAGCCAACAGTTCGGCCAGTGTCAGGTAATTGTCGTGAGCTTCTTGTTCGCCTTCAATCACAATGGCGTTGATGCGGCTGTAAGCGTCTTTGTAAGTTTCGGTTTGAAAGTCAATTGCTGGGCTGGCCTCAAGCTGGGGCATAGATATGTCGTCTCCTGATTGTTATTGAGCAAATACCAAGTAGAGTTTTGGATGTTAAGACAATGATACAGTTACTTGAACTTTAGTTAAGTCATCAGTCTGGTTAACTAAGCTCTTGCCAGCCCCCGCTAGCGTCGGTACTCCGATTTTACGGCAGGTTGTTGACAGTACACACTTCCCATTTTCACCACTAAATTTACCAATTGTGTGAGAATTTGGGGGCGATCGGGTTTGAGAACCTCACAGGCTTATTATTTTAGGTGAATTCACAAATTTATGGGTAAATCCTTTGACAGGTCGAAGGCGCTGCAACTGCTGAGTTTTCTGTTGTTGCTGGCGGGGGCTGCGCTGGTGCTGCTACCGCTAGCTGCTGTATTTTTGGTTTCTTTATCACCATCTGGTGTAGGTGTCAAGACCACAGGCCTAACTTTCGCGAACTATCAGGAGGCTTGGCGGCGGGGAAATTTTTTGTTGGCATTCCTTAATTCTACTCTAGTGGCGCTGGCTGTTACCGCTTTTCAGGTTGTGACTTCTGCTTTGGCTGGTTACGCCTTAGCTCGGTTGAAGTTTCGCGGGCGATCGGCGATTGTGTTGGGGGTGTTGGCGACGCTGGTAATTCCGTTTCAGCTTTTGGTAATTCCGATTTTCTTGGTTTTGAAGTGGGGCCATCTGCTGAATACTTACGGGGCGCTGATTTTGCCGACGGCGGCTAACGGTTTTGGGATTTTTCTGCTGCGCCAATATTTTATGACAATTCCGGTGGAGTTGGAGGAGGCGGCAATGCTGGATGGGGCTAACCGCTGGCAGGTTTTGTGGCAGGTGATGCTGCCTTTGGCGCGCCCTGCTTTGGTAACGCTGTTTTTGTTTACGTTTATCGGCGAGTGGAACGATTTGTTTAAGCCGCTGGTGTTTACGACAAGGCCCCAGTTGCGAACTGTGCAGTTGGTCTTGGCTGAGTTTCAGGAACAGTTTACTAGCAGTTGGCAGTTGTTGATGGCGGCGGTGGTAATTGGCACTGTGCCGGTGGTGTTGCTGTTTTTGGCGGGCCAGCGGCAGTTTATTCGGGGGATTGCGGCGACGGGGATTAAGAATTAAGTTGGAGATTAGGTTTGTAGTGAGGACTTCAGTCCTCTCAAAAAGCAATTAAGTTTGTAGTGAGGACTTCAGAGTCCTGTAAGAAAGCTTTACATTAAATAAGAAGGACTAAAGTCCTGACTACAAACAAATACTTATGTGAAGCTATGCAGAAGCTGGGTTTGTTTTTATTTATTTTATCTTTTCTGCCCTGGCTGGCAATCTTGTTTGTTGTGCCGTTCCTACCGCTGGATATTACCCAAAAAACTACAATTGATGTCGTTCTAGCTATTGTAGGGGAAGTTTGTTTTTGGCTGAGCGTGGTGCTATTAGGGAAAGAAGTAGTTACTAAATATCGGCGTTATTTGAATCCCCGCTATCTTTGGAACAAAATCAGAAATTTTAACCGCAGATAAACAGGGATTGACGCAGACTTGGTTCGTAGTGAGGACTTTAGTCCTCAGAAATGCGGACTAAAGTCCTCACTACGAACCAGGTCAAGGTTGAGCTATTCGCTAAAAATTTGCAAGCGAATAGAGCGTTCTCCGTCTCCGAAATCCACTTCTATCTTTTCTCCCGAAAGACTGTCCAAGCATCCCAAAAGCAACCGCAAATTCGGTGTGCTTGCTCCTGTATCCACGTACAATCTATCTGCCAAACTGCCCAAACGCTTCCAAATCGTGTATAGTTTGACTACAGTTTGTTCAAGCAATGCGGCTTGTTTTACAACGTCGGCAGTGGTTCCCAAACAGCCGACTCGCAAGGATTCTTCTAAGGCCATTTCCATGTCTAAGTGAGACTGATTGAGAGCTTGCACTTGGGCGGCGGCGTCGAGATATTTTGATAAATTCTTAGCGTCAGAAGTTAGCTGTTTTACTGTATCTACGTCGGGATTTTCTGCTACTTCTCTTTGGATTTCGATTTGATGAGATGGGGAAAGTTTCTCCATTTCTTTGACTAAAGGAGCGAGATAGCGGGAAGGAAGTGAACCGCTAGATGCTTTTTCTTTGACTTCTTCTGGCAATAATTCTGAATTCATTGCCATCCATTCGTCGGAGAGTTGTTTGACTTCGCGCCTGGTAATTCGATCGCCCTTTGAGGCCGCATCTGTTACCATTTGCTGTACTTCGGGCGATGATTTTGCGGTTTCGACGAAGGCTCTTTTGCTGAAGTTTCTAATCGAATCTGGGTCTAAATCTCCTTGTTCGATCAGAGTCTCGGCACTCTTAGCTAATTCTATCAAAGAATAGGCTTGACTTTTGCCAATTTCTCGTTCTTTTAGCCAGTTCAAAAAGCCGGTACCGCGTCCGTCGCCGCCTTTTTTTTCTCTGTCTCGGACTGTTCGGAGAATGCGCCCGCGCCAGATGTCGGTTTGCAAGTCGAAGCGATCGCACACTTTCCAAGCATTGTCAACCTGCGATTCAAAGTCGAAGTCTGGTAGTAGTTCGTCTTCTGGATCGGGTAATTGGAAATTGATATCAGTCAAGCCTTTGAGGGCTTCGGCAAGTTCTGCGGGAGATTGGGGGACTTCAGCCATTAGAAAAAATGTGGGTAGTGCAACAGCCGATTTGATTTGGAACTTGCACGGGTTGACAGTTGAGACGCTATATGTAGCGGTAATGTGGGCAAGACTTACCTACTAATAGAGTTTTTGTGCAAGTCATATCATTATTGCACGGCGGAGGGCGATCGGCGAAAAGATATGGCAGAAGGAAGTTCGGCAACGGATTCGCTTGCGCGAGATGTAACGGATGGGAGTAATGGCTGTGGGGGATTGAGTTACAGTGAATTGGGATATTATTAGGATGGAATTGCCTACTGTACTCGATCGCCAAGTTTGGGAATATGCTCGTCAGCCTGACTATAATTTAAGTAGTTGAAAACTCAGGTTAATTTATGCCTGCTAAAGATATCTACCACAACGAAGTTAAAAATGCCTTACTCAAAGACGGTTGGACAATTACGGCCGATCCGTACTTTATTAAATATGAGGATGCTGAGTTATATGCGGATTTAGCAGCAGAAAAGCCGATCGCAGCACAACGTCAGGGACAAAAGATAGTTGTT
The DNA here is from genome assembly GCA_036700145.1 of Microcoleus occultus BM001215366. Taxonomy (GTDB): domain Bacteria; phylum Cyanobacteriota; class Cyanobacteriia; order Cyanobacteriales; family Microcoleaceae; genus Microcoleus. The sequence goes on from JAUBOH010000059.1 coordinate 19,148, forward strand.
GAAATTAAGAGCTTTGTTGGGCGATCGCTAATGTATGATTTTCACGGTGCACTCGGTCAATATATGGTATACAGAAATCTGATTCAACTCACAGAGCCAGAATACAAGCTCTATTTAGCAATTGACGATCTTGTCTACAAAAACTTTTTTCAGCGCAAGTCCATACAAGTAATTACTAATGAAAATAAGCTTTTATTAATGGTAGTTGAGATGGAAAAGGAGGAAATTCTGCAATGGATAAACTAAAATACTATCGGAGTACGATTGAAAAAATATTGACTGAATATTATGAACTCGGCGTTAAGGGAGGGATGGCGCTAGATGAATCAGAGACAGACAGCCGCCTTGCATTTGACGAAGAACGAGATCAATATCTGTGGTTTCGCTCTGGTTGGGAGGAAAAAAAACGGATCTGCCACATTACGATGTATCTTCGTATTAAAGATGGCAAAATTTGGGTTGAAGAAGATTGGACAGATTTGTGTTTAGTTGATGATTTACTAGCAGCAGGAATTCCTAAGAGCGATATTGTTTTGGGGTTTCACGCTCCCTATAAACGGAAATTTACGGAGTTTGCGGTTGGTTGATGCCATAAGTGCGATCGTCCGAGAGGAGAAGCTGCGGGGCGATCGCTATTTTCTGATGCTAAAATTGAGAACAATCGAATAAATAGAGTAAAAATATGACAATTTACGATCTAACTTCGGCTAAAATTAGCCAACTGCCAGAGTCACTTGTTCAAGAAGTGAATGATTTCATAGACTTTTTGCTCCTCAAATATAACAGCGAATTGCCACAATTAACTGAATCAGACTTTTCTGACTATTTAAAGAATTTAGAAGCCTACGAAGAAAAGTTAGCACGAGGAGAAATTCAATGGTAGGGGCTTCATCAGTAAATGTAACTTATACCAGAGGAGATGTCATCTTGTGCGATTTGAATCCGGTAGTTGGTACAGAGCAAGCTGGCATAAGACCTGTTGTCATCTTACAAATTGATCGTGCTAATGCAGTAAGTCCTCATACTATTATTGCACCGCTTACTACAATAGTCCGGACAGTTTTCAATCACTAACGGCAGAATGAGGGTTTCAGCCTTCTCAGTGAGGTCAAATGCTAACGGTAGAATGAGGGTTTCAGCCTCGGTCTCAAAAACTGTCCGGAGTATTGTTACTACTAAGATTCGTCGCGCTCTTTTACCTTCTCATGTATTTGTGCCATCTGGAGTTGGGGGTTTAAATCAAGATTCAGTGATACTTTGCGAACAGATTCGAGTTATTGACAAATCTAGGGTTATTAGGATAATCGGTCATTTAGATGACAATTATATGGATGTGCTTGCAGTAGCCCTGCGTGCGATTTTAGGTGTGTGAGCGATCGCACTTCGTCATTGTAAAGATATGCGACGATAGCTATCTTCTGATGCTAAAATTGAGAACAGTAGCTAAATCTCACGCAACAGGATATTTTGGATTGTTTGAGTTTTTCGTAAGAGGTAATTATGTCAATAAGTGCGATCGACATTGGCACGCTGGTTGTCAGTACGCCGGAAACCTGTGGAGGGCGTCCCCGAATTGCGGGAACCAGAATTTCGATCGCTCAAATTGCCGTTTGGAATCAACAAGGACTGAGTGTAGAAGAAATACTCGAAGAGATTCCCTATTTAAATTGGGCACAGGTTTATGCAGCCTTATCTTACTATCACGCTAACCGCAATGAAATTGAGGTAGATTTAGCCGCAGGATTAGCTGAATATCAGCTTTTGGAAGCCGAACACAGGGCGGGGAATCTTTAATAGGATTTACCATTGGGGCCCAGAAACCGGGTTTGATGGACAAAAATACTTCGTTGGAGCCCGCAGATTATGTAAAAAATCCGGTTTCGAGGAGTCGGAGTGCGTAAGTCCTGTTTAATCAGCCAGATTTGTTAAAATTTTATCAGGGGCATCGCTACAACTAGCATCGCAATGAAAAAATAGCCACTATCTCCCTGCGTAAAGTCATGCCCCAAGACTTCTCCGGTCAAAATCTCCGAGGCCGCAACTTTAAAGGTCAAAAGCTCACAGGTGCAAAATTCATCGGTGCAGACATCCGAGGCGCAAACTTCACCAATGCCGTCCTCACAGAAGCTGACTTCACCCGTGCCCAAGCTGGACTCCAAAAGCGCTGGACAATTTTTCTCGTAACCATCTCGCTATTTCTATTGGTAATATCGGGATTGATTTCAGGCTTTGCTACTTGTTCGGTAGCAGTTTTTTTCGCTCCAGATAGCATCAAACAGAACACCATTGGCATTATTCCCACCATTGCCTTTATTCCCGGTGTGGTTGTTGTGTTGATAGTTGTAGTAATCTTTATAGCTACTTTCCGCCAAGGTATAGTGGCAGCGGCAGTGGCAGCGGCAGTGGCAGCGACAGTGGCAGTGGCAATGGCAGGGGCAGTGGCAGTGGCAGTGGCAGTGGCAGTGGTAGTGGTAGTGGCAGGGGCAGTGGCAGGGGCAGTGGCAATGGCAGTGGCAGGGGCAAGGGCAGTGGCAGGGACAAGGGCAGGGGCAGAGGCAGGGGCAAGGGCAATGGAAGTGGCAGGGGCAGTGGCAGTGACAGGGGCAGTGGCAGTGACAGGGGCAGTGGCAGGGGCAAAGGCAGCGGCAGTGGTAGGGGCAAAGGCAGTGGCAGGGGCAGTGGCAGGGGCAGCAGCAGTGGCAGGGGCAGCAGCACTGGCAGCAGCACTGGCAGGTGCAGGACTAGGTATTTACCTTGCTTGGCGTGCCCTGGTTGGAGATGAGAAACACGCCTTGATTCGCATCGTTGCCATTGCCTTTGCAGCTACGGGTGGCACTAGCTTTTACAATGCTGATCTAACTGATGCCAATTTCACTGAGGCAACTCTCAAAAGTACAGATTTTAGAACAGCTAATCTCACTCGCACTTGCTTCCGCAAGACAGAAAAACTCGATCGCGCGCGAGTCGGTAAATCGATATTAGCTGATACCCGCATCCGAGAATTACTCATCACTGGCAATGGCTACAAAAAATCCTATGTTGGTGCGAATCTCCAAGGAGCAAACCTGACAGGCGTTAATCTCAACGAGGCTAATCTCAAGCAGGCTAATCTCAGCAAAGCAACTTTGCATCAAGCTAATTTGGAAGTCGCAAACCTGACTGAAACTCAAGCCTTGGCAACAGATTTTACAGCAGCTTATTTTACAGGTGCTTGTTTGGAAGCTTGGAACATTGACGGTAATACAAAGCTCGATCGCGTTAACTGTCGGTTTGTTTATCTTCTGGAAAACGCCAAACCCGAAACTGACGATCGCGATCGCCGCCCTCACCACATCAGTAAATGTTTTGAACCGGGGGATTTCGAGAAACTCTATAAAAAGATTCTGACTACCGTGGAAATCCTGCTCAAAGATGGAATTAACCCCGAAGCTTTTACCACAGCTTTTCAAAAGTTAATGCAAGAATTTCCAGATATTACACGGGATTCAATTCAAGGAATTGAGAACAAAGAAAACGATGTTTTACTGACTCTAAAAGTTCCTGAAGGAACTGATAAGGGAAAAATCGAGCAAACTTGGGACGAAGTTTATAAAGCAAGGCTGGAAGCTCAAAGGCAAGCCGAGAAATTAAAATCTCAAGATAAAATTATTGCTATTCAAAAACATCATCTGGATGTCTTTGAAGAATTAATGAAAGGAGTGTTTGGTAAAGTAAATCCTTCAACCGTTCCTCAGCCATCGAACCCTATAATTAACATTACCACTCAATCTACAGCAGAGAATAAACTCGCAAGTGACAACATTGACCAAAGTCGTAAAGCTGAAATTTCCGGCGAAACAATTAACGCTACCGGTGCCGGCTCGTTAAGTTTAGGAGATAATGACGGTACAACAGCCAACACGATCGAGGAGTTGCCTGACTCAGCCGATCGCGCAGCCCTCGAAGACGATCGCCCTTCCTGACAAAGTGAGTAATGCTATAATTTTAATCAAACTCTGGTAACAGCGGAAATCAAAGCTATGAGCGTATCAGTAAGTTCAGAAAAACCGGAATTCAAAGAATTACTGCTGCAATTGCAAGCTGCGATTGCGAATGAAAATACAGAATTGTCAATCCAGAGTATAGAAAATCCCGAAAAGGGAGTAATTGCGATCTTTGTCAATACTCCGACAGATGAGACGCAAGCTATAATTTATCACGATTTAAAGCAAAATTACGAACTGCTATTAAAGGCTATTGAAGATAAATATCAAGCTGAATTACGAGCCAAAGATTGCGAAATTGCCATGTACCGTCAAGCGATAGCTATTTCCGAAGCAGTTTCGGAAAGTTTAACAGAACTTGAAACCGTTGCTAATCCTAGTGAAGAAGATCCGTTGATCGCCGAATCAGAAGATGTGGAGTCACTAAGGGCGATCGCCCAAAAATACAAGGCAGAATTAAATTATAAAGATGAGGAAATCGCTTTATATCGCCAGCAAATAGCTGAAATGAGAGAACTAACAGAGATGTTAGCTAAACAACCGCTATCGATTAATATTATTCAGGAGGATAAGTAAGCATAAACTCTTAGCCAAACCATGCAAAATGACGAAAGTCTTACTCGAATCATCCAGGCCTATGAGCAAATTATCAAAGATTTAGAAGCCAAGCACAAATCTGAACTGCAAGCTAAAGATAGAGATATAGACTTTTACCGTCAAAAAAGTTTGGAGTTAAATGAACTTCTAAAATTGTTGGCGACGCGACCTGTTAATGTTATTATTAATAATGAAGTTAAATCTACATCAGAGAGTAAAGCTATGAGTGACAAAATAGACAAAAGTCGCAAAATAGAAATTACAGGTGGAACCGTTCACGCTAGCGGTGCGGGAGCGTTAAGTTTAGGTGATATCAGCGGTACTGTTGCCAATACAATTAATCAATTATCTGATTCTGCTAAACCAGATGAACCGGGAATCAAAGAATTGTTGACTGAGTTACAAACAGCGATCGAAGCTGAAACTAATTTATCTGATGATGATAAAGCTGAAGCCTTGGAACAGGTAAAAGCTTTGGCAGAAGTAGGGAAAAATCCCCAAGAAAGCACAATGCAAAAGGCGGGGAAAACGGCAATGAAGATTCTGAAAGGGACTATTGCTGGTTTACCTAGTGCGGCGACATTGGTGGAAGCTTGCAGTAAATTGTTGCCCGCGATCGCAAGTCTCTTACTGTTACCCTAAAATTATTCATAAATTTAGACAGAACTTACACACTTCGACCAAAGAAACCGGGTTTTTTCGCAAATCTGCGCGTTTCAACGAAGTATTCTCGTAAAAAACCCGGTTTCTGACCACCCGTGCGTAAATCCTAAGCTACTCACTCAGAATGACAGCGCAGCTTACCGCCCAGATTTTCTCGGCGGTGTACCGTCAGCCCGCGATCGACGGATCAGTACACTCATCACTTGCTTCGGATTAGCCGCACGCTGTACGGGACTCCAATCGCCGACTTCGGCAAATCCCAATCGGTACAAAGTGAGTA
>JAUBOH010000060.1:0-24498 GCA_036700145.1 Microcoleus occultus BM001215366
ACGATTTCGCACCAAATCCCAATTATATGCCCGCGATTTGGTATCACAGCAACTCATTTCGAGAACTGAATGAAATGCCTGCACCAACTAAAACAAAATCCTGTTCTTGGATTACTTCAGGTGTCAGCCGCAGTGCCAATCATCGCCACCGATTGAATTTTATCAAATTGCTGCAACAACAAGAATTAAATTTTGACCTTTACGGGCGAAGCTTGCCAATTTGGGCGCGCGGGAATGGGACTGTGAACAATAAATGGCACGCCGTCGCACCCTACTATTACAACTTAGCTATTGAAAATTATGCCGAAAACGATTGGTATGTCAGCGAGAAGCTTTGGGATGCCTTATTAGGTTGGAGTTTGCCAATTTATTACGGCGGTTCAGCGGCGGATAAGTTGTTACCAGCGGGGAGTTTTCTGCGGCTTCCCAGTTTGGATGAGAAAGGAGTAGAATTTATTAAAGAGGTGATTGCAACCCCGGATTATTGGCATGAAGCGAGGGAGAAAATTGCGGAAGCTAGACAAATCATTCTCCACGAATTGAACTTGCTTAATTGGCTGTCTAATTTTGTATCTCAGGAAAAAGTACAAAAAATAGGTTCGTAGTGCGGACTTCAGTCCGCATCAAAGAAAGGACTAAAGTCCTCACAGGTTCGTAGTGCGGACTTCAGTCCGCATCAAAGAAAGGACTAAAGTCCTCACTACGAACCTATTAGAGTAATTTAATGGACATAATATGAATGGAATTTGCACGCTAGCCAACGATACAGTTTACGACCAACTAATTGCCTTTCTCAACAGTATTGAAGTTATCTTAGGCTCAAAAACTCCTGTCTGTATTTATCCTTTTGACGACCAAATAGAGCTAATTAAAGCAGAAATTGTCAACCGTCCCAACGTGTTTATTTATGAAGATAGCGCATCAATCCAGCGATGGGACAAATTCATGGAAGCAGCAGCACCAGAGCGCTTGAACCGGAAAAAATTCCGGCTTTACGGCGCACACAGGCGTTTTTGTGCTTTCGACGGCCCGTTTGCCAAGTTTATTTACATGGATGCGGATACTTTGGTGATGAATTCCCTTGATGCGGTTTTTCATAAGTTAGAGGAATCGGATTTTGTGGTTTATGATTTTCAATTTCGCGACCCAACTAAAGTATACAATATTGAGTCACCAAAACTGCTCGAAGTTTTTGAGCCAAATCGGATCGAATCGGAAATATTTTGTTCGGGATTTTACGCCAGCAAGCAAGGATTGTTTGAGCAAAATACTAGAGAATGGCTATTAGCTCAACTGCGATCGGGCGATGGGTCAATTCTCTATGCAGGTGCGGGAGAACAGCCGCTTCTCAATTATATGGTGATGAAAACTGGGATGAATAGCTATAATTTTGCTTATAGTCTACCGGATGGGGAAAAAACTGGGTGCTGCGTCAGTTCTCAACATTTTGAGGAACGCGATCGCATTTTGTACGATAAGGGAAACCGACTAACTTATATTCATTATATTGGTGTGCCGCCGGATTTGATTCGCAGAGTTTGTGCGGGTGAAAATATTGAGTTTCCCTATCGCGATTTGTTTCTGCATTACCGCTATCTCCGCGAACCGTTCAAGCGTCCGATTTTTTCGGAATCTCTAAAGTCTTATACTGATGTTTCTGCGCCGAATTTGTTACAAAGGGTATGGAGAAGGTTGAGGATAAATAAATGAATCGCGGTATTTATATTGTGGCGAATGATAAAGTGCTCGAAAGCTCGATCGCCCTTACGAACAGCATACGTTTGTACAACTGTCAAGTACCAATTTTTATGATTCCCTTCGACGACAATTACCAGCAAGTCGCAGCCGCCCTCAGCAGTCTCCACGGGGTGCGATTGTTCCCAAATCTGGAGTTTGTGGAACAGTTTACCAGGGAAATTGGCCAAATGTTCGATCGCCACTTTTTAGCCCTTCCCAACAAAATGCGAAAACTTGTCGCCTGGTTTGGCCCCCTCGATGAATTTCTGTACATCGACACCGACATCATCGTCTTTGAAGACATCGCAGCTAACCTCGACAAATTATCAGAAGTAGACTTTTTTTGCTGCGACTACCACCACCTCAGCGAAAAACTGCGAAATGTATTTTCACCCATTGTCAAAGAACAAAATATTTTCACAGATTCGGAACTTCAAGATGTGTTTAACAGCGGTTTTTGGGCTTCCAGAAAAGGAACTATTTCCGAATCGCAAATGTCCCAAATCTTGCGCGAATGTTCGCAGCATCGAGAATATTTTGATTTTACTCAAAATGTCACTGACCAACCTCTACTAAATTATATCATTCTCAAATTAATTCCCAAACGGTGTAACCTTGTCAAAGCGACCGAATCCGAACCAGGAAGCTGGGCGGGTTCTAAACATTTTCAGGAAATAGATGATGTGCTTTATGACAAAGGTAAAAGGTTAAAATATATTCATTGGGCTGGAATACCCATTAAATCGGGAAGTCCTTATTGGAAACTGTGGAAACATTATCGTTATTTGCATGAAGAAAAACCGAATTTATTGCAAAGAATATTTCGATATTTTCACTGATAAATAATCTGGTTTGTAGTAAGGACTTTAGTCCTTCTTTATCTCTTAGCATGGGAGGGGGCGGGTTTACGAGATTGTTTGTTTTAGGCAATTATGGTTGGTAAAACCCGCCCCTACGGGTTCGCAAATTATACAACAATAAATCGAATTTTTATTGAATGATTATGACAAATGGTATTTATATTCTGGCAAATGATGTTGTCTTCGACCACTTAGTTGCTTTATTAAACAGTCTCGAAGTCAACGGGGCAAAAAATCTTCCAGTTTGTATTATTCCCTATGATGATAAACTGAAAAAAGTTCGAGTAGAAATTGCAACTCGTCCTAATGTTACCCTCTTTGACAACACCGATTCAATCCTATTCTGGGAAGACTTTGCGACTCAAGCTTGGACATCTCACGCCAAAGCTCAAAAAATTTGGCTGGCTAAAGGTTGGAAACCCGTTCACTGTTTGGGAATGCACCGAAAATTCTGTTGCTTTGACGGCCCTTTTGACAAATTTGTTTATTTTGATGCGGACACTTTGTTAATGGGTTCTCTAGATTACATCTATCAAAAACTTGATGAATTTGATTGGGTAGCAAATGATTTTCAATACAGATCAGACATCAATTATGTATTTGATTTATCATCGGCAAAATTAGCAGAAATTTTTAATTGTGACCGACTGCAATCTCGGATTTTTTGTGCTGGTTGGTTTGCTTCAAAAAAAGCAATTTTAAATCGAAATAACTCAGCCAAACTATTAACAAAATTGACTTCAGGAGAAGCGGAAATTTTTTCTTTGCGGGGAACAGACCAACCTTTATTTAACTATTTAGTTGCGCGCGGCAAAATCTCTTTTTACAACTTTGCTTACGCTCAACCAGAACGGGTAACGGGCAATCATTGGTCTTCTCAATTTGATGTGATAGATTATCTTCTTTACGATAAAGGACGGCGGCTGACTTACTTGCACTACATGAGTATTTCGGCTGCCAAAATTAATCGATTGTGTGCTGGTGAAGATGTTGAGATTCCTTACCGAGATGTATTTCTGCACTATCGCTATTTGAAGTCGCCGGAAACACAGCCAAAACTAATGCCTCCAAATTGGCTGGTTCGCTTTAAGAGAAAGCTGAAAAGTTGGGGAATTCAAAAAGTTAATAATGTTAAATTTAAGTTGCGGACTTTAATGAACAAGGATTTGCATTCCTGACTGCGAAGTTAATTATGGTCAGATAACCGGACGTGATATAAGCCCCCAATCCTCTCAAGGAAGAGGATTGGGGGTTTAGGTTCTCATCCTTCAAAAGAATCTAGATCCAGCGCTCGGGAACCTCCGCGTTCTAGCTCGATCAAAAGCTTGCCTAGCTGAGTCCAAACCAGCCACGCCGTGAGTAGTGTCAGTGGCATAGCTAGAGCATAAGAAAGTAATTTTGGGAAGCCAAAAATCTCCATCCCTGAAGCTAAAAATATGCAGATTCCGCCGGCCATTCCGATGAAAGGGACGAACAATTGCAGCCCTTGCAGGTTAGCTAATGTGCGAGTAGAACGATTTTTTGACCAGAGTTGTACGGCTTGTTTGAGAGTTGCTTCAAAGGCTAAGCCGGAGGCCATTCCTGCTAGCAATCCAGCGGTCATTAAAAAATATGGAGGTTCGGGAAAATAATACACGAATAATTCCTTTGGGGTAATGGGGAATGGGGCATTGGCCCGCGCAGGGCATTTGGAACTTGTGCCCTCGCGTAGCCGAAGTATTAGGAATTGGGAATTAGTTATTAGTTATTAGAACCAACAACTAACAAATAACCAATGACTAATGACTAATGACCACTGACTAATGACCACTGAGTAATGACTAATGACCAATGACTGATGACCAAAATTAAAACCGAGTCAAGGCGGCTGTTCCTGCTGTGGAAAGCTCCGTCAAAGCGCCTAGAGCAACGTTGAACAGGCGGCCGGGTTGCAAGTCTTCCTTGACTAAGTTCCACAGGCGGCGAACTTCTTCGGTGTGAAGCCGATCGTCCTCAATCAAAGCCAATATCAATTGGCGTCTCAAAAATGACCCTTCCTCTGACAGCAAGAATTGCAGGCCTAGCTGTGCGGTCGGTAGCAGGTCGAAACTTCGATCGGACCTAGCGATCGCGATCATGTCCTCTAACCTGTTCCACTGAAATTTGCCATCCCTGAATAATACCTCAATCAGTCGCCGCCGCAGTGCCGGAGATTCCCCGTTCAACAAACGCCGCGCTACGTAAGGATACGCCACCTCAACTATTTTGAAATCGGGATTCAGCGTCAGGGCCAAACCTTCTTCTGTTACCAGAGACCGAATAATTAAGGCAAATTTCGCGGGGACTCGGAAAGGATAATCGTACATCAACCCCGAAAACTGGTCTGTAATCGTTTTGAAGTTAAAATCTGCCACCTTTTCGCCGACGATATCGCCGAGGACAGATTCCAGCGCCGGGACGATCGGCATAATATCTGTATCTGGAGTCAAAAAGCCGAGTTTGACAAAATCCTTGGCTAACTCCAAGTAATCTTTGTTGATTAAATGAACGACAGAATCAACCAAATTTTCTTTAGTTGTTTCTTCCATCTGATCCATCATCCCAAAATCAATGTAAGCCATGCGGCCGTCCGCTAAGGCAAACAGATTTCCCGGATGGGGGTCAGCGTGAAAAAATCCGTGTTCCAGCAACTGCCGCAAACCGCTGCGGACTCCGACTTCAATTAAACTATCGGTATCCAAACCTGCGGCTTTCACACGTTCCATATCTGTCAGCTTGATGCCGTCAATCCATTCGAGAGTGAGAACGCATTTTGCAGTATAACGCCAGTAAATGCTCGGAACTTTTACTGTCGGGTCGTCTGCAAAATTTGTCGCAAATTTCTCGGCATTCCGTCCTTCATTGATATAATCGATTTCCTCGAATAATTTAATCCCGAATTCATCGACTATTAAACAGAGGTCGTGACCGAGATTTAGTGGCAACAACGGGCCCAACCATCCAGCAGCCCAGCGCATTAAGTAAAGGTCAAGGCTCAAAATTGGCAGCAAATTCGGTCGCTGAACTTTAACTGCTACTTCTTCTCCGGTGATCAGACGAGCTTTATACACTTGACCGAGACTGGCGGCGGCGACAGGTTCGGGGGAGATTTCGCTGTAAGTTTCGCTAATGAAGCGATCGAGTTCCGCTTCAATAATTTTGAAAGCTTGGGCGGAGTCAAAGGGCGGCAATTGATCCTGAAGCTTGATTAGTTCTATGAGAAAGTCTTTGCGGATTAAATCGGGTCTGGTAGAAAGGGCTTGACCGACTTTAATGAAAGTGGGGCCCAAGCGGGTGAGTATTTGTCGCAGGTGGGCGGCTCGTTCCGGCTGGTGTGCTGCGACTTCGTGCTGCCAACTGTCCCACAGCATCCCGATGACAAAGCCTGCAAAAGACCAAATAACGGTAATGGCTCGCCAAATTGCTTTGTGTGGGCGGTTGCGGTAATACTGAGCGATCGCTTGCGGATCGTAGCGTCTAGCCTGAGTGAATTGATACTGACGCACTCGTTTCTTTTCCTCTTATCTTATGAAAATTACAGGTTAAATTGAGAATTTGGCCTAAAAGCATCGGGTCTAAAAGCATCGGGGATTGAAGTCGGGGATTGAAGTCGGGGATTGAAGTCGGGGATTGAAGTCGAAAGTTAAAAGTTAAAACATTAATTCTTCTTCCTTCTTTCCTCTTGCTTTTTCCCTCTTCCCTCTTCGTTCTTTTTACCCGCTGGGCTTCGCCGCTATAGCCTTCTTGCTTCTTCCTTCTTCATTGACCGATCGCAAATTTTAGGCGAGCGGAAAATGCACCCGTTCGAGGCGGATTACCAGCCTAAATTTGTTTCTTTTCATTAAATATAGTACATAAAAGTACAAGCGATCGGTCAAAATACTTAACCGCCCCTAACCGCTGCACTTTCTTTGCACACTGCAACCCGGCAATTCCTTTCTCCTCCTGCGTTTCCCTCGCTTATGCCGTCGCCCCAAAGCTACCGGATGCGATCGCCCTTTGCCAAACAATCTTTCAACCCATAAATCGCGCGCTCTTGTTGATCCCTCGACAGTTCCGGGAACATCGGCAAAGACAAGACTTCGCGGCAAACAAGCTCGGCTTGTGGCAACTGAGCAGCTTGATAGCCCAAAGATTTGTAAACAGGTTGCAGGTGCAAAGGTAACGGATAGTAAACCATCGAACCGATGCCACATTCCTGCAACTTAGTCCGCACCGAGTCGCGGAAATTGCCAGAGGGAGGTTGCGCGTCTTCTGGGCTTGTCAGCCGGATGGTGTATTGATTCCAAACTCCTTTTGCTTCGGGCAATTCTTTGGGGACAGCAACTCCGGGCACGCGGGAGAGAAATTCGCCGTAAACTGCGGCTTTCTCCCGCCGCTGGGCGTTCCAACTGTCGAGATATCGCAATTTAATGCTGAGAATCACGGCTTGCAGAGCGTCTAAACGGCTGTTGCAGCCGATTTCTTCGTAGAAATACCTAGAAGACTGTCCGTGTTCTTTGAGCATTCGCATGGAAGCAGCCAAGGCTGGATCGTTTGTGGTTACAGCCCCGCCGTCACCGCAAGCGCCTAAATTTTTGGTCGGGTAAAAGCTGAAACAGCCGACATGGCCGATGCTGCCGACTTTTCGAGACTGCCACTGGGCCCCGACAGACTGGGCGCAATCTTCGATTACGACTAAATTGTGCCGAGTCGCAATTTCCATCAGCCGAGTCATGTCTACCGGTTGGCCGAAGATGTGCACCGGCATAATTGCTTTGGTTTTTTCGGTGATCGCGGCTTCGAGTCGATCGACATCCATATTAAAAGTCGCAGCATCGATATCGACAAACACCGGAGTTGCACCCACGGCGCTAATTGTCTCAGCCGAAGCAAAAAAGGTAAAAGGAGTGGTGATCACTTCATCGCCAGGGCCAATTTTGAGAGCTCGCAAAGCCAAAATCAGCGCATCCGTGCCGGAGTTGCAGCCAACGCACTCAGCAACGCCCGTGTAGTCGGCGAATTCTCGTTCAAAACTCTTCACTGCCGGGCCGCCTACGTAGCCGCCAGAGGCAAGCACTTTTTGCACCGCAGCAGCAATCTCGTCGCCAATCTGGGCGTACTGCTGGGTTAAGTCGAGGGGGGGAACGTTATTCACTCTTTACACCACAAATTTCAACCATCATCAAAGCAAATTCTTACAGCAAAACTGTTTCAGAGAAACCTTTATTGCAATATCTTATAGTTGGACAGGCAAACAATCACTTTATCGAAAGGGTGCTGGAAATGTTAATTCAGCTAGATTTTACTGATTTGGGTTGGGCTTTGGGGATGGTGGCGATCGCGATCGGGCTTTCGGCGTGGCAGGGATTGGGGCTGGAGGGGTCGATCGCGATCGCCTCCGGGCGCACCTTGATCCAGCTAATCTTAGTCGGATACGTGCTCGCAGTCATATTTGCCCCCGAGGGGAAAAATCCTTGGCTAGTTTTAGCAATTTTAGCAATCATGCTGACAACAGCTAGCATGGTTGCCACCAACCGGATCAGCAAAAAAATCAAGAACCTACTGCCCTTAGTTTCGGGTTCAATTTTGATCGGTACGGCCTTGACTCTAGCCTATACAAATTTGCTAATCCTGCAACCTGAGCCTTGGTACGAACCGCAATACCTGATTCCTTTAGCAGGGATGATTTTGGGCAATGCCATGAACTCTGGGGCGATCGCCGGTGAAAGACTTGTCAGTACAGTTAATAGCAGCCAGTTAGAAATAGAAACCCATTTAAGTTTAGGTTCTACGCCGCAGCAAGCAGTAAAACAGTACCGCAAAGATGCAATAAAAGCTGGATTAATCCCCACATTAAATACAATGACAGTCGTTGGAATCGTAACTTTACCAGGGATGATGACAGGTCAAATGCTGAGCGGTGTCAGTCCTATCGATGCAGCATCTTACCAGATTTTGATTATGTTTGTGTTAGCGTTGGCAACTTTAATCGCAACTTTGCTATTAACTGAGGGATTGTGCCGGAAGTTTTTTAATCAAGATGCACAATTGATAAAATGGTAACTAACGTTTGTAGTGAGGACTTTAGTCCGTCGGAGTTTGATGCGGACTAAAGTCCTCACTACGAACCTATTTTACTGAGGATAACTCACTATGATTAAAACTCCAACTCAACCAGTAACTTTTGAAGAATTTGCTGAATGGAAACCCGAAAACCGACGTTATGAACTGCACAACGGAGAGATTGTTGAAATGTCACAGCCAATAGGAAAGCATGAAAAAGTTGTCGGTTTTTCTGCAAGAAAATTGACCGTGCAATTCGATCGCCTAAACCAGCCATACTTCATCCCCAAAGAAGCATTAGTTAAGCCACAAAAAGACGAATCAGCTTATTTACCTGACGTTCTGATATTAAATGAAACCAATTTAGCCTCAGAACCTCTGTGGGAAAAATTCTCCACTGTGACTCAAGGGGCATCAATTCCGCTGGTTGTTGAAGTCGTTAGTACGAATTGGCAAGATGACTACATCAGGAAAGTAGGCGAATACGAACTAATCGGAATTCCTGAATACTGGATTGTGGATTATCTCGGTTTGGGCGGCCTCCGGTTTATTGGCAATCCTAAACAACCGACTATTTCGATTTATCGGTTGATTGATGGTGAGTATGAAGTTAGTCAGTTTCGGGGAGATGAGACAATCGAGTCCGCAGCTTTTCCAGAGTTGGATTTGACGGCACAACAGATTTTTCAGGCTGGATTGATATCAATTCCGGTTGCACCGGAATGATAGAGAGGAGACGGCAGTGCCGTTTCCCTACCATCATTAATTGTAGGGAAACGGCATTGCCGTCTCCTGGCTATGAGTAATATTAATAATTCCGATACTACCGGATTTGATATGATAGCAAATCAGGACACGGCAGTGCCGTTTCACGGCAGCGCCAAATTAATTGTAGGGAAACGGCACTGCCGTATCCTCGCTTGTCACCTGACGGCGCAGACGGAATTGATATAAGGTGCGCGGCGCGCACCCTACAACTACAACTACTTCGGTTCGTGACTCGCAATCCGCTTGCCTTCGCCATCGTACACTTGCATCGAAATTTTCGCGTTTTCGGCGATCGCCTCCAAAGCTTTTTGCAATGTTTCAACGTGCTTTTCTACAGCTTGGCGAGTCTTCACAGCATTGTTGTTGTTTGCTTGGATGAAAGTTTGTTGCAGTTTCTGCACGTAATCGGGAGTCATCTGCACCGCAATCAAATCTTTGCTAACAGTATAGTCGCAAATCTTGGGGTTGCCTTTGCAAGTTCTATCTAAATCCGTGCGGGCTTTTTGCAGGTTTCTTTCTTCCCGCAGCTTTACTTCTGCTTGCTGCAATGACGTTTTGTAAGAATCGAGCAGCGGTTTGGCTTTTTGGGAATAAGAAGTTGCTGGGGGAACTTGCTCGGCGTAACTCAAGGCTCGGCGCCAGTATTCTGATGCTTTAAACCAGCCGTTTTTGCCCTCGAAAATTTGAGCTTCCGCTGCTAAAGTCACAGCTTGAGTATACGCATTTTCCGAAATTCCTTCGACATTTTTGCGCTCCCGTGCTTGTGAAAGTTTGGTTTCGTATTTGGGAACTAGCAGTTTAGCTTGTTGGTAAGATGTCGTACCTGCGGGAATTTCTGATAGCGTTGCGAGGGATTTTTCCCAACCTGCTTGCACTTGATCCCAAGTCTCGGCAGTAGTCGCTACTGCTTCGCGAGCTTCTGCTATTTGGGCTGTACTTTTGGCGGCGAGCAGCGTTTTTTCGGCTTGTTTCTCTGTGCTTAACAGCCGATTTCCGCTGGCTAAATTTTTCCGGTATTCTTTTGTCTTTTTCTGAGCAAACGGATAAACTGGGCTGTCTGTGGGAATTTCTCCGAGTTGGGCGATCGCGCTTTGCCACAGAGATTGCGCTTCCTGTCCACTCTCGGCAGAATAAGGCGGATTTTGGGTTTTCTGGGCTGCCGATCGCGCGAGGCGCGCTGCATCGATCGCAGAGTTTAAATTCTGACTTTGCTGTCGGTAGTTTTCGAGAGCGCTTTGAGCTTCACCGCGATGAATTGACCATGAGGGAATCGGTTCTAAAAGGGCGATCGCCTGTTTTAACTGTTCCTGCGCTTCTTCGGGACTGTTAGCAACTTTTGAGGTTTTCAGCGTCTTCGCCGAATTTTCGCTCAACTGTTTGGCATTAGCTAATGCAGTACATTCTCCGATGACGCAGGGGCGGCTCAGCAGGTAATAACCGCCTGCCAAAATTACCGCTGCAAGGCTAACCATTCCAGCAGCAGCCAGCATCGCAAACGGCGAATGCTTTGGCTTTTGGTCAACTGTTACCGCTTCCATATCCAGCGGATTGAAGGGGTTGTCTGCAATATCTGCGGGGATTGCAGCAACCTTAAAGGCGATCGGATCGGAATTGCTCGAACTATCCGAAAAATCAGGGAAATATTCATCACCCCCCGCATCTTTAACATCTGTTTCTAACGGCATATCCTCCGCTTCCGCCGCATTTTGTGCTAAGACTATCCCCGTTTCTGCTGCGGGTATCTCCTCTGCTTTTTTGAGCAACTGCACTGTTTTTGGTCTTGACAAAACAGGGTGGTGCATGGTAAAAGAATGGAAAGCATAAGGCTGTTTTTGCCCGGTAATTTTTAGGCAAAGTCCAATCTGTTGAATAGCTTCCGGTTCAATTTCGAGAATTGCTGCTTCTAGCACCGCAAAAGTCGGTTTTGCTTTGAGAACTAAACTGCGCGGGTGTTCTCCCACAACCGTTAAAGATTCATCTCGAAAATCGCAACTGATATAAAGCGGTAAATTTTTAAATCCGGCTGCTTGCAAATATTTCTGCAACTTTACTTCTAGAATTTGTGCGTTGCTTTGTCGCGCTGCTACTGTCATGTTTTTCCTCTGTCTGATATCACCACACTTGAAATTTTAGATTCGGGATTTGAGATTTTAGATTGCAGAACTGTCGGAATTTTTGATTTGCTTGAACTTTGGCACCGATTCATTCCAAATCTTAACTCTTAAAATTCAAGTTGCCACAAAATCTTAACTCTCAAATCTCAATTTGCAAGGCCTTTCCATAACTTTCGCTGTAATAAACTTGAGTCACGTCAAAACGGCCGCCGTATTGTTTGAAAGGTTCTGCTGCATAACCAAGCGGCAGCAAACAGCAAACATCTACTTCTGCGGGAATTTGAAAGGCTTCTTTCACCGAAGCCGCCACAAAACCTTCCATCGGACAACTGTCTACTCCAAAGCTTTTAGCTGCAATCATTAAATGAGCCACGGCTAACATTGTATGCCTGTTTGTCCAAGTTTCTAGGGACTCGAAACAGGGACGGTTCTCGAACAATTGCGGGATTGCTTGTCGCAGATAACTGGCTAAATTGTCATTCATTCCGCCTGCGGCTTTGCCCAATTCGATGACGGCTTCGGTGTTTTCGGGCCCGGCGGCGCGCCGATCGCCGCAGCAGATTAATACTGTTGGGGCTTCTACCACTTGGCGCTGATCGAAGGCGCAAGTTTTTAATTTTTCCTTGCTGGCTGCGTCTTGAAGTACGATAAACCGCCAAGGCTGCAAATTGTAACCGGAGGGCGATCGCACTCCCAACCGCAAAATTTCTGTCAATATTGCAGGGGGAATTTGATCGGGTTTGAAACTGCGGGCGGCCCGCCGGCTTTCGATCGCTGTTTTAGCATTAATTGAAGGTTGGATTTCAATTGTCATAAATCATTGGGAATTGGGCATTGGGCATTGGGAATTGGGCATTGGGCATCGGGAATTGGGAATTTAGAATTGGGAATTGAGAATTGGTTATTGGAAATTAGAACAACAACTATCAACTGCAAACTGTCAACTGTCAACTGTCAACTGTCAACTGTCAACTGACTTACCCCAAGCCCAACTCGCGCTTGAGCAAATTAATCGACTTAGAGCCGATGTAATTTTCGCAGCATACCAGTTGCGGGGGACGAATAATATCCTCTCTGGCAGCGTTAATGGCAGCTTTGACTGTAGCAAAACTCGGTTGGTCGCAAAAAATTGTTCTGGCCGATCGCACGATCGAGTTAATCTTGTACGCATCTGACAACAAAGCCGTCATCACCAGCAAATCCTCGCCCCGGATGCTGTGGATGATCACTTCAGTCGATCGCAGCATTCCCGGGCTCAGGCTGACTAAACCCAAATAACTGTCTTTCGGCAAACCCCCCACTAGCTCGATTTCCTGAACATAATCGTAGATGTCTACGGGAATGACTCGCACCGAACGCGGTGCCGAAATCGATTCTGCTTCTCCGATAAAATACCGGCTCGTGATCACAGTCCCCGAAGAGATTTGATCCAGAAAAATACCCAACTCTTCCATCGCTACTAACTGTATGGGAATACGCAGAGCTTGTTCGAGTTCTTTTGCCATCAACTCGCCCACGCCGATGTCTTCAGTCGGGGCTGTGACGACGACTCGGGCGCTGCACCGCAGTCGCCAGTCAATTTCGGCCAAAAATAATTCCCTGGCTTGATTGAGCGTACAGCCTTGTCCCAGAAGGTGATCGAGACTTTCTTGAACTACTTTGTTGGCAAGGGGATATTCATCAAGGATCGGGGATTTGAGTTTGCTACCCCCTTCGTGGCCTTGAGCGCGGACGTAAATCCCCGATCCGGCTTGGGCTTCTACGAGTCCAGTATTTTCGAGCTGTCGGTATACTTTGCTGATGGTGTTGCGGTGCAAGCCCGTCTGCATCGCTAGCTGTCTGGTGCTGGGCAAGCGATGCCCGGGCGGAAACTGTCGTGAGGCGATCGCAAACCTGATTTGATTGAATAGTTGGGTGGATGCTGGAATATCGCTATCTGTTTGAATATGAAATTGAACCATTATTAAAGGCTCCGACGACTTCAACTTAGTATTTTTATGTATGTCGAGTACCGGACATAGGATGGCTCGGATATCTCTGTGTATAGCATAATCTGATTTGACCGATCTGCTGCGGCGGTTTTGCTGGCGCGGCGATCGCGCCACTTTCTCGCTCCCCGTAGGGACACGGCAATGCCCAAAGCGTGTCAACAATCGCCTGAAAGCCCTGATAAATCTCGCTTTCATCCAGTCTAGATCCCCCTAAATCCCCCTTAAGAAGGGGGACTTTGAGTTGTTCCAGTCCCCCCCTTCGATCGGGGGGTTAGGGGGGATCTAGGCCTAATAGTCAAACAGCAATCTCTGACTACGTTTGACCTCAAGTTGACACAAATGGGCTTTTGGAGTGTCCCTACAATGGCTGTATCTCGCTTCGATATCTCACAGCCAACACTCCTAAAAAAAACACTTTTTATACAATCGAGATGCTCCCTATTTACTCTCCGATTTCGAGCTCGCTTGCTGTCTTTCTACCTGTCAAAAAATAAGTCCGCATTTCCCCTTTACCTTTAATCTCGATCTCGCCGCGATCTTCAAATTCATATTTATCCCGCAGCAATGCGTAAGTATAGTGGCTGACTTGAATGCGGCCTGGTATGCCGTGAGATTCCATGCGGCTAGCTGTATTTACCGCATTTCCCCACAAGTCGTAACTGAATTTTTTAGTACCGATTACCCCTGCTACCACCGGGCCGCTATTAATCCCGATGCGGAGATCAAATTTCGCGTCTAGCTTCACATTTAATTCCTTAATTGCTACTAGCATATCCAGCGCCATTTCGGCGATCGCCTCTGCGTGATCTGGGCGTTCAATCGGAATGCCACCAGCTACCATGTAAGCGTCGCCGATCGTCTTAATTTTTTCTAACCCGTGCTTCTGGCTCAGTTGGTCAAAAGTAGAGAAAATTTCATTCAGCAAATATACTAATTTAGTTGCGGACATCGTGGTAGAAATTTGGGTAAAATTCACCAAGTCAGCAAAAAGAATTGTGGCTTTTTCAAACTTATCTGCAATTACCCCCGGTTCGTGCTTCAACCTGTCGGCGATCGCTTCTGGCAAAATATTTAGCAGTAAACTCTCAGTTTTCCTCTGTTCTTTCCTGAGTGCAGATTCCATCTGCTTGCGCTTGGTAATGTCGTGAAAAAACACCGAAATGCCGTCGTGACTAGGAAAAGCTCGGACTTCAAACCACACTTTTAAGGGACGATAATATTTTTCAAAAGTTACTCCCACTTGTTTAGCTACAGCTTCGTGAGACTCTTCATAAAAGATCGAATTTACTAAGTCGGGAAACTCATCCCAAAAAATTTTAGCGAAAAGTTGTTCCGGCGATTTCTGCAAAAATTGCGCTGCTTTGTAATTGACGTAAGTAAATCGCCACTGGGGGTCGAGAGCAAAAAAAGCATCGCTCATTCCTTCTAAAAAATTGACAATTTGCTCGTCAGTAGAACGGAGTTTTGCTTCTACTTGTTTCTGTCTGATCTGCGCGCGCTTTAATTTAGCATAATTAATTCGCAACTCCATTTGGCTGATAATTTGCCGTCCTAAAGTCCGCAGCGCTTCTAGCTGTTCTGGGGTGAGATGGCGCGGAACTGTATCTATGGCGCACAAAGTGCCGATCGGGAAACCGTCAGGAGTTACTAGCGGCGCTCCAGCATAAAAGCGAATATTTGGATCGGAAGTTACTAGCGGATTCCCCGCAAAGCGATCGTCTTCCAAAGCATTGGGTATAACTAGCAATTCGTTTGGATTTAAAATAGCGTGAGCGCAAAAAGCTAACTCTCTCGGAGTTTCTGGCGCTTCCAGACCGACTTTTGATTTAAACCACTGTCGGTTAGAATCAACTAAGCTGACTAAAGCAATAGGAGTACCGCAAATATAGGATGCTAAAGCTGTTAAGTCATCAAAAGCTTCATCGGCATCTGTATCGAGAATATTGTAGCGGTGAAGTGCTTTTAACCTCTCTTCTTCGTTGCTAGGCAAAGGCGCAGCCTGCATCGGGGGCGACACGGATACACGCTTGCGAAAAAGACGCGCAAGTCTCTGTGCTGCGAATTTTTGGACTTGCGCCGCCAGTTTTTCAACTAGCATCAAAAGACCTATTTGCCAAGCTTTATTCATATTTATTTATCTTTTTTCACACTTGATGGAACTGCGGGCGATCAATCTAATGCGATCGATACTTATGCACTTCCGGCAACTAACTCCTCAATTTCCAGAGCTTTTGTGGGCAATTTCTCTGTTAATACTTCTTTACCCCCTTCACTCACAAGTATATCATCCTCAATCCTGATTCCCCGCACATCTGCGAATTTTTCCAACTCGTCCCACTTTACCAAATCTTTATATTTGGCGCGAGTTGCTGGGTTATTTAAGATTGCTGGAACCTGATAAAATCCCGGTTCGATCGATACCAGCATTCCCTCTTGCAAAACTCGATTCAGCCGCAAAAATCCCAATCCAAACCGACTGCTTCTAACTCTCCCCGCTTCATAACCAGCCAAATCTCCTAAATCTTCCATATCATGAACATCCAAACCAATTAAATGTCCGATACCGTGTACAAAAAACAGCGCGTGAGCATCCATTTCTACCAAATCATCAACATCCCCGCGCAAGATGCCCAAATCGACCAATCCTTCCGCCATAATTCGAGCAGCTAAAAGATGAATATCTCGATACTCGACACCAGGACTAATTTTATCGATACAAGCATCGTGCGCCGCCAAAACCACATCATAAATAGCTCGCTGAGTAGGAGAAAACTTGCCAGAAACAGGCCAAGTGCGAGTCACATCAGCCGCCCATCCCATTGATGTTTCTGCACCAACATCTGCTAACAGCAAATCTCCTGTTTGTAGGGGATTGTGATAATGTTCGCTGTGCAGAACTTCGCCATGTACTGTAACGATGCTGGGATAAGCACAGGTCATGTTCTGCGAGATAATGACACTTTCCATTGCAGCACGCACCCCTGCTTCAATTTGAGCTTTTGGAGTTGCCGCCATTCCCGCTTTGTGAGCTTCTACAGTCACAGCAGCAGCTTGGCGCAATTCGACCAAACTGGCTGCATCGTGGCTCAGGCGCAGTGATATGATTGCCTTGGTGAGTTCTAGGTCAATGCCTGCGGGCGATTTAGATGGTGTCAGAGGGCGCTCGAGAATTTGTGACTGTTGCACAGCCGTCAGACTGTCTTGAATGGCGATCGTTGCTGCACCCATTCCCCGCGATTTCAATTCAGTCATTGGGAAAGCAGCATCAGCCCCAATTAGTTCCGCAATTTCTGCTCTTTTCGGCATTTCCCCGTGCCAAAGAGTGCTGCTAGGATCTGCGTCATCTAAGAACAGTTCCAATTTCCCAGATTCTAAGCGAATGGCCGCATTTTCTAACTGCAAACCAGCAAAATATAGAAAGTGACTGCTGGCGCGAAATGGATAAGTAAGTGCCGGATAATTGCGAGGAATGCTGCGCCCAGACCAGAGAATTGCCGGAAAATTAATTAAACTGGTGAGTTTTTGCCGCCGTCGGTGTAAAGTATTTCTTAACAAATCATAACTTTTTGTAATTTGCATGGGTAAAAACCGATAATTTTGAGTTTTGTTTGTAGTAAGGACTTCAGTCCTTTAATTCTCGGCATTAAATAAATAAAGTCCCGACTTCAAACTTAGCAGCCATTTTTGCAAAAAGTCTAATCTTTATCTTCTTTCTGGCGATCGTCTTTTTCGCTGTTTTTTTTATCGTCTTTGTCGTCATCGTCATCCTGCTTTTGTTGTGCCGGAACGCTGTCTTTGCGTCCGAAAAAAAAGGGTGAAACTACTACGGGTCGGCAATTAGAAGCAATGTGGCAACACCTGCAATCAGCAAAATTCCTTGGTCTGGTTTTTGTTGATTTTGTGACATAAGCGATCGCCTCTATTGACTGTTTTAGATTTGAGACTTTAAAGTATAAGTAAATTCACTGAAAAAAAATATGAAAATTTCTCACAAATCTCCTAAAGTTTCCGTACAAGTACGGGACTGGCCGATCGCACACTTACCGGGATTGAGCAATGAAAACCAGTCTCAACTGGAAGAGTGCGGCATCACCACAACCGCGCAACTAATTCGCATGACGAAAACACCGGCTGCAAAAGTGTTGCTAGCGCATCAATTACAGATTAACATTCAATCTGTTAATAAATGGGTAGCGATGGCAGATTTGGCTCAAATTCCGAGTGTAGGCTGTCAGTATTGCGGGCTGTTGTTGCACGCGGGCGTTGCTTCTGTGGCTCAATTGGCTCAAATGCCCGTGGAGAGATTGCACCAACAAATCTTAAGACTGCACGTAGCGACAATGCAGCGCAATGATTTGACTCCTGCGGTCGATCGCGTGCAAAAATGGATTCAACAAGCTAAATTAGTCATTAGTCATTAGTCAGTTGTTAGTTGTCAGTTGTCAGTTGTTAGTTGTCAGTTGTCAGTTGTTATTAACCAACAGTCAACAGTCAACAGTCAACAGTCAACAACTAACAGTAAACAGTCAACAGTCAACAGTCATCTATTATGTCAATTCAAGTTTACGGAATCCCGAACTGTGGAACCTGCAAAAAAGCTTTCCAGTGGCTCCAAGATAGCGACGTTACCTATGAGTTTATTAACACCAAAGAAAATCCACCAACTCGCGAGATGATTGAAAACTGGGTAAATTCTTTAGGTTTTCAACCCATGCGAAATACTTCCGGTCAATCTTACCGCGCCTTGGGCAACGAGCGGAAAGATTGGACGAGCAAAGAGTGGATTGAGGCATTTGCTAAGGATGCGATGCTGCTAAAGCGCCCTATATTTGTTAAGGATAAAACGGCTGTTTTAGTAGGTTTTAGAGACACACCAGATGTGATGCGAGAAAAGTTGGGAATTTAGAATTTATAGATTTTTAACCGCAGATAAAGGCTGATGAACGCTGATGAACGCTGATGAAAGAAAATCACTAAATTTAGGGCTTTTTTCGTTTCATAAATTTCATCTCGCCCACATCATCAGTGAAGCCCCACCGTTCATAAAATGGTATCATCTTCGGCAAACAGTGAAGTCCTAATGTTTCAACAGTTTGCAATTTAGGATGATTTACAACTGCATCCATCAACTTCGCACCCAGTCCCGTCTTTCTGTGTGTCGGCTTGACGATGACATCAAAAACCGTTGCTCTGTATACAAAATCGGTGATGACGCGAGTAAAAGCAATTAGCCGATCGTCCTCATCGACCAAACCAATGATAACATCAGTAGCGGCGAGCATTTTCACCACATCCTCGCGGTTGCGTTTGTCACACCAGAATTCATTTTTGTATAATTCCATCAAGTCAGAAACCTGATTTTCTGTCAAAGTTTCGACAATTCGATAATTATCCATTTTGTCGGTCATACTCTATTTTACCGTAGTCTAGTTTAATTGCGCGATCGGCAAGATCGAAATAGCGATCGTCGTGACTGATGACAAACACCGTTTTCCCCCGCCGCTTCAACTCAGGTAACAACTGCTTGTAAAAAATATCCCGGAAAAACGGATCTTGATCCGAAGCCCATTCATCAAACAAATAAATCGGCCTGTCTTCCAAATACGCAGTCAGCAAAGCCAACCGTTTTCGCTGTCCCTGAGACAAAGCCGTAGTCGATAATATACCATCTTTCACCTCAACTTTATTATCCAAATGAAACTCTCGCAAATATTCAGCCGCCTGCTGATCCAAATCATGATTAGTCATCCCCAAAAGCCTTTCAAACAAATAGAAATCCGAAAATATCACAGAAAAATGCTGCCTGTACCACTCTCGATTTTCATCAGTAATCGGCTGTCCGTCTAAGAGAATTTCTCCCGATTCAGGAATATACAAACCAGTGATTAACTTAGCCAAAGTAGACTTACCGCTGCCATTCCCACCAATGATAAACACCAACTCACCCGCATGAAACTTCAAACTTAACTCACCCAAAATAAAATTACTGTCTTCCTTCTCACCCGGATAACGATGAGTTGTTCCTTTTAATTCCAGAGTTTGCCAATCAGCAGTTTCAACCCTTTTTACCACAGAACTTATCTCAGCTTTACTAGCCAAAGCCAATCCCATTTTTTCAATTTTTTCCACCGAAGTATTAGCCCGAAAAATCGCAGGCAACCTTTGCAAAATATTCTGAAACGGAGACATCAGATAAGTGCTTGTCAGAATATACGCAGACAAAACCGGAGTAGAAACTGGCACAAACTTGGGTAAAACAAATAACAGCAAACCCATTAACATAAAAAACAGCAATTGCCCAACTCCAATCGCCACAGCACCAGTATTCAAAGCAGTCACATTGTAATCGCGGGAAGCATCAGCACTCACCTGCAATTCTTCCGTAAAAAACTCTTGGCGACGCAATGAATGCAGTTTTAGTTCCTTAATTCCGTCAGTAATGCTGCGAAAATGCTTAAACAATATATCTTGTTCTTCCCGCGCTAAATCGAAGAATTTCCGCATCTTGTTGAGCAGCAGTTGTACGGTACCAATCGTCAGCACCAAAAAACCAAATACAACCACAAAAACCGTGCCGGAAATCGTGCTTAAATAAGTTAAGCAGCCGACAACAACGGCGATATCGACACAGAGAAAAGGAATCAGAAATATAGTATTAGAAAGAGTTCCGACATCATCAGTCAGAGTAGCCAGCAAGCGGTTAGCGCCCAACTCTTCCAAATTCCGCAGCGGAGTAGACAAAATGCCGCGACTCAAACTCAGCCGCAGGTTATAAACCGCTTCTTGAGAAAGATAGATTAATAAAAATTGAGAGACAAAGCCACTCAAAAGAGCCAAGATTGCTAATCCCGCAAAATACCAGACTAAATTACCATTAGAATTATCGCTGATTGCGCGGTTAATTAGGGCAATTAACATAGCACTGGAACCGCCGCTGATTAAGCCTGTGAGTATGGCGATGGAAACATTTAACCAAGAAGCTTTTAACAGCAGCCAAATTACATTCATGCAATCTTATTCCTTAATAGCTGTTTGTAGTGAGGACTTTAGTCCTCTGAATTTGAAGAGGACTAAAGTCCTCACTACGAACCAAATTACTGAGGCAATTATGTCTCGTCTTTTTCAAATACTACTTTATTATAAATCTCGCTCATCGACATTTGCACTTCCACGGAAGCAAAAGAAACTATTGCTGATTCTCCCTCATATTCCCGAAATAACCACTCATTCGACTCAGTTTTAATATACTGTGCGACTAAAAACTCGTATTGGCTGACTAACACATATTCACGGAATTCAGGAATCGATCGATAAAACCGAAACTTATCCTCCCGATCGAAATCCTTGGTAGACTTAGAAAGCACTTCCACAATTAGCACAGGATTGAGAATCTCATCACTGCGTCCCTCGTTGAAAATGGGTTCTCCTTCAATCACCATTACATCCGGGTATGTTCCCCGTCGATACCGAGGAATCCACAACCGCAAATCGTTGTGAAAAAGCTCATAGGGCTGCCCCTCAAGCAAATTTCCCAAGACTCTACTCAAATTGCGGATAATCCGGCTGTGATTAATACTACCACCAGTCATTTGTACAATTTCTCCATCGCGGTATTCATTTCTAAACTCAGCAGTTTCCTCTAACTCCCGGTACTCATCTAGAGTATAAATTTTTGGCTTAGTTTGTACTAACATTTTTACCTCAACATTTGCGAGTATTTTCTAAATATATGATTTTCATTAATATGATAGCAGATTTTTAGCGATTTTGAAATCGCGCAGTTTATTCGGTTTGTAGTGAGGACTTTAGTCCTTCCTCGTAAATATATGAGGAAGGACTAAAGTCCTCACTACGAACAAATAAAAAAGCGCCTAATTTTTTACAGTTAGGCGCTTTCCAATCTTTCAAATCTCGCTTAAATTAATCGTTGCGAGATAGCAAGTTAGCTTTTATTTTTGCAGCAGCAACAGGTTGCACGTGACTCAATGCCGACTGCAACATGGGAGTTTTGGTGACAGCATCGTTAGCCAAATTAAACAAAGGATTCGACAAAATACCCGCCAATGTTGTCGCAACTAAGGTGAGTACGACGCTGACTTGCAAAGGCCGCATTCCCTGAAGGTTCCAGCGGACTTCGGGATAATTCTTCACCGCGTCTGACATTTCTTGAGGTTCTTTTACTACCATCATCTTGACGACGCGGATGTAGTAGTAAATCGAAATTACGCTGGTAATTAATCCCAGAATAACTAAGCCGTAAAGTCCAGCTTGCCAGCCGGCCCAGAACAGATAGATTTTGCCGAAAAATCCAGCCAGAGGCGGAATTCCGCCGAGGGAAAGCAGGCAAATACTTAAGGCTAAAGTTAGCAGCGGGTCTTTTTGGTACAAACCGGAGTATTCGCTAATTTGGTCGGTTCCAGTCCGCAGCGAGAACAGGATGATGCAGGCGAAAGCGCCTAAGTTCATAAACAGGTAAACCAACAGATAAAATATCATGCTGGAATAACCGGCTTCGGTTCCTGCAATCAAACCCAGCATGACAAAACCGGCTTGGGCGATCGACGAATAAGCCAAAAGCCGCTTCATGCTAGTCTGGGCGAGGGCAACCACATTTCCCAACACCATGCTGAGAATGGCTAGGGCTGTGAACACGAAGTGCCACTGTTCGATAAGTGCGGGGAAAGCAGTTGTTAGCAAGCGGATTGCTAGGGCAAAACCTGCTGCTTTGGAACCGACTGAAAGGAAAGCCACAACGGGTGTTGGCGAACCTTCGTAAACGTCCGGCGTCCATTGGTGGAAGGGAACTGCTGAGATTTTGAAGGCTATTCCGGCGATCGTAAATACCAACGCGATCGCTAAACCGAGAGATTGACCGTCATTAACAGTAGAAAGATGAGAGGCGATCGCACTTAACGTAGTTTGACCACCAGACAAACCGTACAGCAACGAAAGCCCGTAGAGAAACACCGCCGAAGAAGATGCACCAATTAACAAATATTTCAAAGCAGCTTCATTGGAACGCGGGTCGCGTTTTGTGTAACCCGTCAGCAAATAAGACGAGATACTCAGAGTTTCCAACGAAATAAAAATCATCACCAATTCATCAGCACCGGAAAGGAACATCCCCCCCAAAGTAGCGGTGAGCAAAATGCCGATAAATTCCGCTAAAGCAGTCCCAGTTTGCAATACATAGCGGACGGATATCAAAATAGTGACAGCCGCAGTCAAAGCAATAATTCCGCGAAATACTAAACTCAAGGCATCGCTATTAAAACCGCCTAGAAACGAGATAGTATTAGTGTTGTCCGCTTGCAAACACAAGGCACCGACGGCCGCTAACAAACCGGCAACAGCGACGTAGGGAGTCCAACCAGAGGAACTGCGGCCTACGATTAAGTCGCCGACGAGGACAACCAAGAGGGTGACGATGACTATTCCCTCTGGCAATATAGTTCCAGCATTTAGCTGGGCGGCAAGAGTAGCAAAATCCATATTTTCAGACAAGTTGGGTAATACAGGCCCCAAAGCCTGCGATGGGCAGTGAACTGTTAGAAATGCTTGACCAAATTGGATTGTAGCCGATTACAGCCTCGCGCTCCCAGTTTGACCAGTGTTTGTTGCGATATCTTGCGGATGGGCGATCGATCCCAACGCTGTCAACTTCCCGGCTCTGCCTGGGAACCCATATCTCTCTTGCTCTGCCTCGTCGATCGCGCGCGCAAACAGGAGCCTCTGTATTCCCACAGCGCGATCGGACTTACCGTCAGAGCTAATATTTATTGAGTCAGGTCAAAACTATGTCTTTGAATCAGTTTAAGGATTCCCGAAAAGTAGAAGTTGTTCCCCACCATCCAAAATGGCGAGTTACCTTCCTTGAAGATTCAAAACAGATTGCATTAGCAATGGGAGAAAATGTTGTTACCATTCACCATATCGGTAGCACAGCGATTCCGAACATTTATGCAAAACCGATTATTGATTTCTTAATTGAGGTCAAAGACATCGCTCAAGTAGACGATCGCAATGCAGCAATGGCAGCTCTCGGTTACGAAGCGATGGGCGAATTTGGAATACCCGGCCGCCGTTTCTTCCGCAAAAATAGTGCATCAGGTAAAAGAACTCACCATCTCCACGCATTTGAGGCTAAATCAGCGGAAATAAAACGTCATTTGGCATTTCGCGATTATATCATCGCCCATCCCGAAGTCGCACAGAAATACAGTGAATTAAAGCACGAGTTGGCGAAAAAATATCCAGAGGATATCCAAAGTTACATGAACGGCAAAAATGGGTTTATCAAAGAGGTGGAAAAGAAAGCATTAGAGTGGCAAAATTTGAACTTAACGGGACTTACCCACTCCGACAAAGAAACCGGGTTTTTTGACAAATCTGCGGGTTGCAACGCGTCTTTTCGTGAAAAAACCCGGTTTCTCGGCCCCCATGCGTAAGTCCTGTTAAATTAAAAAAGCCGATCGCCCTCACCTCTTCCTACCTTTACGCTTCACGGGCTAATGAGTAAGATTGAATCAAATACCAAAGGACAGGCTATGCTCGATCGCACTAAATTAGTTTTGGCTGGTATGTCGATCGCGCTTTCGGTTCAGCTAAGTCAGCCGGTTGCAGCAGCCGTGCCCGTTGGTAAAGTCGTACAAACATCACAAACTAGGAGTAGCGAGGCTGCCGAAAAAGCATTAAATGAGGGACTGAAACTCTACCAGCAAGGAACAGCCCAAGCAAAAAGAAGTGCGATCGTCCAGTTTGAACAAGCATTAAAATTGTTTCGAGAAGCAGGCGATCGATCGCAAGAAGTTCTCACCCTCAACAACATCGGGGCTGTCTACAAAGATTTGGGAGAGCAACAGAAAGCTTTAAAATATTACAACCAATCCCTTCCCCTGAGTCGGGCTATTGGCGATCGCTCAAAGGAAGCTACCACCCTCAACAACATCGGGGCTGTCTACTCAG
>JAUBOH010000061.1:0-14313 GCA_036700145.1 Microcoleus occultus BM001215366
AGACTCCAGAAGATAAGAAGGTTGCGCGATCGCTCTTTAAATACTCTATTCTGTACCTGATGCTATTGTGCGCTGGAATCGTAGTGGATAGTTTGCCTGCGACTCACAACTTTACTACTGCTGTTGTCCAAAATATGCACACTTTGATTAGTGCAGTGGTGATGTAGTAATCAGTTAAATTGCAATTATCAAAACAAAGCCCGCACCTTGCGGGCTTTGTTTCTGGTAAAATAGCTATAGTTATTCCCCAATCCGCGTGAATCTGCGTGAATCTGCTTTAATCTGCGGTTAAAAAAAGAGCGCTCGAAAATCGCTACAATTAAGCTATCAAATTTGCCTGCAATACTATGATTGCCATCCCCTCTGGATTTAGCCCCGAAGAGTACCTTTCTCTGGAACATGACAATAAAGTCCGACATGAATATCGGCGCGGTTTAGTCTACGCAATGGCGGGAGGTAGCGACGATCATAGCCGTCTCGCGATCAATTTTTTAACGGCTATTAACTTTCACCTGCGTGATGGGGACTGTCAGTTTTTTTCCGGTGATGTGAAGGTGAATTATGCGGATACGTTTTTCTATTATCCCGATGCCTTTGTGACGTGCGATCCGCGAGATAGGAGCGATCGCTATGTGAAGCGCTATCCTAAGTTGATTGCGGAGGTACTTTCACCTTCGACTAAAAAGTTCGTTAGCGAAGCCCTCGAAGAGGATCGCACTGATAAGTTTGAGGATTACCGACTTTTGGAATCCTTGGAAGAGTATGTTTTAATCTCGCAGGATGAGATGCGAGTTGAGTGTCGCCGTCGGGTGAAAGATGGGAGTGTGGAAAAGTGGGAAACGGTGGTTTATGGTGCGGGCGATTTAGTGATGTTACAGAGTATTGAGTTGGAAGTTGCGATCGAGGAATTATATCGCGGTGTGAGTTTTGAGAGATAAATGAAGTAAACTAAATACAAAGATTTCAAAATAGATGAAAACTCCATAGAGGCAAACTGGTTATGGACTGGAAAGCACACATTTACTCAAATCCTAAAATTTTGCTGGGCAAACCTGTAATTAAGGGAACACGACTATCAGTGGAGTTCGTTTTAGGGCTATTTTCAGAAGGTTGGACTGAGCAACAAATTCTAGAAAACTACCCAACGCTTAATCCTGAATCTATCCAAGCAGTGTTTGCTTTCGCTGCGGAGTGCCTCAAAGAAGATGTATTTTACACACCTTTACTCTTTGCTGAGGCAAGTTAATGCGGTTTCTGGCAAATGAAAACTTTCCTCTTCAGAGTGTACGACTGCTGCGACAAGCGGATCTTGAAGTCGCTTCTATTACCGAGGATTCTCCAGGAATTGAGGATGCCGAGGTTTTGGCTCGTGCGGCGGATGAGGGACGGGTAATTTTGACGTTCGATCGCGATTACGGCGAACTCATTTATCGCCTGCGGCTGCGATCGCCAAGAGGTGTGATTTATTTGCGGTTTCGTCCTCACACGCCGGAAGAACCAGCATCAATATTGTTAAATTTATTACAAACCGAAGGATTGCAATTTGAGGAACGGTTTACGGTGGTGGAGCGCGATCAAATTCGTCAACGCCCTCTACCGTAGTTTTTGATTGAGCTGGAAGTGGCGATCGCAGAATTATATCGCGGTGTGAATTTCGATCGATAAATGAAGTAAACTATACACAAAAATTTCAGACAATTTTAACCAATGCCAGCATCCGTTATTCATCTGTTTGACAGAATCACGGTGAATCCAAGACAATGTGGCGGTCGTCCCTGCATCCGGGGAATGCGGATTCGAGTCATCGATATCCTAGAATTGCTAGCTGCGGGTGAGCAAATTTTTGAGTTTCTCGAAGAATTGCCAGACTTGGAACTTGAGAATCTCAAAGCTGCGCTGATGTATGCAGTCCAAAAACTAGACCATCCCGTTTTAGCCGCATGACAATTTGGTTGAATTCTCGTCTATCGTCAGCCATTGCTGTGTGGATTACTGCCACCTTTGGTGAAATACATCAGCGATCGGCGGTATCTTTCTATTATATTGGGTATTGTACCGCAACTGCGGCTATACAATAGTGTAGTTCCTCTGCCACCGCGATGAAGTAGTGCAGATTCCGTAGTTCCATCACACTTATATGTCTAACCTATTAATCTTAGTCAAATATATATTGGACAGTCGCATGGCTGTCTCCTATCTTAAAAAAAAAGTTCAGAATTTAAGTCAGGAGAAAATTAAGTGATTCGACTCGACGATCAAGTAGCTATTATTACTGGAAGCGGGCGAGGTTTGGGGGCTGCCTATGCCCGCCTGCTTGCGGAAAGAGGAGCACGAGTGGTTATACATGACACAGGCGTTAACAAAGATGGGACCGGATTTGATCCGAACGTGGCGGCTGATGCTGCGAGCAGGATTCGGGAAGCAGGTGGAGGTGCATTCCCAACTGACATAATCCTTGATAGTAGAGATAACTGCCAAAGTCTAGTGGAAACTACGCTGGAGAAGTTTGGTCGCCTCGACATCTTGATCCACAATGCGGGATGGGTTGCCTATCAGTCGGTGCAAGAACTGACACCTGATTTTCTACACCGCGCCATCAGCATTAATTTAGAAGCACCAACATGGCTGGCTCAAGCTGCCTTTCCAATTATGAAACAGCAAAACTACGGGCGGATTGTGCTGACGACTTCAGATAGAGCTATTTATCAGCAATATGCACTCAGTGGTCTTGCAGCTTACGCTATGGGAAAAATGGCACAGATTGGTCTGATGAACGTGCTGGCGGTTGAAGGCAAAGAGCATGGAATTCTCGTGAATGCGATTTCGCCAGTAGCCAAAACGCGGATGTGGAACGTACAAGATGAGCCAGAGGATTTGCGACCCGATCAAGTAGCCCCCGGAGTGTTATACCTCGCTTCTCCAGAATGCCGAGAGTCTGGATTTATATTAAGGGCAAGCAATGGTCAATTCACAGCCGTGCGCTGGATCGAGAGAGACAACGTGGACTATCCATTAAACCTCGCCGCTGTTGAAAGTTCTACTGCGGAGGATCTGGCTACTCGCTGGCAGGAGATTGCTACGGATATTGCGTTTTAAGGACTGGGCTTGTGCTTCGAGATGATCTGTAAGGAAATAATCGAGGTTTTTGGTGGGAGAGCAGTTGAAAGGATGTGGGTAAGGGGCCATCGCTTCTCTCCCCAACGCCTTCGGTGAATGAGAGCAATTGCTCAATCTAGAATTATTCATGGTCGAGTATACCCGCAGCCTAACAAATCACTGCACCGGAACCGAGCGTAGGTTATCTGTTGAGTTGCAAAGATTATTCCCGTTCGGTGAGTTCAACCGTTAGACCGCTCAATCTGAGTTGGGTTGTGGCTTGAATGTATCTATCAAATTCCAACCCAAAAATGAATGCTTTGCAAGCTAAACTTCAAGAACAACTTTCTCCTGCTGATGCCGAAGTCATTTTGAGACGTTTGCCAGAACGAATTCAAGCGGCTATAATTGCCAGTGCTGCGGAAATTGAATATCCGATCGCCATTTCGATCGCCATTTCGATCGCCAGTTTTCTCAACACAGAAGCATTAGGCTTTGTAGATTGCAAACCAGGACGCGGGCAGTAAAATCGGGAAGTCCCAGGCGATCGAGTTTTTGATAAGGTGAAAGCCCGATCGCTAAAATTATGAATAGATGTTGCTGCTAAGATAACATGGATAAAGTGCAGTTTTAATCTTCTGAGTGAGGTCGCGATGACTGAGTTACTTGAGCGTGCCATTTCTAGGCTGCAAACCTTGACCGAAAGCGAACAGAACGCGATCGCTTCCATAATCTTGGACGAGATCGAGGACGAGCGACGGTGGGATGAAGCATTTTCGCGATCGCCAGATATTCTTGCAAAACTCGCAGCTTCCGCAATGGTTGAGTACCGTGCAGGTAAAACTCAAGAACTTGACCCAGAGACATTGTGAAATCACGCACTACCACCGAGTTTCGTAAATTGTTCGCTAATTTACCTCAACAAGTTCAAGAGCAAACCCGTGCAGCGTACCGTCAGTTTAAGGAAGACCCAAGCTATCCAAGTCTTCGTTTCAAGAAGGTGCATCCAGAGTTGCCAATTTACTCTGCTCGTATTAACAAAAGCTATCGAGCGGTAGGTCAATTGGATGGAGATACAGTGATTTGGTTTTGGATTGGTTCACACGCAGAGTATGACAGGTTGCTAGAGCAGTTATAGCAGCGCGACATAACAATACTTCAAGAACAACTTTCTCCTGCTGATGCCGAAGTTATTTTGGGGCGTTTGCCAGAACGAATTCAAGCCGCTCTAATTGCCCGTGCTGCGGAAATTGAAGATCCGATCGCAGTTTCGCTCGAAAAGGCGATCGCCAGTTTTCTCGACACAGAAGCATTAGGTTTCGTAGATTGCAAACCAGGGCGCGGGCAGTAAAACGGAGAAGCGGTTTCAAAGTTTACGGTATACTTCGTTAACGCACCCTACAAGAGCAGCGATCTATCTCTCTACCTCACGTTAAGCTAGAAACAGACAACAGAGAGCCAACCTACGCGAAAGGTGAATATCAATGGTTGCGATCGCCCAAAAAACCCTTTCCTTCGAGGAATTTCTCAACTGGGATGACGCCTCCGGCAGGTCATTCGAGCTAGTCAATGGAGTTGCCATGCCCCTGAGTGAACCCACAGCCAAACATGAGGATGTCGTCGATGGTTTATGTCGTCTCTTGGTGGATCATTGCCAATCCTTGAACCTTCCCTACGTTCCTCGACAAAGTAAACAAGTCAGATTGAATGCTCCCCCTGGCGAAAGTGAATCGAGTCGTAAAGCCGACATTGTGGTGTTTGCGAAGGAAGAATGGGTGAGAATGCGTCAAAGTTCTGCCTCTGCTGCTGCTTATATTCCACCTCCGTTGGCGATCGAAGTTGTCAGTACCAATTGGCGAGATGATTACCGGATCAAATTGAATGAGTATGAAACTTTAGGAATCCTGGAGTATTGGAGCGTTGATTATGCAGGGTTGGGAGGGGTTCAGTATATTGGTTCTCCAAAACAGTCTACGGTGACCATCAACCGCTTAATCGAGGGTGAATATCAGGCACTGCGATATCAAGGAGAAGCCACTATTGTTTCTCCAACTTTTACTCAGTTGATACTAACGATCGCTCAAATCATTGCGATGACAGAAGTTTAGGGTTTGCAAATTATTTGTACAGCATATTTCAGGTTCATGCTGTATTATCAAAAATCTCGGTCAAGAGGAGAAGCTATGCGATCGCATATCCAGTATACTCTCGGACTTCGGGTGGATGAAAAGCCAGAACAATGCAGTCTTTGGGCACGCCAGCAGCGACGAGTTCGTCAGTGATGCCGTCTTCAATGCCATCATAGTGAATCCAGATTTTGTCATTGCGGATTTCGACGTGAACCACAGTACCATGAACTCGCAGATGATTTTCCCAGCCTTCATGTATCAGCATAAAATGATTGCGATCGCGACTGACAACCAAATAGGTAATTACTTCCCCATAAGTGTAAGGAAGATCCGCATAATATTGGAGAATTTTCTCCAACGTTTCACGCCATTGGTCTACGGGTTGATTTGCGGTTGCCATTGGATAATCTCCTCCGTGTTTGGGTCAAAAACTATCATGCGAAAACCTGGTTCTTTTAGTAGCAATTGCCCAGCTTCTTCTTTAAACAATGTCTCAAAGTATGGGCGGGGGCGGGTTTATGAGATTGTTGATTGTTGGCAATTATTGTTGGTGAACCCGCCCCTACAAAATTTAAGATCGTACAAGTCCGAATCTCTCCGAAAATGATATCAATTAATCAGTCAGGACTTACGCACTCCCACATAAGAAACCGGGTTTTTTCACCAAATCTGCGGGCTTCAACGAAATATCCTAAAAAACCCGGTTTCTGAATCCCCAATTAATTCGACTGAATCTGTGCGTTCAAAACCTTAGAAATTCGATCGCGCGTTTCCTCCAAATGAGCCCGCGTATAAGCATCCGCATTCCGATCCAAATTGCGAATACTCTTGCTCAAACCCTCCCGCAACTGCCGCAACTCGTACCAAGCCAAACTCCGCGCATCTTCAGGAACATTCGTTTTTCGCAGCACCATTCCGATTAAAATTGCTAAATGTTCCCGCTGCAACGATCGCCTAAAAGTCGAAATCTCCATCTTTTTATTTGTCGGTTGCAAAACCTCTTGCCAAACATTTTTTTGCACGGTATCCAACACTTCAGGCAACTTCAAAGCTGTTTCCGGCGCTGATTTTAACTCGGCATCCCGCAGCCTCGCCAAACGCACCGGAGATAGCAAAACCCGCAGCACAAACCGCTGCAAAAAAGTAATTCGATCGCCGATCGGGTAATCTAGAGGAAACACCAAAGCCGGACTTCCCCAGTGTTCCCAGCGCGAAGGCGCTAATTTATTCAGCAACTCCGGCGCAAAACTGAACGCATCCGGCGCAAAAACGTACTTATCCAGTGTTGCTAATGCTTCTCGTTGTTGACTAAGTGCGATCGGCACAAACGGCAATTTCGCATTTGCATCACCGGGGCGAATCCGGCTAAACGATTGTCCACCGATGTACAAAGTAGTATTCATCACCTGGTTGGCATAATATCCAAACACCGAATCAAACATCACCCGCAGTTCGTTATAACCCTCTTCCCCAGCCGGAATTCGCTTTTCTAAACGCTTCCACATCGCCCTAGCATTATCCAATTGCCATTGCGAATACTTGAGCATATTGCCACTGAGATCGAAGGTATTCGCAGCGGGATCGAGATTATCAACAGTATCCTCATCCGGCGCGTAAGCTAATTGCGGTTCCCCCGCGCGGCTGGCAATTTGTTGCAGCCCTGACAAGTCGCTGTTCGGATTTGCACCGCCAATAACTTTGTAACCGTACTCGATCGCCCAATCGTCGTAAGGCCCTACAATCGTCGGATAATAATCACCTTGTACAGTTCCCGGAGGAGCCAAATTAACCGGTACGTAATCCATCACCGACGCCACCATACCTTGGGCGCGAGTTATCTGAGTATTGTTCAAATCCTCCGGTTGCAGCATCGTACTCGCGTGAAAATTGTGCCTCAAACCGAGAGTGTGACCGACTTCGTGCGCCGTCAAAAATCGGATA
Source organism: Microcoleus occultus BM001215366 (assembly GCA_036700145.1). Lineage (GTDB taxonomy): Bacteria > Cyanobacteriota > Cyanobacteriia > Cyanobacteriales > Microcoleaceae > Microcoleus. Next base: position 7,167 of record JAUBOH010000061.1, read on the forward strand.
TATTGATTGACATAATTCTCAATTTCTGGACTGCTAGGCGCTGCATTTTCCAACAGATTCATCGACATTGCCCCGATCGCAAATTGCCGACTCGATTCCAACCCAAAACACATATCGGAACTCGACATCAACCGCGATAAAGGCGATCGCTTTTGCTGTTGGTATCTTTCCACCAAAGTCGGCAAATCATCAGCAATTCCACCTTGAGAATTTTCTGGGCTGCTTTTTGCTAAATCCCCATTTTCTAACACATTCAAATAACGCGAATACATCCCGAACTGACAGGGATTAGTATTCGAGCCGTTTCGCCCTTGAAAACTCCTCGCTAGCGATCGATTTTGTTCTACCAAAGACCGATAGCCCTGTTTGATTTGCCGGACAATATTTGAATCCAACAAAATATCAGCATCCAAAATTTCCCCAGTCAGCGGGTTAGTGCGAGAAGGCCCGATGCCGGCAAACTCAGGCTCAAAAGAACTCGACCAGCGGATCGTATTGTAGCGGACATCAGCCGGGTCCCATTTAGCATTGTCCGGCATTTGTTTAACTTTAATTGCCTCAGTAAAACCAGCCTTTTCAAAAGCTTTGTTCCACTCCAAAATGCCCTCGCGGATGGCGTTTCGGTATTCCACAGGCACATTATTTTCAATCCAAAAGACGATCGGCTGAACGGGAGGCGACACTGGCGCAGTCGGGATTTGCTTTTGCAAATGCCAGCGATTGATGTAGCGCACAAAAGGCTCCCGGCTGCTCTTGTCAGAAAAGTCCTTATATGCTGTGAGAAAATAGCCTACTCGCTCGTCCGCAAATCTGGGGCGGTAGCCGTTATTTAGCGGCACTTCCGAGAAACTGTAGTGAATGCGGAGGTTAAAAGCCCGACTGTCAGGAATTGAAGGTAAATAGTTAACCGCACTGTCATTATCGCTGGAAAAGCCGTAAATAGAAGCAATTTCTACATTCAGCGGAAACGCTTTCACATCTTTAAAATAAGACTTATCTTCATCGATCGAGTAAGAAGCGCCCAAAATCACCGGCAAAATCGCCTTAACCCCCGGTAAATCGCGCTTTTCGCTCATCAGCAAATCGCCTAAATCGATCAGCAGAGTTTGCCTTTGGGGATGAATGCTTTTGAGCGGCAAAGAATAGAGAATCGATTCGCTAAATGCCCTTTCCACCGAACCCGCTTGCGGGTCGCCTGGACTGGTGCGAAAATTGATATTGGGTATCACAAACTGCACGCTATTTTGGACTCGGCGCAGTTGAAACAAGAAATCGCCGATCGGCAATCCGCTCAAAATACCGCCTTCTCCCAAACCCGAAGCCAATGTCACAAAACACAGGAATTTTTTGGTTAGTTGTTGGGGTTGAATTTCCAGATAAACTTTATTTGTTGCTTTGTTGCGGTAAAGGGTAAACAGTCCCTCCAACTTTTGCGCGTCTTTGACAACCTGCTCGAAAGGTTCCAAAGCTTGCTGTTCGCTACTTTGTTCCTTGCTAGGCGGCGGGGCTGATAAAGCCAAAGGTAAAAATAAACTTTTATACAAACTGAACAGGAAAAATGCTAGAGATAATATAAAAAATATCAAAGCCAGATTTTTTCTGGGACTTTTTATCTGTTTATTTTTGCTATTTTCAGGAAATACCAATCTTTTCATACAGTTTCTTTCATGCGATGCGTGTGGGGGCTAGAAACCGGGTTTCTACGAGAATTTTGCGATGAGAAACGAGAAGTTTACGAAGAAACCCGGTTTCTGATATCGGGTGTGCAACTCGTACTTTTTCCCCTCTCCCTCGAACATAACAGACAATTTCTCGCTTAGCAGTAGCTGATAAATTTTTCCCCTTTCCCTCATCGATATTCTGCTACCAGGAAGCAAGTAACTCTACTTCTTCGCGGGCCAAGGAATCATCGGATCTTGAGCCAACTGCTTGGAAACTTCGATCGCCCCGTAGCGGTTGAGGTGGCTGGGATCGGAAAAAGATTCCCGCGTCTCGGGCCACAATAAACTTTTATCTCGGAAAATTAGCCCGCTTTGAGCTGCTAATTGTTGCATATATTTGCGAAATTCTTGTTCGTAACCAGTCCGCACCGGGTCTAAATAATCGACCGTTAGAGGCATATTCACAAACACGAGATTTATGTTGCGAACCTTGGTAAATTCGATCATGTTTTTGAGCGCTACAGTTTGCTCGCCTGTCAATTTAAAATCTTGATAGTCGGAGTCGTAATAGCCAGATACTTTCGCGTGATTCTGAAAGTAAGTATCGGGATTGAAGCGGATATCGATCGGCAAAAAGCCGTTTGGTTGAAAGTCGCTGAGTTCTTTACTCCCAGCAATTGGCTGGGCGTTTTCCGCTGTTTCTTTGTCATTAACTGCGGTTTGGGTGCCGATCGCACCAGGTGCTGATGGATTGGCGAGCGATCGCAAAAACCCTTTGAGCCGATCGCGCTTTTTATAAGTTGCAGAACTATCCGCCAACTTTTGACTCAGCAATTGCTGAACCTTCGCTTGACTTTGTTCAAAATTGTGCACCAATTCGCTAGCAGTCGCGATCGGATTATTGGCGCTTTCCTTCGATCCTTCGGGTTCCAATTGATTGGTACGGATCAGAAAACTGCCCCTGGCCAATTGCCTGTAACCTTCGGAAGAGGCGATCGCGCTAAAAGTCAAATCCGGCCGCCCGCTGTTGAGAGCCCTCGCCCCGTCCGCCAAAACCAGCAATTTCGGCAGTTGTTGCGGCGGCAAAATTCGGCGGACGATCGAATCTACAACCTGGAGAGTAGCTCCGTTAACCCCAAAATTGTAAGCCTTCAGCCCCGGATAGCCACCATCGGCCAAAGCTGTTTCCAAAACCTGCGGGTCAATGCCCCGCAGCGCCCTAGAACTGCCGACAATTAAGATATCCGGCGGTTTTTTGTGCTGGCGGATGTACTCTTGGTAGCGCGCAATCTGCTCGTCTAGCTGCTCGCTCCTCAAAGTCGGGAACACGGGAGCTGCTGAAACATCAGCGACAGGAACGCTAGTATTTCCCGGTTTCGTAAACCCAGAGCCGTTAAAAGCCTGTTCCCGGTTCGCTTCAGGCGATGGCTCCAAGGGAATTTGAGGCAAATTCACCTCCTGAGACTGCGTTCGCGGGAGCGGGGATTCCGGGCTCGTTACAGAGGCTTGAACGTCGCCCAAAGCCTTGGGGGATGAATTTTGACAATTTTGGCCGCTGCAAGCTTGGGAGACGGTAGGAGCTTGACTGAGCGCCGCAGATTGCAGAAATAGACCCAGCAACCAATCGGTATTGAAAGTCAGCAGACAGCCGGCGATCGCCCAAATCAAGGCCATTCCCGCCGCGCGATCGGCTCTCACGCCCCCCGGCGCAGCAGCATTCGTTGACAAACCATCGTTGGGAACAAACAAACCCGAAGCGACAAGCGGTTGCACCGCAGCTTGAACCAACCCCTCGCCCAGCTTGTATCCCGGGACTCTAATTTTGAAGGGAAGTCGCCAGAAATCGGCCTTCTGCTCGTCAAGCTGCTCGCCCAAACCCGAAAAACTCCCATCCTCCGCCGACGACGGCGCAAACTCCGGCACCGGTTCCTTTTCCAAGACAGCCAGTTGCGACGGAGCGGGTGCCGGTGCCGGCGCTGATTCCTGGTCAACCGCCGTTCTGAGGTCGATTCCGTAGCGCCACAGGGGCAGTTTCTGCCCGGCGCGGCGCCCGTAGACTCGCACCCCTGCGACTCCCGGAATTTGTAACTGCCGCAAGAATTTAGCCACCGGCGGCCCTACCTCCGCAGGCGAAGGGCAAGTCAGAGCTTCAGTCATGACGTGCAGCACGTCGGCTTTGTGCAGCGCCACAGCCCGAATCCCCCCGGTTTCCAGCTTGCGGTTGAGATTGGGATTGAGCAACCTGTCGAGCAAAAAAGTCAAGGCCAAGAGGTCGCCCTCGGCCGCCAATATTCTGGGACTCGCAGCTAAGTCGGGGTGGTGGGCCCCCGGCAAGTCCACCCAGTCGATCCACACGGGCGACTCCGGCTCGGCTTTGCTGTCGGTAGCTGGTTCTACGCCGTAGATTGTAGCTGCGCGGATGCCTTGGGGCGCGAAGGCCGCAAGCATTGGGGCGATCGCATCGGTGGTTTGCTGCTTGTCGGGGTATTCTTGCCGTTTCGGCTTTTGTCCTTTTTTGGCAGTTTTGCTGCAAAACAGGTGGAGAGTTGCTTCTTTGAGGGTTGCTCGCACTTCGACTTTCGATGCCGCCAAGTGTTGGTTTAGCAGTTTGGCGATCGCAGCCACGTCTCCCCACCTGGCCCATTCCTTGAGAATTTTGTCCGGCGCAGTCAAATCGACCCGCAGCAGCCAGTCCGGCTTCGCTTCGCCGCTGACTTGGCTGCCGATTACGGCTTCGGAGAAATCCTCTAGTTTTAGTTTCCGCAGCCTGCTGGCGATCGGTTCTGCTAGCAAGGAGGGGTCGGGGCTGTAAGCTGACTCGCACAGCACTAGCAGCCGGCGCTCCTTGGGCTTGAGATTTTCCGGCGCATTCGCGTCGAGAGTTTGGCTGCTTTTGAGTTCTTTTTCGCGAATGCTGACTTTCACCGAAACTCCCATCGGCCCGAGGATTTCGCTGAGATAGCTGGCGATCGCATCTGGATAGCCCCGGCGCGCCAAAGTTTCTGCCGAAACCGCCAAGGTTCCGCCGCGATCGCTGTCGCCGGAGTCTGTTTCGGGGGATTGAATTAAAGCTACCGCGCCGCGATTTCCTCTCTGAGGCGGGGAGGTTCCTATCTCCTGCTGGGCAATTGGGGGACTGAAAGCTTCTCGGGTCGCCCCCGTGTCGATCGTGACGGGGGAAGTTTCAAAAACTTCTGGGTATTGAATGCGGGAGGCGATCGGCAGACTTTCGCTGTCAAAATCGAGTTCTTCCCGCACCTGCGGCGGTTGGGCCAGTGTTTCTACGGGCTCTGGTTTCTGTTTTAGTTTGCGGTTTTCATTCTTAAATTTGCTGAAGAATCCGCCTTTTTTATGACTTGTTGGCGGTTCGCCGTCGGGGGGACTCGCTGGCGGTGGCACTTCGGAAACTTTTGGTTCCGATTCCGGTTGCTGTTGCTGTCGCTTTTTACCGCTGCAATCGAGCCTGACTGTCCAGTCGTTTTGTCGGGAACCGATTTTCCTGCCACACAGAAACAACTGGTAAATTTTAGCTCGATCGGGCAGCAGCCGCGTTAAATCAGTTTGTTCGATCGCGCCCATGAATCTCGCCGTCACCAATTCCTGAGACGGACACTGCGCTGCTTCGCACAAAATATGCAGGTGATTTCCCCGCAAACGCGCTTGTACCTGAACTTCGGGAAGCCCTAAAGCTTCTTGCGCCCACTGCGACGCGGCCGATCGATTGTCTGCCAATATGCTCCCGTTCGCATTCAACATGGGACTTTAAATTTCGTCAAAGCTGCTTTCGTCTTCTACAGATAGCACATTTCGTCCGTATTTTGGCATATATTAGGCTTCACTTAGGCGAAGTCATCAGTCATTGGTCGTTAGTAATTATGAGGAATCGCACCACATTACATATAGTGTGTCTGCGTCCAGGACTGTACAACCTAGTTTATAAAGGCTTGACTGTGCGATCGGCTTTTTCGTATTTTTACGCAAAAACTAAGTTACTTTTTATACAAAAAACCGGAAAATTAGTTGGGCGGTGCCACTCTAAAACTCTCACTCGTACCAAAATTCGCAGTCTGATATTTCAGGGTACGGAAGTAAGTTAAAGCTTCGATGAAGTTTACTTCAACATGGTGAAAAGCACTTGCACTGGATAAAAGTTATTGATATTCTGATAGATATCATCTGGTAATAACAGAGATAAAAAAACTAATTAATTGCCATCAAATCAAATTTTTCTCAGCCGCGCTGGCAGGTTTTCACCTGTGGATATCACACATTGCATCCACAACCAAAAACCAAAGACTCTAGCATGGCATAGAGTCGCTTTGCTTGCGAAATTTTAAAAATCAACCTCCTCAAATTCAGCATTTGTGGGTCACTTTCATTGTCAACAAAGGACTTAAATCATGTTACAAATCGAAGCATCTATCTCCAAAATAACTGCCAATACTTCCATCATTCCAGACATCACAGAAGACTTGCAACTAGCAAAAACTAGCAGCAATTATTCTTCCCCCTCCGCCCAGAAAAATCCCCTAGCAACTAACGAAACATCATCCAGAGCCAGTATTGAAGTCTCAGCCCAAACCAACTCAATACTCGATAAAAACCCAGAAGTAGTTTCCCAAAAAGCAGATATAGATGCCTTCATCGTCAACAAAAATACAACACAAACAATCAACGGCATCACTGAAAAACCGCAAGCATCAACTTCCAAAACAGACATAATAACAGGCGATAAAGCCCAGCAAGTAACTCACAATAACATCCCTTTCGAGTCGGGAGTTTTCCAAGCAGACAAGACAGATAAAACTAACTTAGATCGCCAGTCGGATTTGCGTACATCAGACAAGGAAAAAGAATTAATAACTGAAGCTACGCCCAAAACCGAGACTAAACTAGCAGAAAAAAAACCAGATACTACTTCTAAAACAACTCCTGTTGAGACAAAATTAGAAAAATCTCCAGCGACAGAAACCAAAAACTCGACAATTTCAGAAATTCCCAATTCCGATCCAACTCCTCCTGAGACAAAATCCGAAAATTCCCCAGCCACAGAAACCAAAAACCCGACTGTTTCTGAGATTTGCACTTGCGCGACAAATCCGGCTGAAATAAAACTAAAAGAATCTCAAGCAACAGAAACCAAAAATCCCACAATTTCCGAAATTCCCAATTCCGATCCAACTCCGGCTGAGCCAAAAACCGAAAAATCTCCCGCAGTTGAAACCAAAAACCCGACTGTTTCCGAAATTTCCAATTCCGATCCAACTCCCGAAAATTCCCCAACAACAGAAACCAGAAACTCGACTGTTTCCAAAATTCCCAATTCCACGACAAAACCTGCGGAGACAAAAACCAACAACTCTCCCATAGTTGAAGCTAAAAACTCGACAGTTTCCGAAATTCCCAATTCCACGACAAAACCTGTTGAGATAAAAACCGAAAAATCTCCCGCAGTTGAAACCAAAAATCCCACAATTTCCGAAATT
>JAUBOH010000061.1:14413-23931 GCA_036700145.1 Microcoleus occultus BM001215366
AAATTCCCAATTCCGATCCAACTCCTGTCGAGCCAAAAACCGAAAAATCTCCCGCAATTGAAGCCAAAAATCCCACAATTTCCGAGATTCCCAATTCCGATCCAAAAACAGAAAACTCCCCAGCGACACAAACCAAAAACCCGACTGTTTCTGAAATTCCCAATTCCGATCCAACTCCTGTCGAGCCAAAAACAGATTCTCTATCAGTAGAAACCAAAAACTCGAGTGTTTCCGAAATTCCCAATTCCGATCCAAATCCTGAAAACTACCCAGCGATAGAAACCAAAAACTCGAAAATTTCGGACAATATCATCCCAACAATCTCAGAAAACACTCAACTAGCCATCCCATTTGTCAACTCAATCGACTTCATCACAGGTGACAAAATCGAAATACCCGTCTTTATCCAACAAGACAAACCAGAAATACCAGCATCCACAACATCCACAGACATTCTTACCGGCGAAATGGAAAACAGTTACCCAATTCTTATCGATATCGCCGAAACAGAATCAAGCCAAAATCATCAACCATCCGCATCAGAATACATAGTTACCGACACCCAAACTATTATTCCCGAAATCGCTGTCACCGAAAATCAACACTTACAGCAATCAGAAAATATCATCACCGACAGCGACAATCAGCCGCCCACAACCATCGACGAATATCTAAACCCCGATTTTGACTCCGAAAAAACCACAATTACTCCTGCAATATCATCCGATGAAAACAATCAGCCAGAAAACTCACAAAATATCATCACCGACTCCAATACAAACATCAACGAATACGCAATTACCAACACAGAAACCCAACCATTAATCGGAATAATCGACACCGGGTTTATCGCCAACAACCCCAACATCGACTACAGCCAAATCATCCTCGGAAAAGACGTAATAGACAACGACAACAATCCCCTACTCCAACCAAACGAAGGAAACCAACACGGCGACACAATATTAGAAATAATCAGCCCCTCCAACAATCAAAACAACAGCAAAAAAGCTCCCACAATTTGGTTAGCAAGAGCAACAGGTAGCAGCAACTAGCATCAATCCCTAATCGAATTTGTAGACACAGCCAAAGCATCATCTCAACCCAACGCCGTCATCAACCTCAGCTTCGACTTAACCCAAATCAACCCCGACGGCACCGAAACCACACGCTACCAACTCACATCCCAAGAAAAAGCAGCACTAAAATACGCCCAAGAAAACAACATCCTGATTGTAGCAGCAGCAGGCAATCAAGGAACTCTAACCTCAGCCCTAGGACAAGCATCCACAGAATACAACAACATCATCACAGTTGGCGCAGCAGAAAACAACAACCGCAGTCCCTACTCCAGCTACGGAGACGGCTTAGACATCCTAGCACCAACCAGCATTCCACAAACAACAGAAACAGCAACAACCCAACCAAAACAAGGCACATCAATAGCAGCAGCCATCATCACAAAAACCATCTCCCAAATATGGGAAGCCAACCCATCCCTAAACCCCCAACAAATCAAAAACATCCTCCTAAAAACAGCCAGCGACATCGACATACCCGGATGGGACGAAAGAACAGGATACGGCATCTTAAACCAAGAATTAGCAATAGCCACCGCCGCCAAAACAATCCCCGCAATCCCAGTATTAGCAGCCACCAAACAATTAACAAAACCCCAGATCAGTGCCGAGGAAAATACAACTAATACCACAGCCAAACCCTCATCAAGAGCAGCCCTAACCAACGCCACAACCAACGTACCAAAAACCACCAGCACCTCAACCGGAGACTACAACGTTGGAACCAGTTCCAGCACCACAGAATTACCCCAAAACACCACATCAAATACCAGCAAATATAACGACACAACCAGTACAAACGCCCAAACCAACAGAAGTTACTCGCACACAAACTCCAACTGGAATAAAAGCCGTACCAATACCAATAGTAACAGCAACTCTTTCTATGAAACAACAACAGATTCAACCACAAATGCCAAAAACTACACAGACAAAAACCTTTCCCTCTACTCAATAGAAAGAACAGATAAATCCCAGTCAAGTCAGAACCGACTCAAATACGAAGGCACAGGAAACAGCCAAGGCTCATACAAACAGAAATGGAGTTCAAATCGCAACTATACAAGTCCTTCACACACTCAAAAAAGTGCTTCTGAAAGCTATCTAAACAGCCAAACTCAATCCGATGGCAAACATGACGGTAACTATGCAGAGAGCAACTCCAAAACCCAATAAGAATCAGGTTCAAAATCAACCACAAACAATCAGTACACCAGCAGCAATGGAAGTTCCGGCGACAACAGTACAACCCAAAGAAAAGGAAAAAATAACAGAACTTCGAGCAACAAAGGCAACAACTCCAACAGCACTAACAGCGGTGAAAACTCCGAAGTCACTCAATCCGACTCTCACAGCAAAACAAGCAGCAACTTCTCCAAAACAAACAACAGCAGCGACAACCGTTCAATCACCAACAACACCTGGGACAACACCACAACCAACGGCAAAACCGTCGGTAGTAGCATCCGCGATACTTACTCAGAAGGGAACAATAACTACAACACCAGTTACGATGACGGCAAGTCAAAAAACACCAGCAACACAGACACGTATAACCAAAATCAGTCCCAGGAAACAAACAGCAGCAACGGTACTAACTCTTCGAGAAACAATCGAGATAATAGTTACTCAGTCACCAGTGGAAATAACACAGACACTTACAAAAATGGGGGAGACACTAGAAACCACAATCGCGACCATTATTCAATCAACAAATCAAACTCTTCTAGCAGCAACAGTGCCGGAAAACCCAGTTCCAAAAACGAAAGTGAAAGCTATTCTGAAAATCAAGAGCAGTGGGATAGCGAGTACAAAGCTGACACTTATACAACCAAAAGTAACACCGACGAATTGACAATAACTGCGAGTAAAAGCAACAGCAGTACCGAAGGCAACAATACCACATCATCTAACAGTAGCGACACCTCTCGAACTGGTAATTCACAGACAGTCACAACTCACAAAGATGGTCGAAAAGAAGAGAATGGTAGTTCGACTTATGAGAAATGGTTGAGGGATAGCAGTTACGATAGTAAGGGGGTAGTGAGTGATGTTTACAAGTATTATAGTTGGACTTCGAGTTACAGCAAAAATTACTTTAAGGGAGGTTACAGTTGGACAGAAACCCTGAGTGGTTACGACTCAGAATCGGCAACTAAAAGAGCTGTTTATACGAGTAGTGGCAGCAGTTGGAGTTGGACGAGAAGTGGAACTGTCTGGGATGATGGTCGGAATGATTGGAGTGAGAGTTGGTCGAAGTCTAGTTGGAAAGATGGCAAGTATGCACCGAGTGAATCTGAGTCGAAAAGGGGAGGTTTTGACCCGAAGAAAACAACACCGCAGGTGAATGATGTCCCGAAATTTGGGGAGCCGCCACGGTTGAATAAGGCTCCGAAGGGGAAGGATGTGCCACCGGATTTGTCGCAGATTAATAAGCCGAGTAAGAATATTTTGACATCGCTACCGCGTCGTACTCCTCCACCAGAGAATGCTCCAGATAATTGGGTTGCCGGGCCTCCTGGTGGTGGTGGTGGTGGTGGTGGCAAGTTACCTCCAAACAAAATTTCTGCACTGACAAAAGTTATCAAACAATTGCTGAATTTTTTTAGACCTCTTGGGGAGTTTGTTGCTGGTGCAGTATATCAATGGTTGCGTAATAACGGAGAGTCAGCTAGATGGTTATTGCAGGTTTTAATCCCTGGATGGAACGGACTAGAACAAGATGTGGAGCGTGGGCTGCCTCAAACTTGGACTTTTAAGGCAGGGCGAACCTTTGGAGATGGCGCAGCAATTGTCACTGGGATTTTAGAGATAATTGGGGGAGGCGGGGCTGCTGGTGGCGGTGGTAGTTTATGTGTAACAGGATTCGGCTGCATTGCGGGTGCTCCTGCGATAGTGGCAGGAACCGCTCTAGGGCTACACGGAGCAGCTACAACTTCCCGTGGATTAGCAAATATATTAGCCGACATAGCTGAAAATCTGGGGGTAGTTTTTCAGAGTTCATCAGGTAGCAATGGAGGAGGTAGATCCTATGAACCACCTGCAAGTAGCCGTCAAACGTATGATGGGGATACTATGGTACAGTGGCGCACAACACCTAACGACTCACGCCCTGCGGTTGTAACTTTCAAAGAAGTTAATCCAGGCGTTATTGAGGTGTCAGAGATATTTAGCCGCGATCTCCCCAAAGGTTCTGGTGGTAGGATGATTGCAGATGCCTTACGAACTAACAGAATAAATAGACCGTCAACCGTCAGATTCACGAATATAACTAACACTCCCACCCTAGAAGCTATTGAAAAGGGCGTTGCTCCTCAAGATACGCTCTTGGGTAACACTCTGAAAAATGCTGTCAGAGAAATGGGTGGTACACCTACAAGTTGGAACATAGGTACAAATGCTAGAGGTCAGGTATGGATAGAAGTAAAAGTTTCTTACTAGAACAACTAAAGCAAGCTTGTTCGCAACGTATCGATATTCGTTGGGAACTGCTGGCCACTCCTGCTGGTGTGGAGCAAAGTATTTGTCAGACACTGCGAGGTCTGGATGTTAATGAGTTGCGGATGGACACTGGGAGTTATATAGCTTGCTCCTCAACCTTTGTTGAAGACAGAGTTATTGCCCTTTCTGTTTCTCGACCAGAGCTGCTACGTAATTTGTTGAGTCAGTGGGAAATGGAACCGCGAACAGGCGACCCATATTTAGACGCTGGATTCTTGGACATAGCTATTAAGACAGCACACAGATGTTTCATGGTTGTAGAAATAGATCGTGATGCGGAACCGTGGTTGTGGGATGAACATTTAAAACCTACATACATGAGAGAAACTGCTCGCTCGCTCGCTCGTCGTCCTCTGATTAATAAAGTGCTGACGCAAAATGACATTGAGAATGCAATTATATGTGGGGGCATTATTCTCACAGCGTTGCGAACACAAGAAGTACAAATTGATGAATCTGTATTTGCTCACTATGCAGATTTAATAGGTTCCACAGACCCCTACGTTACCGCTATACTGATTGAGTTATCCAGACGAACTAATTTTGATTCCCGGATTTGGTTTGAACGGATGCTGGAAGTATTTCCTACTATTTCCGATCCGCTCGATCTGACTCTATCAACCTATGCTTTACTCAATGAGCAATGGGTTATGCCTTGGTGATTGGAGTACCACTTCCTTTTGTGCTATGGACTTGATAGGCGAGTAGTTTTGGGCGATCGAATCATTGTCGATAGTTTCACACCCTGCGGGCGATCGTACACAGGATACAATTTCCTGCAAAGTCGATCGACTTTGCAGGAGAGCAGTTTTGTGCGCTCGAATGATTATCGATAGTTTGACAAGAAAGGGCGATCGATGCTGCGATCGTCGTATCCTCTGATTTTTGTGTCACATCCTTCAGGGGATCTCGGCACGCAGCCCTGTCTGGCGCGCGATCGACAGGGCACTAATTCTGGGAGGAACACCGGAGCTTGCTCCTATCTAGGATACAACGAGTTTGAAACCCCGCCCTAGCCTGTAAACTAGGGATAACAGAATACGCAGGAAAAATTTATGTCCTCGGAAAACCAAGACTTGCCAAAAAATCAAACACCTCACAGTCCAAAGTTGCCAATTCCCTCAGATATTTTGTTGAGCTTGGCTGCTTTACCGATGTTGGGCGGGTTGCTGGCGGCCTCTGCTGCTGCTAAGTTTGTGGGATCGATCGGCATTGAAAGCGAAGAAGTCTTTCGGGGCTCGCGCCTCCCGGTTCTCAACTTTCCTCAATCACAGGAGTAGAAAGAAATTTTTGTGACCTAAAAACTTGACAATGGGTAAAATCCGTGCAGTTATAATTTGTCTTTTTTTTACCTTCTACATAAGTGCCTTCTACCTTCAAGCTTCAAATAAGTCTCAAATTTGACTGCAAACAAAAGTGTTTTAGGCGAAACTAAACAATACAATTTTCACAGACACCCGCAGCTATTGAGGAACAGCCCGATGAGTTCAGTCCTCCAGTCTTCAGAACAGGCTATTGATGCAACATCTATTTCCCATGTTCCCGCTTACTCAAAATCAGACCTGTTTCTGCGCCATCGCCTCAAAGTAGTAGAGGACTTGTGGGAATCGGTGCTGCGACAGGAGTGCGGGCAGGAATTGGTGGATTTGCTCCAGCAAATGCGATCGGTCAATTCCGCCGAGGGACAGGCCACTCACTTTCGCGAGTCGAACGTCGTACAGCTAATCGAAAAGCTTGACCTTAACGCCGCCATCCGCGCAGCGCGGGCTTTTGCACTGTATTTTCAGTTGATAAACATTGTCGAACAGCACTACGAACAGCGAGACCAACAGCTAGCTTACGCTAACAGCAACGACGCTGGCGGGCGGATGTTTTCTAAGCTGCCGGGACAAGCAACGGATGCGCCCGATCGCCCGCGGCATAGGGAAGGCCCGAGTGTCCAAACGGCTCCTCGCGGTGCAGACAGCAGCGAGACGATCGCCCGAGACGCCGGAACATTTCACCAACTGTTCCCGATGCTGCTGCGCTTGAACGTGCCGAGCCAGCAAATCCAGCGCTTGATCGATCAGTTAGACATCCGCTTAGTATTCACCGCTCACCCGACGGAAATTGTGCGCCACACGATCCGCACCAAGCAACGACGGATGGCGAAGATTCTCCAACAGTTAGACCAAGTTGACGAAAAGTTTCTGGTGGTTGGGGCAGACTCTCAAAGTCCCTACCCCGTGTCTTCCTGGGAAGCTGCGGCCCTGCAAGAGCAACTGATGGAAGAAATTCGCCTCTGGTGGCGCACTGACGAACTGCACCAATTCAAGCCGACTGTGCTCGACGAGGTGGAGTACACTCTCCACTACTTCGAGGAAGTGCTGTTTGATGCTATTCCCGAACTCTACCACCGCTTAAAGCAAGCGCTGCACGCTTCTTATCCTTACCTGAAACCGCCGAGTTACAATTTTTGCAAGTTCGGTTCTTGGGTGGGATCGGATAGGGACGGCAATCCTTCTGTGACTCCGAAAGTTACTTGGCAAACTGCTTGCTATCAGCGCCACTTGGTGCTAGAGAAGTACATTTGCGCGGTGAAGCGGCTGAACGAACTTTTGAGTTTGTCGCTGCACTGGAGCGACGTATTGCCGGAATTGCTCGAATCTCTCGATCGCGATAAATCAGAATTCCCCGAAGTTTACGAGCAGTGGGCGATCCGCTACCGCCAAGAACCTTATCGGTTGAAGTTGGCCTACGTGCTCCAGCGGCTGGAAAATACGCGCGATCGCAATTGGCGTCTCTACAAAGGAGACGAGTTGCAGCGGGAGCGCGAAGCTTTGTCGGAACATCCCGGAATGACCGGCCTTTATCGATCGGGTACTGAGTTTTTGACCGAATTGCAGCTCATTCAACACAATTTAGTCGAAACAGGTTTGAGCTGTCGGGACTTGGAAAATCTGCTCTGCCAAGTAGAAATCTACGGGTTTAATTTGGCTTACCTAGATATCCGCCAAGAGTCAACAGTACACTCCGACGCTTTGAGCGAAATTGCTGAATACTTGGAAATTTTGCCCAAGTCTTACAATGAAATGTCGGAAAGCGATCGAGTTATTTGGCTCGCAACTGAACTGCAAACTCGCCGCCCGTTAATTCCAGCAGAACTGCCCTTTTCGCCCAAAACTTGCGAGACGATTAATACCTTCCGAATATTGCGGCAAATGCAGCAGGAGTTTGGCCCGGAAATTTGCGAAACTTACGTGATCAGCATGAGCCACGATGTTAGCGATTTGCTGGCAGTTTTACTGTTAGCAAAAGAATCAGGACTTTACGATCCGGCGACAGGAATTAGCAGCGTTCAAGTAGTCCCCCTGTTTGAAACAGTGGAAGATTTGAAAAAAGCGCCGTTCGTAATGCAGCAAATATTTGAACTGCCGCTTTATCGGGCTTTGCTAACTGGAGGATACGCACAGGAAGTAGCGGAAAAAAGCGAACACAATCCACAAAAGCCAATCCACAAGATTAAATTGCAAGAGGTAATGCTGGGCTATTCTGACAGCAATAAAGATTCTGGTTTCCTCAGCAGCAATTGGGAAATTCAGAAAGCTCAAAAGGCTTTGCAAATGGTTGCGGAAAAACACGGTGTGGAGTTGCGGATTTTTCACGGCCGAGGCGGTTCCGTAGGGCGTGGCGGCGGGCCTGCTTACAAGGCGATTTTGGCTCAGCCTGGAAAGAGTATTAGCGGGAGAATTAAAATTACCGAACAAGGCGAGGTTTTGGCTTCTAAATATTCTTTACCGGAGTTGGCGCTTTACAATTTGGAAACTGTGGCGGCGGCGGTAATTCAAGCTAGTTTGCTGCACACTGGTTTCGATGGCATCGACCCTTGGAATGAGATTATGGAAGAGTTGTCGGTGAGATCGCGATCGCACTACCGCAACTTAATCTACGAACAGCCGGATTTAGTCGATTTCTTCCACCACGTTACCCCGATTCAAGAAATCAGTCAGTTGCAAATTAGTTCTCGCCCGGCCCGGCGCGGTGGCAAGAAAGACATCAGCGGTTTGCGGGCAATTCCTTGGGTGTTTAGCTGGACTCAAAGCCGATTTTTGCTGCCTTCTTGGTACGGTGTCGGCACAGCTTTGCAAGAGTTTTTGCTGGAAGAACCGGAAGAACACATGAAACTTTTGCAGTATTTCTACTTAAAATGGCCGTTTTTTAGAATGGTAATTTCTAAGGTGGAAATGACTTTATCTAAGGTGGATTTACAGATTGCAGAACACTACGTTCAGGAGTTGGCAATGCCTGCGGACAAGGAGCGTTTTAAGGCTTTATTCGATCAAATTGCTGCCGAATTTCACTTGATTCGCGATTTGGTTTTAACTATTACCGGACACCAACGTTTGTTGGACGAAGATCCGGCATTGCAGCGTTCCGTGCAGTTGCGAAATGCCACGATTGTGCCTTTGGGTTTGTTGCAGGTTTCGCTGCTGAAACGCTTGCGACAACACGGTAGCGGCGCAGTTCCAGGGGTGATTCACTCGCGTTACAGCAAGGGTGAATTGTTGCGGGGAGCTCTGCTGACGATTAATGGAATTGCTGCGGGGATGCGGAATACGGGCTAGGGAATAGTGGCGAGATCAAGTTCGGTCAAACTCACGCCGTAAAAGCAAGGATACAGCAGTGCAGTGTCCTTGCTTTTATACCAATTCCAAAAAAGAATGCTACAATCTACATCGTTGAGTTTATCTCATACAATCAACCTACTGTTGGATGATTTTAGAGAACTGGTATTACAATATATTTCTCCAAAAACTCTTGTGGGGTAGACATCCTGCCTGCCCTTGACAGGCTTTTCACTCTGATGTCTAATGTGCGACTGTATTTATTAGGAAATGTTAGCGAAAAAATATCTGCAATAATCGATTATGTCATCTCAACATCAATTACTTCAAGTTA
>JAUBOH010000062.1:0-1550 GCA_036700145.1 Microcoleus occultus BM001215366
ATTCCCAATTCCCAATTCCCAATTCCCAATTCCCAATTCCCAATTCCCAATTCCCGATTGTCATGACTGACTCTTCCTCCCTAGCCAACGCCCTTTCCGAACCGCTGCGCCAGCCTTTTTGGTGGGCAGCCTTAGCTTCTGTAGGCCTTCACGGAGTGCTCGGAGTAAGCGCCCCGACGCTCTCAAGCCTAATCTACGGTGGAAATTCTTCAAAAAAGATCCCCGGTTCCGTCCGCTTAGTAGAACTAACTCCCGCAGAAGTCAGTCGCCTGCCACAAACCATACCCCCGCGATCGTCCAATACGCCGTTTTCGATCGCACCAGTTCCCCTTCCCTTCTCGCCCAAGTTAGCCCCGCCTTTGCCCCCCGCACCTGGTCCCATCAACTTGCCCGCCCTGCCGCCGGGAATGCCCCCTCCTGGATTCTTTTCCCCTCTCCCTCCTTCCCCTCTACCCCCCTCAACAGCCACATCAGCCCCACCGCCTCCCAAAAATCCAGCTCCAACTCTCCCAACCCCCTCCCTGACTACACCCACTTTCATCCCGCAAGCCCCTCCCGGTGGCATTCAGATTTTCCCGCCATTACCCGGTAATTTCGATCGCAATATCCCACCGCCACCACCATCAGTCACAGGAGAACCCCAGTTTCCCGGCGGCAGGGCGGAAGATGAGGCAGAAACGCTCAAAAGAGCCATAGCCAGCAGAGGCGGACTCCCGCTATTTCCAGACGGAGCTCCTGTATTTAGCCCGGAATTCCCAATTGGCCCGAGAAATTCGGGAGATGGAGTACCAAAATTGACTCAAAAAGATCCGAATAAAAGGAATCTGATCGCAGAAACTCCCGAAGAAAGAATCAGGAGGCGACAATTTGATGAGGGACAGCAACAGCTACAACAGCCAGAACAACCGAATTCAAACTTACCTACCGACAGAGAGACACAGCTTGCTGCTGCAAATACCTATGTTGCTTTGTTTGAGAGATTCAAAAAGGCTTATCCCGACTTGGAAATGACCGGGCCGACTCCTGTGAATGTCGCTTATCCCGCAGCAGCTTGCTCGCAAAAACTCGAAGGAGTAGCAGTTTTTGGAGCAGTTGTCAACCCCCAAGGCTTGCTCAGGGCTGAGCCTCAGTCGATCGTCCCGACGGGTTACAGTATTCTCGACAACGCGGCTAAAACTGCGATTATTAACCCTTCTGTAACATTTCCAGCAGCCAGCACCCACAAGCTTTACCAGGTGGCTGTCGCGTTTAAATACGACGAAAAAGTTTGCAGCGGCATTCCCGTTACCCCATCCGCCGCCCCCAGCAGACCCAACCCAGCGGGCCAGCAGCCGCCAGCCCTAGCCCCCACAGGGCCCGGACCGACTGACCAGCCGGCCTCCCCAGCGCCTGCTGAAGTGAAACCGCAGTTTGAGAAGCCGCCGGCCGCCTCAAACAAGCCGAAGCCCGGGGCCCAACCGTCGCCGCCGCCCGCACCAAAGCCCGCAGCCAAACCGTCGCCTTCTCCTCAACCGAAACCAGCCGCCGAAGTGTCGCCTCCACCTGAACCG